>NZ_CP044972.1:925384-1233846 GCF_010104355.1 Hydrogenophaga sp. PBL-H3
ATGTGCGGCGCAGCGCCGACATGCTGCTCAAGCACCTGCGCGAGCTGCCCACGGGCGGCGGTATCGCTCACGCGTTCAATGGCAGTGAGCAGCAGGCGCAGGCGTTTCTGGGTCTGGGCTTCAAGCTGGGTTTTGGCGGTGCTGTCACCTTCGAGCCGGCGCGGCAGTTGCGCCGCCTGGCCACCGAGCTGCCGCTGTCGGCTCTGGTGCTGGAGACCGACGCACCCGACATTCCACCGCACTGGCTTTACGCCACGGCCGCCGAGCGCGCAGCGGGCCAGGCGCAGGGCGTCAACAGCCCGGCCGAGTTGCCGCGCATCGGTGCGGTGGTGTCAGAGCTGCGCGGCTTGTCCGCCGGGGACCTGATGTGTGCCACCACCGCCAACGCGCTGGCCGTGCTGCCCCGCCTGGCGGCATTGGTCCGATCGGCATGAGCCGACTGCAGGGCCTCGCGCCGGTGCTGGACGCGAACACGCGCGTGCTGGTACTGGGCAGTTTTCCGGGCGTGGCCTCGCTGCGTGCGCAGCAGTACTACGGCCATCCGCAAAACCACTTCTGGAGAATCCTCGGTGCCTTGTGGGCGCAACCCTTGCTGGCGATGGACTATGCCCAGCGTGTGGCCTCGCTGCGCGAACATGGTCTGGGCGTGTGGGATGTGTACGGCACCTGCGAGCGCGAAGGCAGCCTGGACGCGAACATCCAGCACGCGGAGCTCAACGATGTCGCGGCGGTGCTGCGCGCCTGTCCGCGGCTGGAGGCGATTGCACACAACGGCGGTGAGAGTTACCGCCACGCGCGGCACACGGAGCGGCTGGGTGTGCCGGTCTACAAGCTGCCGTCCACCAGCCCGGCCAACGCGAGCTGGAGCTTTGACCGCAAGCTCTCCGCATGGGCCGAAGTGTTGCGGCGACATGGGGTGGCGGCCTGAGTCGTTGATCTTCTGACGACGACCTCGCGGAGTCGGTCAGCCCGCCCCGTGGCAGCCGCAGGTGGCCAGAAAAAACCCTCAGGCGGATACGGTGCGATGCAACACAGGCGTCTCGGGCACGGGGTACCCCGCCGCGCCAAAGGTGCTCACCACCGCCTTGTGCGTGTCGAAGTAGACCTGCCAGTAGTGGTCCGTGTGCGTGTAGGGGCGCACGCAGAGCAATGGCCCCTCGGGCGTGAACTGCAGGATCTCCACATCGGGCGCGGGCGACGCGATCACGTTGGGGATCGCCGCCACTGCAACCCGAAGCCGCGCCATGGCGTCGGTCACGTCCACGCTGTTCGCCACCTTCGCCAGACAGTCCACGCGGCGGAACGGCTCCTGGCTGAAATTCTGGATGTTGTCCGACAGTGCCTTGCTGTTGCCCACGATGGTCATCACGTTGTCCGGCGTGAGGATGGCGGTGGTGAACAGGCCCAGCTCCTTCACCGTGCCGGTCACGCCGCCGGCGCTGATGAAGTCGCCCACTTTGTAGGGCCGCAACACCTGCAGGAAGATGCCCGCCGCGAAATGCGCCAGCAGCCCGCTCCAGGCCGCGCCGATCGCCAGGCCTGCGCCGGCCAGCAGAGCCGCGAACGAGGTCGTGCGCACACCGAAGATGTCCAGGATCGCGAGGATCAGGATGAGGGTCAGCAGCACCGAGATGATGGATTTGAGGTAGCGGATCAGGGTCTCGTCGAGCTTGCGTCCACGCTCCATGCCCCGACCGATCAGGCCCACCGCGATGCCGATCAGCCAGCGGCCCACCACCCAGGCCACGATCGCGCCCAGCACCTTGAGGCCGAAGTCGGCGCCCTGGGTGACCAGGAAATTCCAGATGACTTCCGTGTTCATAATGATTCCTCCTGAAGTTCACACACCACGATGCCGAACCCATCACGCCCCAGCGGGCACCCAGCCACCGCCGAAACCCCAGTCCCACAGGCCGATGGATTGTGCTCGCCGCCACGCATTTGCGGTAGCGGGGTCCCGGCATGAAGGCCGGCGCCAACGCCGCCGCGCGCCAGCGCCGCGCACCGCAGACCCTGCCCGAAGTGACCATCTCCGAAGACAGCGAGGTGCGCTTCCTGCACCTGGGCACCGAGTGGATACAGGGCTCCATGCTGCTGGACGCCCCGTTCGACATCGAGCTCGACTACGTCCAGCGCATGATGGCCTGGCTGCTGTTCGTGGAGCCCGATTCCGTGGGCAAACGCCGAGCCCTCCAGCTCGGCCTGGGATCGGCCGCGCTCACCAAGTTCTGCTTCAAGAAACTGCGCATGGACACCACCGCCATCGAGATCAACCCGCAGGTGGTGGTGGTGTGTCGCAGCTGGTTCAAGCTGCCGGCCGATGGCCCCAAGCTGCGGGTGGTGCTGGCCGATGCGGGCGAGGAAATCCGCCGGGCCGACCACCTGGGTGCGTATGACGCGCTGCAGGTGGACCTGTACGACCACGAGGCCGCCGCGCCCGTGCTCGACAGCCCTGACTTTTACGCCGACTGCCGCAACGCCCTGACCGACGAAGGCTGCCTCACGGTCAACCTGTTCGGACGAGATGCCAGCTACGAGCGCTCGCTGCAAAGCCTGTGCGCCGCATTCGGAGCAGACGCCGTGTGGGCCTTCAAGCCCACGCGCGAAGGCAACACCGTGGTGCTGGCCCAGCGCACGCCCCACCGGCCCACGCGCATGCAGCTGCTGGCCCGCGCCGAGGCGGTGCAGGAGCGCTGGGGTCTGCCCGCGGTCAAGTGGCTCAAACTGTTCAAGCCGGTGGCCTGACATGCCCGTGAAACCTTCCAGCAAGACGCCCGGAGCGGCAGACCCCATCGGCCCGCTGGACTGGCGCACGCTGGTGCAGTGGTTGCTGGACGACGGCGTGATCTCCAGCATCGAGGCCGAACGCACCGTGGCACGCTGCGCCTCGGCGCACAGCGCGCAGCATCCGCTGCAGCGCCTCTCGGTGGTGGGCATGGCGCGCAAGTCCGACAGCCATGTGCTCGATGTGGAGCTGCTCACCCAGTGGCTGGCCCAGCGCAGCGGGCTGGACTACATGCGCATCGATCCGCTCAAGGTGGACGTGGGCAAGGTGGCCGACGTGATGAGCGCGGCCTACGCCGAGCGCCACAAGGTGTTGCCGGTGCTGGTGAGCCCGATCGAGGTGGTGGTGGCCACGGCCGAACCCTTCATTCGCGACTGGGTGCCCGAGGTGCAGCGTCAGACGCGCAAGAACGTGCGCCTGGTGCTGGCCAGCCCGCAGGCCATCAGCAGCTTCACCGCCGAGTTTTTTGCGCTCGCCAAGTCGGTGCGCGCCGCCAGCAAGAGCGGCGGGCAGGGCGGTTTTGGCAGTTTCGAGCAGCTGGTGGAGCTGGGCAAGGCCAACAAGCAGCTCGACGCCAACGACCAGGGCGTGGTGCAGGTGGTCGACTGGTTGTGGCAGTACGCCTTTGACCAGCGCGCCAGCGACATCCACCTGGAGCCGCGGCGCGAGCAGGGCGTGATCCGCTTTCGCATCGACGGCGTGCTGCACCCGGTCTACCAGATGCCGATCGGCGTGCTCAACGCCATGACCGCGCGCATCAAGTTGCTGGGTCGCATGGACGTGGTGGAGCGCCGCCGCCCGCAAGACGGGCGCATCAAGACGCTGCGGCCCGGCGTGGCTGGTGTGCGCGGCGAAGAGGTGGAGATGCGCCTGTCGACGCTGCCCACCGCCTTCGGCGAAAAGCTCGTCATGCGCATCTTCGATCCCGAATCGACGGTGAAGGACCTGAGCGCGCTGGGCTTCGCCGCCCACGACGCGCAGCGCTGGGAGGCCCTTACCAAACACCCGCACGGCATCGTGCTGGTGACCGGACCCACCGGCTCGGGCAAGACCACCACGCTCTACGCCACGCTCAAGCGCCTGGCGACCGAAGAGGTCAACGTGAGCACGGTGGAGGATCCGATCGAAATGATCGAGCCGGCCTTCAACCAGACCCAGGTGCAGGCCCACCTGGACCTGGACTTTGCACAGGGCTTGCGCGCGCTCATGCGCCAGGACCCGGACATCATCATGGTGGGCGAGGTGCGCGATCTCGCCACCGCCGAGATGGCGGTTCAGGCCGCGCTAACCGGCCACCTGGTGTTCACCACGCTGCACACCAACGACGCGCCCTCGGCCATCATGCGGCTGATGGAGCTGGGCATCCCGCCCTACCTGATCAACGCCACCGTGCTGGGCGTGCTGGCCCAGCGCCTGGTGCGCACGCTGTGCCAGGCCTGCAGGACGCAGCAGGACAAAGCCACTGCCGCCACGTCGCGCGAGGCACTGACCGAGCTGGTCAAGCCCTGGCAGATCAGTGGCAGCTACCGGCCTTACCAGCCGGTGGGCTGTGTCGATTGCCGCATGACCGGCTTTCGCGGACGCATGGGTCTGTACGAACTGCTCACGGTCACCGAATCGTTCAAGGACAAGGTCAGCCGCGAGCCGCGCCTGGAGGTACTGCGCAAGCAGGCCGTGGCCGACGGCATGCGCCCTTTGCGGCTGGCCGGCGCCATGCGCGTGGCCGAGGGCCTGACCACCATGGACGAGGTGCTGGCCTGCACGCCACCGGTCCAGTGAGGTCGGCCGCGGGCCTCAGTCGTGGCCGAGGCCGTGTCTGAACTGCTCGGCGGCATCGATCAGGTCCCACAGTTCGTGACCCAGTGCTTCGGCATCGAGTTCGATGCCCACCACGCGCTGGTACACCGCCGCGTTCTCGGCAGGTTCTATGCCCAGGCGGTCACTGTCCCCGAGTCGCGTGTTGCCCATCAACAAGGCCTCGCACAAGGCCGCGCGCGGGCCACTGTGGCGGGGCAGGGCGCAGATGTGGGCCTGCATCACCAGGGCGGGTTCGTTGTCGCGCGGGCGCAGCACCACCCGGGTGTCGTTGACGTGCAGCACGGTCGAGCCCCGGCTCGAATCGGTCAAGGCTTTCAGCAAGGTGTCGATGCGTTCGACGGGGGGCGCGGGATGAAGAGAAGACGGCATGTGGCAGACCCTGTGAGACGTGTTCAGAACAACCGCAGGCGAGGCGCGAAGCGGGCTGTTGAACAGGTTAGGGAGTTGCCGGTGTGTGTGGCGGGCGCGCAGGGCTTCATCAAATGGAAGTCATGCGTGCGACAGGAAAGCCTGGGTCCTCGGCACGAGGCAAGTCCCGCTGTGCCGTCTGTCATCGTGCGATGCCGATAATCGAACGATGCGCGCCGCACCTTCACCTCATCTCGCCACCGGATTGCTGCTCGCGGCAGCAGGCTCCATCGCCTTCAGCGGCAAGGCCATCATCGTGAAGCTGGCCTATCGCCACGGTGTGGATGCGGTCACGCTGATCATGTTCCGCATGCTGTTCGCGCTGCCACTGTTTCTGGCGCTGGCCTGGTGGGCCACCTACCGGCAACAGGGAGGCACCCGGCCAGCGCTCACCCGCACGGACTGGATGGGCATCCTGGGGCTCGGGGTGACCGGTTATTACCTCGCCAGCTTTCTGGATTTCTGGGGCCTGCAGTACATCACCGCCAGCCTGGAGCGGCTCATCCTGTACCTCAACCCCACGCTGGTGCTGGTGCTGGGCTGGGTGATTTACAAGCGCCGCATCACGCGGCTGCAGGCACTCGCCATGGCCGTGAGCTACGGCGGTGTGCTGCTGGTGTTTGGCCACGAGGCCGGCCGGCAGGGGCCCAACGCACTGCTGGGCGCAGCCCTGGTGTTTGGCAGTGCCATCAGCTACGCCATCTACCTCGTGTACAGCGGCGAGCTGGTGCAGCGTCTGGGTTCCTTGCGGCTGGTCGGGCTGGCCACCAGCGTGGCGTGCGTGCTGTGCCTGGTGCAGTTCGTTCTGTTGCGTCCCCTGAGCGCGGCGCTGGTGGCGCCCGAGGTGATCTGGCTCTCGGTGCTCAACGCCACGCTGTGCACGTTTGCGCCGGTGCTCATGGTGATGATGGCGATCGAGCGCATCGGCTCGGGCCTGGCGGCGCAGACCGGCATGGTCGGCCCGATGTCGACCATCGTCATGGGCGTGGTGATTCTGGGTGAGCCGTTCAACGGCTGGATCGTGGTGGGCACGGTGCTCGTGCTCTCGGGTGTGTTTCTGGTCACGCGCTTCGGCCGTGCCAGCTGATCGTTTTTTCAGGAGACTTTTCATGGATCTGGGTATCAAGGGCAAATGGGCGCTGGTGTGTGGCGCGAGCAAGGGCCTGGGGCTGGGCTGCGCGCAGGCGCTGGCGGCCGAGGGCGTGCATGTGGTGCTGGTGGCGCGCGGTGCGCGCGACCTCGAAGCTGCTGCGCAGGCGCTGCAGGCCGCGACACCGGGTGTGACGGTGCTGGCGGTGGCGGCCGACATCACCACGCCCGAGGGCCGCGCGGCGGCGCTCTCCGTGGCGGGTGGTCCCGGCACGGCGTTCGACATCGTGGTCAACAACGCGGGCGGGCCACCCCCCGGTGATTTCCGCGCCTGGGACCGCGACGTCTGGATCAAGGCCATCGACGCCAACATGCTCACGCCCATCGAACTGATCAAGGCCACGGTGGACGGCATGGCGCAACGCGGCTTCGGTCGCATCATCAACATCACCTCGGGCGCCGTGAAGGCACCGATCGACATCCTGGGCTTGTCCAACGGCGCGCGCAGCGGCCTCACCGGCTTTGTGGCGGGTGTGGCCCGCAGTCCGCTCGCAGCCCAGGGCGTCACGGTCAACAACCTGCTGCCTGGCGCCTTCGACACCGACCGCCTCAAGACCACGCTGGCTGGTGCTGCCGAAAAAACCGGTCAGTCGGTGGACGCGATCGCCGATGCCCGGCGCAAGAACATCCCGGCCAAGCGCTTCGGCACCTCGGAAGAATTCGGTGCCATCTGCGCGTTTCTCTGCAGCGTGCACGCGGGTTACATCACCGGCCAGAACGTGCTGGCCGATGGCGGGGCCTACCCGGGCACGTTCTGAACGGGCGTGTCGAGCTGGAGCGCCATCAGGCGCTCACGGCACGGGGCTTGAAGGCGGCAAACAGGCGGGGGGCGAGCGGCACCAGCAGCATCAGGGCCGCAGCAGCCCACAGCCCGATCGAGATCGGGCTGGCCACCAGAATCGCGGCGTCGCCGTTGCTGATGGACAGTGCCCGGCGCAGGTTCTGTTCCATCATGTCGCCCAGCACAAAGCCCAGGATCAGCGGCGCCATGGGGATGCCCTGCTTGCGCAGCAGGTAGGCCGCGAAGCCCAGGCCGGTCATCAGGACCAGGTCGAAGGTGGTGGCGTGCACCGCGTACACGCCCACGCTGCTGACGGCCACGATGCCGGGCACCAGCAGCCAGTTGGGCACGCTCAGCACCTTGGTGAACACGCCTACCAGCGGGATGTTGAGCACCAGCAGGATCACGTTGGCCACGAACAGCGAGGCGATCAGGCCCCACACCAGATCGGGCTGCTGGGAGAACAGCGCCGGGCCGGGCGTGATGTTGTAGAGCGAGAGCGCGCCGACCATCACCGCCGTGGTGCCCGAGCCGGGCACACCCAGCGTGAGCATGGGCACGAAGGAGCCCGTGGCGGCCGAATTGTTGGCCGCTTCCGGCGCAGCCACGCCGCGGATGTCGCCTTTGCCAAACGTGCCTTCCTTGTCGGTCAGGCTTTTCTCCATGGAATACGTCATGGCGCTGGCAATGGTGGCGCCAGCCCCGGGCAGCACGCCCACGCCGAAACCCACCACGCTGGAGCGCAGCGTGCCCCACCAGGTGGCCTTGAGTTCCTTCCAGTTGAAGAGCATGCGGCCGGTCTGCGTGACCATACCGGTGCTGCTGTGGTGTTGCTGAAGCATCAGCAGCAGTTCGCTGATCGAGAACACGCCGATCACCACCACCACGAACTGGATGCCGTCAGAGAGGTGGATGTCGCCGCCGGTGAAGCGGTAGACGCCCGAGTTGGAGTCCAGCCCCACGCACGACATGGACAGGCCGATGAGCGCCGCCAGCCCCGCCTTGACCGGCGCCTCGCCCATCAGACCGGCGATGCAGGCGAATGCAAAACACATGAGCGCGAAGTACTCAGCCGGGCCGAACGACAGCGCCCAGCCCGCCAGCAGCGGTGCGAACAGCACGATGCCGATGGTGGCAATGAGCGAGCCCACGAAGGAGCTCCAGGCCGAGATGGACAGTGCCACGCCGCCCTGGCCATTGCGCGCCATGGGGTAGCCGTCCAGCGCGGTCATGATCGCGCCGGCGTCGCCCGGCACATTGAGCAGGATGGACGAGATGCGCCCGCCGTACTCGCAGCCGATGTACACCGCCGCCAGCAAGATGAGCGAGCTCTCGGGTGGCAACTTCATGGCAAAGGCCAGTGGCATCAGGATGGCCACGCCGTTGATGGGCCCCAGGCCCGGCAGCAGGCCGACGATGGTGCCGATGAAGCAGCCCAGCGCGGCGATCAGCAGGTTGGTCGGGCTCAGCGCCACGCCAAAGCCCATCACCAGGTGTTGCAAGGTGTCCATGTCAGTTTCCTCCCAGCAGCGCGGCCAGCGGGCCGGTGGGCAGCACCACGTCGAGCAGCTTGTCGAACAGCAGGTACAGCACCAGTCCCAGCGCGGCGCCGCCGGCCAGCGACTGTTTCCAGCTGCCGCCAAATGCCATGCCCACCGGCAGCGCCATCAGGGCCGTGGCCAGTGCAAAACCCAGCCACTGGAACAGCAGCGCGTAGATGAGCACGGCGACCGCGCAGAGACCGGTGGGCTTCCAGGGCACGTCACGAAAGGTTTCGGTGCCGGCGCTGGGGCGCAGCACCAGCCACAGGCCCGAGAGGCCCAGGCAGCTGGCCAGCAACAGCGGGAAGGCGCGCGGGCCGACGGGTTCGTAGGAAATGGCGGCGGCGTAGTCTTGCGCGGCCCACGCCATGGCGGCGGACGCGACAACACACACCGCACCAAGGATGCGGTCACTCATGGGGGACTCCGGTGAAACGGGGGGAGAGGAGCGCGGGCCACCGCCTGGGTGGCACCGCGGTGCAGGGCCGTTGCGGCCCTGCCGGGGCTTATTTGGCCGGCACGACGTTCAGGCCAAACTCTTCGGCCAGCTTGCGGTAGTCGGCCACCTGTTTCTTGACGTAGGCGTCCAGTGGCGCGCCCGTGAGGGCCAGGGGGAACAGGCCGCGTTCGTTGCGCAGCTTGTCGTAGGCGGGCGTGGCCATCAGTTTGGTGAAGGTGTCGGCCCACACCTTGTAGTCGGCGTCGCTCACCTTGGGGCCGAGGTAGAAGCCGCGCACGATGGGCCATTCCACGTCATAGCCTTGTTCGGCGGCGGTGGGAATGGCGGCCATGTCGCCCGAGAGGCGCTTGTCGTTCATCACCGCCAGGATGCGGACCTTGGCACCCGCCTTGATCTGCTGTCCGGCCTCGGCCGCGTCGCCGGTGAAGACATGGATGTGACCACCCTGCAGCGCGGTCAGCGCTTCGCCGCCGCCTTCAAAGGCCACGTAACGCATGGTCTTGGGGTTCACGCCGGCGGCACGCGCGGTCAGCGCGGCCTTCATCCAGTCCTGGCTGCCCACGGTGCCCCCGGCGCCCAGCACCACCTTGGTGGGATCGGCCTTGATGGCGGTCATCACGTCCTTGAGCGATTTGAACGGAGAGTTCTCGGCCACCACCACGGCGCCGTAGTCGGTGCCGATGGCGGCGAGCCAGCGCACGTCGTTCTCGGTGTAGCGGCCGAACTTGCCCTGGGCCAGGTTGAGCAGCGAGCCGCCCGAGAAGGCGACGATGGCGTTGGCCGCGTCGGGCTTTTGCGCGATCACGGTGTTGTAGGCCACGGCGCCGATGCCGCCGGGCATGTAGGTCACGCGCATCGGGTCGGCGATGAACTTGCCCTCCTGCAGTGCGCTTTGCACGAGTTTGCAAGTGAGGTCGAAGCCGCCGCCGGGCTTGGCGGGGGCGATGCACTCGGTCTTGTCCAGTGCGCCAGCGGCGAAGGCGGTGACGGAGCTGGCCGAGATGGCCACGGCCAACAAACGGGATGTGATGCTCATGAAGGTGTCTCCTCTGGGGGTGAAACGCTCGCAACGGATCTGTTGCGATGAGGGCACTGTAGAAAAAGCGCACTTTCAGGCCGCTTTCAGCGATCGGGCCGATTCTTCAGGGTTTACCCGCAAATGTCGGTGGGACGCCGATGCTGGCCAGGGCCATCGTGACTTCCAGCCCAAGCCCCTGTGGCCCGGCACTCACCCGCATCTCTCCGCCATGGCGCTGGGCCACGGTGCGCGCAATCGCCAGGCCCAGGCCGGAGCCGGGCAGCTGGCCCTGGCTGCCTCGAAAGAACCGTTCGCCGGCGCGCGCGAGTTCGTCTGGCGGCAGGCCGGGCCCGTTGTCGACCACGCTGAAGCGCACGCGCTCGCCGCTGTGTTCCACGGCGAGCGTCACATGGCAGCCCGCGCCACCGTGGCGGATGGCGTTGTGCAGCAGATTGGACAGGGCTTCCTTCAACAGGCCAGGCTCGCCGTGGAAGGGCAGCGAGGCCATGGGCGCGTGAAGGCCCAGGTCCACCCCCTGTTCGCGCGCCATGGGCCACCAGCGGCGCACCAGGTCTTCGGCCAGGACCACCGCGTCCACCGGCTCGGGTTCGGGCGCCGCGCTGTCTGCCTTGGCGAGCGAGAGCATCTGGTTGGTCTGGCGGATGGTCTCATCCAGTTGCTGGCGGATGTTGTCCATCACCTCGCGCAGCGCGGCGGAGTCTTCTTCGCGCTGGGCAAAGGCCACCTGCGTGGCCAGCGTGGTCAGTGGCGTGCGCAGCTGGTGCGAGGCGTCGTCGATGAAGCGCCGGCGGGCTTCGGCCTGTTCGCGGTTACGCCCGATGTGGTGGTTGATCGCGCCCACCAGCGGCAGCACCTCGGCGGGCACACCTTCGCTGTCCATCGGGGTGAGGTCTTGCGGCGCACGGGCTTCCACGTCCTGGCGCAGGCGCGCCAGTGGGCGCATGGCCCAGGCGATGGCCAGACCGAACAAGGTGCTGGCCACCGCGACCAGCAGGAAGTCGCGCGCCACCGACTGCAGCACCAGGCCGCGCCGGAAGTCGGTGCGGGCCTCCAGCGTTTCAGCCACCTGGATCACCACGCGCTGCGGGCCGGGCTGGCCCGCCAGCGGTGCGGAAAGTTCACGCGCGTAGCTGCCCACGCGCACCGGCTCTCCAAAGTACACGCCCTCGTGAAACTGTGGCTTGCCCGATTGCAGCGGACTGGGTGGCGGGGGCAGGTCGGAGCTGCCGATTTCGACCAACCCGTCTTCGGTGGCCACCCTGTAATACACCTGCCCGTTGGCCGTGAGCTCAAAGAACTCCAGCATGCGGTAGGGCAGCTCCACACCCAGGCCACCGCTGGCGGTGGAAATGCTGGAATCGATGGACTTCACCGCGCCCAGCAGGGATCGATCGTAGGCCGCGTCGGCCGCTTCGCTGGCGGTGCGCCAGGCCAGCCAGAGCTCGGCCGAAAACACCAGCAGCATTCCCGGTACCAGCACCACCAGCAGCATGCGGCGGATGCTGCCGCCCAGCCAGCGCGCAAGCGGACCCAACGCAATACCTTCGCCACGCGGGCTGCGGAGCGAACCGGCCTGGGGGTGGCCCGGCGCGGCGCTCATGGTGGGCACTCCAGCAGGTAACCCATGCCGCGCAGCGTGGTGATGCGCACGGGTGAGGCCTCCAGCCGCTTGCGCAGGCGGTGCACCAGCACCTCGATGGCTTCGGGGTTCACGTCCTGCTCGTCGGAGAACACGCGCTCAACCAGTTCGCGCTTGGACAACGCCTCGCCGCTGTGCTGGATGAGCGCTCGCAACACCGCGTGTTCGCGTGGCGTGAGCGCCAGGACCTCGTGCAGCAGCCGGAACTGTCTGGCGGCGCTGTCGTAGCTCAGAGGGCCGCAGGCAAAGCGCGGATGTTCCTGTCCACGCGAGCGGCGGATCAAGGCGGTCAGCCGTGCTTCGAGTTCGCTGAGTTCAAACGGCTTGGCCAGGAAATCGTCGGCCCCGCCGTGCAGGCAACTGACGCGCTCCATGAGCGAGTCGCGCGCGGTCAGGATGAGCACCGGCAAGCGCTCGTCGGCCTCGCGCAGGTCCGACAGCACATCGTGCCCGCCCAGACCGGGCAGGCCCAGGTCGAGGATGAGCGCGTCGTATTTCGTGGCCTTGAGGCTGCGGCGCACCAGACGGCCGTCGTTCACCCAGTCGACCTGGAAGTCACTCTGGGCCAGGGCCTTGGTCAGCCAGTTGCCCAGGTCGGTTTCGTCTTCTGCCAGCAGGATTCTCATGGGCATGCCCTCGTGTGGGTGGCGCGGGTGTCTCGCCCGGCCTCACATTGTCGGGCTGAACCGGACCGGCCTCAGCGCCGCGAGCTGACCAGAATCCCGCCCACGATCAGCACGAATCCGGCGAGGTGGTAGAGCTGCGGGGGCTCACGCAGCAGCGTGGCCGACAGCAGCGCGGCGAACAGCGGCGTGAGGTTGGAGAAGATGGCTGCGGTGGCCGGACCCACGCGGCCCACGGCCGCGCCCCAGCTGCGGTAGGCCAGCAGCGAGGGCCCCACTGCCACGAACACCAGGCCGGCCGCCAGTGGCCAACCCCACTGGATGGCGCTTGAACCTTCGGGCTGCGCTGGCAAGGTGAGCCATTCACCCGCGGTGAACGTGCCCGACCACAGCAGGCCGAACACCACCTGGGCCAACAGAAAGGCGGCCCAGTCGGCCTTGATGGCCGGGGGCTCGTTGGCCGGCGGGCGCGCCAGCAACCAGCTGTACCAGGCCCAGGCCAGGGCAGCCAGCAGCACCAGCAGATCGCCCGGCACCAGCTGCACCGACATCAGGCCGGTGACGTCGCCGCGCGTCAACACGACCGCCACACCGCAGAGCGACATAAAGGCACCCAGCGCCGCGCGGCGCGAGATGGGCACGCCGTAGAGGACGCGCCCCAGGATCAGCATCCACACCGGAATGCTCGACGCCACGAGCGTCACGTTCAGCGGGGTCGATGTCTTCAGCGCCATGTATTGCAGCGAGTTGTACATGCCCACCCCGAGCAGCCCCAGCAGAGCGAAGCGCCGCCAGTGGGGCCACAGCCCGCTGCCCGGTCGCAGCACCCAGCCCGCCAGCGGCAGCAGCATCACCAGCGCGAGCAACCAGCGCAGGAAGTTGAGCGTGACCGGAGGCACCACGCCCTGCATCAGGCGGCCCACCACGGCATTGCCGGCCCACATGAGCGGTGGAATCAGCAGCAGGGCGATGGTGGCGGGGGTGAAGCGGGACTTGGGTGAGGCAGGCATCGGCTGGACTGTATCAACCCGCGCTTGTCCGCCCGCTGCGTGGGGGCGATGTGGCGTCGCTCAGGCGATCCTGTGCATTCGTGGCAGCATTCGCCCGATCAGTTTCACCAACGAGGAGACCCACCCATGAGCACACAAGAAACCCGCGCAGTCCGCATCCACGCCGCTGGCGGCCCGGAACAACTCGTCGTCGACACCCTGACTGTGGGCGACCCCGGCCCGGGCCAGGTGCGCATCCGCCACCACGCCATCGGCCTGAACTACATCGACGTGTACCAGCGCAGCGGCCTGTATCCCTTCCCCATGCCACTGGCGCTGGGCATGGAAGGCGCCGGCGTGATCGAGGCGGTGGGCGAGGGCGTGACGCATCTGAAGGCCGGTGACCGTGCTGCTTACGCGGCCAACCCGCCCGGCAGCTACTGCGACGTGCGTGTGATGCCGGCCATGAATGTGTGCCAGTTGCCCGACGCGATCGATTTCGAGACCGGCGCGGCCATGATGCTCAAGGGCCTGACCGCGCAGTACCTGCTCAAGCGCTGCCGCCCGGTCGAAGGCCTGGAGCCCGGCGATTTCGTGTTGTTCCACGCCGCCGCTGGCGGTGTGGGCCTGATCGCCTGCCAGTGGGCCAAGGCGCTGGGCCTGCAGCTCATCGGCACGGCGGGCTCCGACGAAAAATGCAAGCTGGCTCTGGAGCATGGCGCCAGCCACGCCATCAACTACCGCACGGAAGACTTTGCCGCACGGGTCAAGGAAATCACCGGCGGCCAGGGCGTGAAGGTGGTCTACGACTCGGTGGGCAAGGACACGTTCGACAAGTCGCTCGACTGCCTGCGACCTTTCGGCCTGATGGCCAGCTTCGGCAACGCATCGGGCCCGGTGGCGCCGTTCGCGCCTGGCATCCTCGGCCCCAAGGGCTCGCTGTATGTGACGCGCCAGACCCTGTTCTCGCACATCACCAGCCGCGAACGCACACAGGCCATGGCCGACGACCTGTTCGCCGTGGTCGAAGCCGGTCAGGTGAAGATCCGCATCGATCAGCGTTTTGCGCTGACCGATGTGCGCAAGGCGCATGAGAGTCTTGAGGCGCGTGCCACGACGGGTTGCACCATCCTGTTGCCCTGAGTCTTTTCGTGCCTGCGGGGTTGGTTGCCTGGGAGCACAGGGCGATCCCGCGAGGCAGGCGAAAGCAACGCTCAGCGAGCGACAACCTCAATTCAAGCAGGCTGCACCTGCCGAGGCGCCACTTCAGCCAGCGCCCTCTCCAGGTGCTGCAGGGTGGCTGGCACATCGTGCCACTTGTCCAGCCCGAAGAGGCCGATGCGGAAGGTCTTGAACTCAGGACCTTCGTCGCACTGCAAAGGCACACCCGCTGCCGTCTGCAGGCCCACTGCCAGAAACTTCTTGCTCGACTGGATCTCGGGGTCGGTGGTGTAGCTCACCACCACACCGGGTGCCTGGAAACCACTGGCTGCCACGCTGGGGAAACCATGGCACTCCAGCAGCGCTCGCACCTGCGCGCCAAGAGCGATCTGCTCCTGGCGCACCCGCTCAACGCCATAGGCTTCGGTCTCCACCATGGTCTCGCGCAGGCGTGTGAGCGCGTCGGTGGGCAGGGTGGTGTGGTACGCGTGCCCGCCGCCTTCGTAGGTTTCCATGATCTGCAGCCACTTCTTCAGGTCCATGGCGAAGGTGGTGCTCTGTGTGGCGTCGATGGCGCCTCGGGCGCGTTCGCTCAGCATCACCATGGCGCAGCAGGGGGAGCTGCTCCAGCCTTTTTGCGGCGCCGAGATCAGGATGTCCACACCCGTGGCCTTCATGTCCACCCACATCGCGCCGGAGGCGATGCAGTCCAGCACGAACAGGCCGCCCACCGCGTGCACCGCATCAGCCACGGCCTTCAGGTACTCGTCGGGCAGGATCATGCCGGCGGCGGTTTCCACGTGGGGCGCGAACACCAGCGCGGGCTTCTCGCGCGCGATGGTGGCCATCACCTCTTCAATCGGTGCCGGCGCCCAGGCGGCTTGTGCCCCGGCGCTGGTGCGCCGCGCCTTCATCACCGTGTGGCTGGCGGGGATGTTCCCCATGTCGAAGATCTGTGTCCAGCGGTAGCTGAACCAGCCGTTGCGGATGACCAGCACATGTTTGCCGTGGGCAAACTGCCGCGCTACCGACTCCATGCCGAAGGTGCCGCTGCCAGGCACCAGCACCGCCGAGTGCGCGCCGTACACGCGCTTGAGCATGGCCGAGATGTCGGTCATCACGCCCTGGAAGCGCTTGGACATGTGGTTGAGCGCGCGGTCGGTGTAGACCACCGAGAACTCGAGCAGGCCGTCGGGGTCGATGTGGGGCAGCAGTCCGGGCATGTTGGTGTCTCCTGGGCGGGTCGCGAAAAGGAGATTCAGCGTAGCACAGCACCTGCAATTTCGCCGCTGCGCCACACAAGGCCCGCACGCTGTCAGAGGCGGCTGACGTCTGCAGCGGGGGGCTCGCGAAGCCGGCTGGGCGCGAGCACGCCGGCACTGTCCAGGATGGGGTAGGCGATCGAGCAGATGTGCGAGTTGATGCGCTTGAGGTCGCTGATCAGGTCCAGGTGCAGCGCGCTGGTGTCCATGCTCTGCTGGCTCAGGCCCGCGAGTCGGTCGAGGTGGGTGGCAGCGTACTCACGCTCCATGTCGCGAAAGCGCACCTTCTCTTCGAGCAGGCGCTGTGCGTCGCGCACGTTGCCATTGAGAAACACGCTCATGCCCAGGCGCAGGTTGTCGATCAGACGCGCATGCAGTTCGGTGATCTCGGCCATGCCGGCCTCGGAGAAGTCGCGCCCTTTGCGGATCTTCTTGTCTTCGATGTCGAGCAACACGCGCTCGACCGTGTCGCCGATCTGCTCCATGTTGATGGTGAAACTGATGATGTCGGTCCAGCGCCGGCTCTCGGCCTCGCTGAGCTGCTGGCGCGAGATCTTGGTGAGGTAGTACTTGATGGACGAGTACAGGCTGTCCACCGTGTCGTCGAGCTTGCGCAGATCGCGTGCGAGCTGAAGGTCGTTGGTCTTGATCACGGTGACCACGCCTCGCAGCATGGTCTCCACCACGTCGGCCTGGTGCATGGCTTCGCGCGCTGCGCACGAGATGGCCAGCGACGGCGTGGCCAGGGCCGAAGGGTCGAGGTGGTTGGGCCGGTCCAGCGGGCCCTTGTTCGCCTGCAACGGCAACAGCCGCGCCACCAGCCGGGCCACCGGCCGGGTGAGGCCGATGAACACCGCGCCCACCATCAGGTTGAAGCACAGGTGAAACAGCACGGTGAGCGTGGCCGGGTCGTGCACCAGCGGCTGCATGAAGCGCAGCCAGGCGGGAATCACCCAGATGGCGATGGCCACACCGAACACCTTGAAGAGCAGGTTGCCCAGCGGCACCTGGCGCGTGCTGACACCTGACTTGGCGGTGGTGATGACGGCCAGCAAGCCGCTGCCCAGGTTGGCGCCCAGCACGATGCCCAGCGCCACATCGAGCCCCACCACCTGCAGCGCCAGCGTGGAGGCCAGCAGCACCACGGCCAGGCTCGAATACGCCACCACCGCGAGCGCGGCACCCAGCAGGATTTCGAGCAGCCGGTCGCTGGTGAGCGACTCCAGCATCAGCTGCACCGCAGGGTTCTGCGTCAGCACGCTGGTGGCGCCGGAAATAAGGCGCAAGGCCAGCAGCATGAGGCCCAGGCCGATGAGCACGCGCCCGAAGTCGCCCGCGGACGTGCCCTGGCGCGAGATGAACAGCGTGACGCCCAGGAAGATGAACAGTGGCGACAGCCAAGACAGGTCGAATGAGAACACCACCGCCATCAAGCTGGTGCCGATGTCGGCACCCAGCATCACGGCCAGCGCGGCGGGCAGGGCGATCAGCCCACGGCCAACGAAGGAGGCGGTGATGAGCGCGGTGGCGGTGCTGGACTGCACGACGGCCGTGACACCCAGACCCGAGAGGGCCGCCGTGAAGCGGTTGCCCATGCTGGCGGCGAGGATCTGGCGCAGGTTGCTGCCGAAGACGCGCAGCACGCCGTTGCGCACCAGGTGCGTGCCCCAGACGAGGAGGGCGATGGCCGCCAGGAGATCCAACAGGTGTTTCATGGACGAAGAAACTATACGCCCGGGCACTGCCGCGCCAGGGCGTTGTGGTCACCCGGCGCGCGCGCTCGGGTCAATGGGGGCGGCGCAAGCGCAGGATCTCGTCGAGGATCAATGACACCGCACCCACGGTGATGGCGGCATCTGCAATGTTGAAGGCGGGAAAGTGCCCGCCCGGGAACAGGCCGCCGAGAAACCCCCAGTGGAAGTCCAGCCAGTCGACCACATAGCCATGCAGCAGACGGTCCACCACGTTGCCGATGGCGCCGCCCAGGATGCAGGCCAGCGCAAAGGCAAACAGCTTCTGGCCCGGATGCGAACGCAGCATCCACACGATGAACACGGCGGCGGCCGCACCCACGGCGGTGAAAAACCAGCGCTGCCAGCCACCCGCATCGGCGAGGAACGAGAAAGCGGCGCCCAGGTTGTGCACGCGCACGATGTTGAAGAAGCCGGTGATGAAGGTGCTCTCGCCCAGCTGGTAGTTGTCCAGGATCAGGACCTTGGTGATCTGGTCTGCCACCACGAGCAAAGCGGCCAGGCCCAGCCAGGGCCAGATGCCGTCGCGGTTCGCCCGTGCCATCAGGCCACGGAACGGGCTTCACCCGCGCCGAACAGGTTGCTGGTGCAGCGGCCGCACAGCGTGGGGTGCGACGTGTCCACGCCCACGTCGTCGCGGTAGTGCCAGCAGCGCTCGCACTTGGCGGCGGTGGCAGGAATCACGTCCACCCGGGCGTCACCCTCTTGCAACTCGACCTGCGAGACGATCAGCACGAACTTGAGGTCGTCGCCGAGCGAGGCCAGCAGGGCGTGGTCATCGGCCGGTACGGTGAGCTTCACCGTGGCCTGCAGGGACGAGCCCACGCCGCCAGCGGTGCGCACCGTCTCGATTTCCTTGTTCACCGTCTCGCGCACCGCGCGGATGCGCGACCACTTGGCCAACAGTGCTTCATCCCTGGTGGGCAACTTGGCAAAGGTCTCGAAAAAGATCGAACCCTGGTTCTGCGCGCCGGCCAGCACGGGCCAGGCTTCCTCGGCCGTGAAGCTGAGGAAGGGCGCCATCCAGCGCAGCATGGCGTGGGTGATCTGGTGCAGCGCGGTTTGCGCGCTGCGCCGCGCAAGACTCCCCGGTGCGGTGGTGTAGAGCCGGTCCTTGAGCACGTCGAGGTAGAACGCGCCCAGGTCTTCGGAGCAGTACACCTGCAGCTTGGCCACCACCGGGTGGAACTCGTACACGGCGTAATGCGCCAGCACCTCGGCCTGGAACTGGGCCGCGCGCGCCAGGGCGTAGCGGTCGATCTCCAGCATCTGCTCCAGCGGCACGGCGTCCGTGGCCGGGTTGAAGTCACTCACGTTCGCCAGCAGGAAGCGCAGCGTGTTGCGGATGCGGCGGTAGGCGTCAACCACGCGGGCGAGGATCTTGTCGTCGATGTTGAGGTCGCCCGAATAGTCGGTGCTGGCCACCCACAGGCGCACGATCTCGGCGCCGAGCTTGCTCGTGACGCTCTGCGGCTCCACCGTGTTGCCCAGGCTCTTGCTCATCTTGCGGCCCTGGCCGTCGGTGGCGAAGCCGTGGGTCAGCAGGCCTTTGTAAGGCGCGCGGTCATGGAGCGCACAGCCCAGCAGCAGCGAGCTGTGGAACCAGCCACGGTGCTGGTCGTGGCCTTCGAGGTACAGGTCGGCCTCGGGGCCCTGGGTGTGAAACGCGCCGTTGGGATAGGCGTGGGCATGGCTGCCGCGCAGCACGTGCCAGAAGGTCGAACCGGAGTCGAACCACACCTCCAGGATGTCGGTGCTCTTGGTGTAGTGCGGTGCGTCGGTGGGGCCCAGGATCTCCTCAGTCGTCACTCGGCTCCAGGCCTCGATGCCGCCCTTCTCGACGATGTCCGCCGCCTGGTCGAGGATGTCCATGGTGCGCGGGTGCAACTCACCACTGTCCTTGTGCAGGAAGAACGGCACCGGCACGCCCCAGCTGCGCTGGCGGCTGATGCACCAGTCGGGCCGGTTGGCGATCATGTCGCGCAGGCGGGTGCGGCCGTTCTCGGGGTAGAAACGGGTGGCCTCGATGGCGTCGAGCGCGAGCTGTCGCAAGGTCTTGGACGCCTTGTCCTTTGTGAACACGCCCACGCCCTCGTCCATGCGCACGAACCACTGCGCCGCCGCGCGGTAGATCACCGGCGTCTTGTGGCGCCAGCAGTGCGGGTAGCTGTGGGTGATGGTCTGCGTGGCCATCAGGCGCCCGGCGCTCTTGAGCGCCTCCAGGATCACCGGCACGGCTTTCCAGATGTGAAGACCGCCAAAGAGGGGGAAGTCGGCTGCGTAAGCGCCATTGCCTTGCACCGGGTTGAGGATGTCGTCGACCGACATGCCATGTGCCACGCAGGAGTTGAAGTCGTCCAGGCCGTAGGCGGGCGAGGAGTGCACGATGCCGGTGCCGTCGGCATCGCTCACGTACTCGGCCAGGTACATGGGTGAAAGGCGGCGGTAGCCAGCGTCCACGTCGAACAGCGGGTGGCGGAAGTTCAGACCGCCGAGTGCTTTGCCCGGCGCGGTGGCGATCACGGTGCCGGTGAGGCCGAAGCGCTCCAGGCATTTCTCCACCAAGGTTTCGGCCAGCACCAGGCAGCCCATGGGCGTGTCAACCAGGGCGTAGATGAACTCGGGGTGGGCGTTGAGCGCCTGGTTGGCCGGGATGGTCCAGGCGGTGGTGGTCCAGATGACGGCGAAGGCGGTCTTCTGCGCAGGCAGGGCGCCCAGGCCGAAGGCGGCCGCGAGCTTCGCAGCGTCATCGGTTTCGAAGGCCACGTCCAGCGTTTCGCTCTTCTTGTCGGCGTATTCGATCTCGAACTCGGCCAGCGACGAGCCGCAATCAAAGCACCAGTAAACGGGCTTGAGGCCTCGGTAGACGAAGCCGCGCTCGATCACGCGCTTGAAGGCGCGGATTTCACCCGCCTCGTTGGCCGGGTCCATGGTGCGGTAAGGGCGCTCCCAGTCACCCAGCACGCCCAGGCGCTTGAAGTCTTCGCGCTGCTGGCCAATCTGCTCGGTGGCGAATGCCCGGCTCTTGGCCTGCATGTCGTCTCGACTCAGGTTGCGGCCGTGCAGCTTCTCGATCGCGTTTTCGATGGGCAGACCGTGGCAGTCCCAGCCGGGGATGTACTGCGCGTCAAAACCCGAGAGCTGGCGACTCTTGACGATCATGTCCTTGAGCACCTTGTTCAGCGCATGGCCGATGTGCAGCTTGCCGTTGGCATAGGGCGGGCCGTCGTGCAGCACGAACAGCGGTGCGCCCTGGCGCGCATCGCGCAGGCGTTTGTACAGACCGCCTTCGTTCCAGTTGTCGACCCAGCCCGGCTCGCGCTTGGGCAAGTCACCGCGCATGGGGAACGGGGTGTCGGGCAGGTTCAGGGTGCTGCGGTAGTCGGGGGCAGCGGAGGTGGATTCAGACATGGCGAGGATTCCGTGGTGGCTTCGACAAGCTCAGCCCGAACGGGGGAGTGAGAAGAAACAGAGGGTGACACCGTTCGCCCTGAGCCTGTCGAAGGGCAGCGACCGGATAGACGCGAGGTCTAAATTCGGTCGCGCGTGGTCTGGCGGTGGGTTTGGGTGTGCAGCGAGGCGAAAAAGGCGCGTGCGTCGTCGCAGTCGCGCGCGATGCCCTGGGTCAGGGCGTCCAGACTGGCGTACTTCAGCTCGTCATGCAGTTTGTGCAGCAGTTCCACGCGCACGATTTTACCGTAGGCCTCCCCGCCGGGCAGGCTCTCGGCCAGAGCGCCGGGCCAGTCGAGGCAATGGGTTTCGAGCAGCACGCGCCCGCCGTTCACGTCATCGGGGTCCAGTGAGGGCCGCACACCGAGGTTGGCCACACCGGGCAGGGGCGCTGAATCGGCTTGTGGGCCGAGGCCGTGCACCAGCACCGCGAAGATGCCGCTGGCTGCAGGTTTCCAGTGTGAAAACCGCAGATTGAGTGTGCGAAAGCCGTCGCCCCGGCCGGGGCCACTTTCGGCGAGTTGGCGACCGAGTTTGCGCCCGTGCACCACATGACCGCTGATGCTGTATGGCCGGCCCAGCAGGGCCGCCACGTCGTCCATGCGACCCGCTGCCAGGGCCTGGCGCACGGCCGAACTGGACACACGCAGGCCGTGCACCTCGTAGCTTTGCATGCGGGCCACATCAAAGCCCAGCCGGTTGGCGGCGGCGTCCAGCATGCCGTAGTCGCCGGCGCGTTTGGCGCCGAAGCGGAAGTCGTCGCCCACCAGCACGTATTTCACGCCCAGCGAGGCGACCAGGATGTCTTCGATGAAGGCCTGTGGTGTCTGTGCAGCGAGCTTGGCGTTGAACGGCAGCACCACGCACTGGTCGACACCGCAGCGTTCGAGTTCCTGCAGCTTGTCACGCAGGGTGGCGATGCGGGCCGGTGCCAGTTCGGGCTGGTGGTGCAGGGCGGCGAAGTAGTCGCGCGGGTGCGGCTCGAAGGTCATCACGCAGCTGGGCACGCTGCGGTGCTTCGCTTCGTTGTTGAGCAGCGCCAGCATGGCCTGGTGACCGCGGTGCACACCGTCGAAATTGCCGATGGTGAGCGCGCAGCCACCGGGGGCTGTGTCGGGGTCGCTGGTGAGGCGGCTGCGCAAGCCGCGGAAGATTTTCATGCCGGGTCGAAGGGGTGAAGGAGCCGTTGGAAGCCGGGCTTCGGTGGGGAATGTGATGGCGCGACGGGTTGCGTCATCAAAGCGCGCTATATTGACACACGACGATACACGCCCGCAGGCCCTGCCCGCCGGCGATGTCGGGCCTCCCGGGGCCTGTTTTCCGCTGATGCCACCGCACAAAGGAGTCCGTCTTGAAGGTCTTGAAGCTCTCAGCCCAGGGTCTGCCACAGTCGTGGATCACCCTTGAAGAAGCCGTGCTGCACTACGCCGCGGACGAAGTGCGCTGGGAGATGGGTGCCGAAATCGCGGTGTTTCACGGCGGACACAACGCACTTACCGGGCGCCAGTCCATCATCAACGTCAACTCCATCATCGGCACCCAGGGCGTGCCGCGCATCAACCCGTTCGACCTGCGCCCCACGCTGACCAACAGCAAGCTGTTTGCGCGCGACCGCAACGTGTGTGCTTACTGCGGCGAACATTTTGTCGAGGAAGAACTGACCCGCGAGCACATCGTGCCGTTGGGCCAGAACGGGCGCGATCTGTGGATGAACGTGGTGACGGCGTGCAAGTCGTGCAACCACCGCAAGGGCAACCGCACGCCGGAGCAAGCCCACATGGGGCTGCTGTATGCGCCGTATGTGCCCAGCCTGTGGGAAGACTTCATCCTGCGCAACCGCCGCATCCTGGCGGACCAGATGGAGTTTTTGATGTCGCACCTGCCCAAGACCTCGCGTCTGCACGCCTGAAGTTTCAGTGCCCCGGTGGCGGACGGCCCCAGGCTGGGCCAGCTCCCTCGGGGGAGCAGCGCAGCGTGGGGTCTTTCAGTAGCTCAGTTCGAGGATGACGACATGGTTGTCGGCCACCGGCCAGGTGCGTCCGGTGATCTTTTCGCCATTGAACTCCGCTGCAATCGCTCGCACGCCGTCTTCCATCAGCTTGATCTTCGAGCTCGATACGCCCGCGCCCGTGGGTGGCACGCCCGGCAGGGCCTTGCCGTCAAACGCCATCTTGTCGCGCTCGGCGTCGAAATAGCCGCGCGGCCGCGTGAAGGTGGCGGTGGATTTCGCATCCTTGTCAGCCGCCGGGACGCGCTCGGCGCGCAGGTGGATCAGCTCACTGCCGCGCGGGAACGGGCTGCGGTAGATGTGCGTGGTGGCGTAACCCGGCGCGCTGATCACGAACTCGTAGGGCACGCCGGCTTGCGCGGTGAACGGACCCCACAGGCCGTCGACGCCCACGGTTTTGCTGTGCACCGCTGCGCCCTTGCGTTCGCCAGTGGCGGGGTCGGTGGCGTAGACCATCAGCTGCGCGCCTGGGAGTGGCAGGTTGTTCGAGTAGCTGCCGCTGGCCGGGTCGGTGGGCACGAGGCCCAGGCCGGTGATCTTGCCGTTGAGCACCACTGGCGCTTGCGGCGTCGGGGCCAGCGTGGCGGGCGCTTGGCCGGTGATGAAGCGGTGGGTGGCGTCAAAGGCCGCTGGCGAGAACGATGTCTCGCGGTGGTCCGCGCGCGGCAGCACCACGTTGTTGGCTCCCTTGAGCGCCGGGCCTTCGAATGTCACGTTGGTCGGCGTGCCCTTGGCGCCGATCCACAGGCCGTCGGGCTGGGCGAACTTGTCGTTGTTGTCCGAGCGGATGGTCATCCACTTCACCGGGCCGGTGACCTCGTCGCCCGCGGCGTTTTTCGGCGCGTTCAGTGCGCTCAGAAAAGGCCCTGTGCCCGAGAATTCGTTGGCTTCGCGAAAGCCCTTGGTGGCCCACACACCGTGGTTGGGTGTGCCGCCCAGCACCGCGTGGCTCACGGTCTTGTCGCCGCCGCCGTTCTGGATGTAGTTGCGCACCGCGTTGCCACCGCGCGAGTTGGCGACCAGCACCACCTGCCTGGCACCCGTGGCCTTCATCACCTTCTCCACCTCGGATTTCAGGAACGTCATGTGCTCGGCGGTGGAAGAGCGGCCAGGTTGTGCCTTGCCGTCTTCGTCACGCGCCAGCGGGTAGGGCAGGTCGATCGCATGCAGGCGTTCGCGTGGCCAGCCGTTGGACTCGAAGCGCCATACCGTGCTCTGCCAGATGGAAGCCGAGTCGCCGTTGCCGTGCACGAAGACAATCGGCTGCTGGTCGGCACCTTGCGGCGCGGTGGCGCAGGCGCCCAGCAGCAAACTGCTGGCGACCAGTGCAAGGAGGTGGCGGCGGGTGGTCATGCGTGTCTCCAGGGTGTACTTGTGGGAGCCGAAAACAGAGCGGCCCGCGAGGAGCGGGCCGCCGGGGTACCAGGGATCAGGCGAACACCCCTGCCGTGTCCTGCATTCGGCTGGACACCTCACCCAGGTGGTGCAGGGTGTCGCCGAAGGTCATCTCCATCTGGGTGAGCTTCTTGAAGTAGTGACTCACGATGTACTCGTCGGTCACGCCGATGCCGCCGTGCAGTTGCACCGCCTGCTGGCCCACGAAGCGCATGGACGTGCCCAGTTGGACCTTGGCGCGCGCCATGGCCGCGCGGCGCTCGGGCGCCGGCGCGTTGAGCTTGAGGCTGGCGTAGTAGCTCATGGAGCGCGCCAGTTCCAGCTGCATCTTCATGTCGGCCACGCGGTGACGCAGCGCCTGGAAAGTGGCAATCGCCACGCCGAACTGTTTGCGCGTGTTCATGTACTCGACCGTGATGGCCAGGGTCTTGTCCATCACGCCCACGGCTTCGGCGCAGGTGGCCGCGATGCCGATGTCCACACCGTGTTCGAGCGCGGTCAGGCCATCAAGGGTGACGAGCTGGGCTGGTGCGTCTTTCAACGTCAGGTCACTGGCACGACCGCCATCTTGTGTGTGATGGCCACTGGTGCTCACGCCCGAGGCGGTGCGCTCCACCAGGAACAGGGCGAGCTTGCCGGCGGCCATGGCGGGCACAACGAAAGCGTCGGCCTGGTCCGCGGCGGGCACCACGTTCTTGGTGCCCGAGAGCGACCAGCCCGCGCCGGACGAGGTGGCGGTGGTGGCGCACACATCGAGCTTGTAGCGGGCCTTGCGTTCCTGATGCGCGAGCACCACCAGCGCTTCGCCCGATGCGATGCGGGGCAGCCAGGCGGCCTTGAGTTCGGCCGGGGCGTAGCCGCCAAGCACACCCGAGGTGATCAGGGTCTGCGCCAGCGGCTCCAGCACGATGCCACTGCCCAGCTGTTCCATCACCACCATGCCCTCGATGGGGCCCATGCCCATGCCGCCGTCGTCTTCGCTCACATACAGGCCGGCCAGGCCGAGTTCGGCGAGTTCGTTGTAGGCCGCGCGGTCGAAGCCGCCTGCGGCCACGATGGCGGTGTGGCGCTCGAAGGTGTAGGCCTTCTCCACCCACTTTTGAACCGCGTCGCGCAGCGCGCTTTGGTCGTCGGAAAAATCGAAGTCCATGTGTTGATCTCCTCAGCCGAGCACGGTTTGCGCGACGATGTTGCGTTGCACTTCGTTGCTGCCACCGTAGATGGTGGTCTTGCGCATGTTGAAGTAGGTCGATGCGAGCGGCGCGTTGGCGTTGACGCCACCGGGGAAGCTGCCCTGCCAGCCGGCTTCCATGGCTTCTTCGATGAAGGGCAGGCTGTAGGGGCCGGCGGCCAGCATCATGAGCTCGCTGTAGCGCTGCTGGATCTCGCTGCCCTTGATCTTGAGCAGGCCGGCGATGTCGAGCGAATTCTTGCCCGATTTTTCGGCCGACAGCACGCGCAGCACCATCATCTCAAGCGCGACCACGTCGACTTCTAGCAGGGCGATCTGGTCGCGGAAACGCAGGTCGTCCCACACGCCTTCGGCCTTGGCGATGCGCTTCAAGCGCTCCAGCTCGCGCTTGGCGCGGTTCACGTCGGCGATGTTGGTGCGCTCGTGGCTCAGCAGGTGCTTGGCGTAGGTCCAGCCCTTGTTCTCTTCACCGATCAGGTTCTCGGCTGGCACTTCGACGTTGTCGAACCACACTTCATTGACCTCGCACTCGCCGTCGAGCAGTTTGATCGGGCGCACCGAGACGCCGGGTGTTTTCATGTCGATCAGCAAGAAGGAGATGCCGGTTTGCGGCTTGCCCTCGGTGCTGGTGCGCACCAGGCAGAAGATCCACTCGCCGTACTGGCCGAGCGTGGTCCAGGTTTTCTGGCCGTTGACGATGTACTTGTCGCCCTGGCGCTCGGCGCGGCATTTCACCGAGGCCAGGTCCGAGCCCGAGCCCGGTTCGCTGTAGCCCTGGCTCCACCAGACTTCACCGCTGGCGATGCCCGGCAGGAAGCGCTCTTGCTGTGCCTTGTTGCCGAAGGCCATGATCACCGGCGCCACCATGACGGGGCCGAAGGGCACCACGCGCGGTGCGCCGGCCAGGGCGCATTCCTCTTCGAACAGGTGCTTCTGCACCGCGTTCCAGCCCGGGCCGCCGAACTCTTTGGGCCAGCCCCAGCCGAGCCAGCCCTTCTTGCCGAGGATCTTGGCCCAGCGCTGCATGTCGTCGCGCGTCAGGCGCAGCGCGTTGTGAACCTTGTGGGCGATCTCGGCGGGCAGGTTGGCCTTGACCCAGCCGCGGATCTCCTCGCGAAACGCCTGCTCTTCGGGCGTGAATGCCAAATCCATGGGGTGTCTCCTGGTGGCCGCCACGGAAATGTGCCGGCAAATTGAACAACGCCGGGCAGTTTGGCACGACCGTTCGTTTTATGGCTGTCCGGGCTGCGACAAGCCGAGTTGTTCGTTCAGATTTTGAAGCTGATCCTGCAGCGCGGCCACGGTGTTTTCCAGCGTGGCCAAACGGCGCGTGAGGTGGATCAGCTCGTCTTCGGTGGCCGCGCTGTGGCCGGATGCTGGGTTGTGGACCAGCAAAGACGCATCCACCGGCCCGCAGAGCAGGTGCGCCCAGCGCTGCTCGCGCGCGCCCGGTGCCCGCGGCAGCTTCACCACCAACGCGCCGCCCTTGTCGTCGCTGCGGTCTTGCAGTTCTTCCAGAAAGCCATCAACCGAGGCGATGTCGAGAAACTTGTACCAGCGCTCGGTGTTCAGGCGCAGCTCTCCCGCCGTCTGCGGCCCGCGCAGCACCAGCATGCCCAGCAACACGGCCGATTGCTCCGGTACGGCCACGGCGCGCATGAAGTTGTGTTCGTAGCGGGTCACGCGGCTGCCGCTGCTCTCCAGCACCAGGTTCAGGGCGCGCAGGGCGTCCAGCGCTTCGAGCACGGCGGCGTCCGCCAGGTTCATCACCGGATCGCGGCTGGACTTCTGGTTGCAGCCGGTCACCAGCGTGTTGAGCGTGAGCGGGTAGCTGTCGGGCACGGTGCGCGCTTTTTCCATGAGCGTGCCGAGTACGCGGGCCTCGGTTAGCGAGAGCGGGCGCTGTTGAAAATCGTGGCCGCGCGGGCGGCCGGTTGACGATGTTTGCAGGTCTGAGGTCATTACACTTCCGGGCCATGTCTGGCGTGAACAAAAACATCGTGATTCTGATCTCCGGAAGCGGCTCCAACATGGCCGCCATCGTGGAGACATCCCTCCAACAACGCTGGCAAGCCCGGTTGGGCGCGCGGGTTGTGGCCGTGGTCAGCAACAAGGCCGGTGCGCAGGGGCTGGCCTGGGCCCAAGAGCAGGGCATCGCAACGGCCTCGCTGGACCACACCGCCTACGCCAGCCGCGAGGCCTTTGACGCCGCGCTCATGGCCGAGATCGATCGCCATGAACCCACCCTGGTGGTGCTGGCCGGCTTCATGCGCATCCTCACGCCCGGCTTCGTGCAGCACTACGAGGGGCGCCTCGTCAACATCCACCCCAGCCTGCTGCCCGCGTTCCCCGGCCTGAAGACACACCAGCGCGCGATCGAGATGGGCTGTCGCGTCGCGGGCGCCAGCGTGCACCGCGTGACGTCCGAGCTGGACCACGGCGAAATCCTGGAGCAGGCGGTGGTGCCGGTGCTGCCGGGCGACACGGCCGAATCGCTGGCCGCGCGGGTGCTGACGCAGGAGCACGTCATTTACCCGCGGGCTTTGGAGCGGTTGCTCTCGGCTTGATCAGACGCCTTTGGCGAACACCAGCCCCGCATGCTCCCGCATCGCGTGGAACTTGATCTTCGGCCAGTTCGCCTCCACCGCGCGCAGCGTGGCCGCGTGGTCCACCAGTAGCGTGGGTGCGTCCACCGCGTCCAGCGCCACGCGGTGGCTGTTGGCGTCGATGAATTTTTTGAGCTCGATCTCCCCGCCGTCTTCGGGCGCGCAGGTGACCCAGCGCGCCACCTGGTAGGGGCTGTTCATGATGCGGGCCTTTACACCGTATTCATGCTCCAGGCGGTGTGCGACCACCTCGAACTGCAGCTGGCCCACGGCACCCAGCAGCAGCACCGAGCCGGCCACCGGACGAAACACCTGGATCGCACCCTCTTCGCCGAGTTGCGTCAAACCCGAGCGCAGCTGCTTGCTGCGCAGCGGGTCGGCCACTTCGACGCTGCGGATGATTTCTGGCGCGAAGAAGGGCAGGCCAGTGAACTGCAGGCTCTCGCCTTCGGTGAGCGTGTCGCCCAGTTGCAGCACGCCATGGTTGGGAATGCCGATGATGTCGCCGGCAAAGGCCTCGTCCAGCAGTTCGCGGCGCTGCGAGAGGAAACTCACGACGGTGTTGGGGCGCAGGTCCTTGCCTGAGCGCACCACCTTGAGCTTCATGCCGCGCTCGAAATGCCCGCTGGCCACACGCACGAAGGCGATGCGGTCGCGGTGCGCCGGGTCCATGTTGGCCTGGATCTTGAACACCACACCGCTGAATTTCGGTTCGTCGGGGTGCACGGTGCGCTGGATAGCAGGGCGGTCGCCGGGCGGCGGTGCCAGGTCAACCAGCGCGTCGAGCACCTCGCGCACGCCGAAGTTGTTGACCGCCGAGCCGAACAGCATGGGCGTCTGCTTGCCCGCCAGGAACTGCGCTTCGTCGAAGGCGGGTGAGGCGCCAGCGACCAGTTCCAGCTCGTCGCGCGCCTGTTCAAACTCCGATCCGAAGCGCCGCACGCTTTCTGGGTTGTTCAGGCCGACCAGCACGTCCTCGTCACCGCCGCGGCGGTCTTCGCCGGCCGCGAACACGCGCATCTGGTCGGTGCGGCGGTCGAAAACGCCGCGGAAGGTCTTGCCCATGCCCACGGGCCAAGTGAAGGGCACCACCGTCATGCCCAGTTCGCGTTCGAGCTCGTCCATCAGGTCCAGCGGTGCCTGCACCTCACGGTCCATCTTGTTCACGAAAGTCAGGATGGGCGTGTTGCGCGCGCGGCAAACCTGCAGCAGGCGCCGCGTCTGCGGCTCCACGCCGTTGCCCGCGTCGATCACCATCAAGGCGGCGTCCACGGCGGTCAGCACACGGTAGGTGTCTTCAGAAAAGTCCTGGTGGCCGGGGGTGTCCAGCAGGTTGATCACGCAGTCGCGGTATTCCATCTGCATCACCGACGACGCCACCGAAATGCCCCGCTGTTTCTCGATCTCCATCCAGTCGCTGGTGGCGTGGCGCGCAGCCTTGCGCGCCTTCACGCTGCCGGCGATGTTGATCGCGCCGGAGAACAGCAGCAGCTTCTCGGTGAGTGTGGTTTTGCCCGCGTCGGGGTGGGAAATGATGGCGAAGGTGCGGCGGCGGCGCACCTGTTGGGAAAGTTCGGACATAGCCTGTGATTATCCCCGGCACAGCAACCGTTGCCGGAGTGCGTGCCCCATTGCAGAGATGCCGCGGATCCGGCTCCCCCGGTCCCAGGCATCGTCCCCCTCCGGGCGAAGCCGCGTCAGCGGCGCAGGGAGGGAGACAATACGTGCCATGCATCCAAAAGCCCTCCTGGACGAAAGCGCCATCCTGATCGAACAGGTTTTCAAGTTCGAACACCCTGCCGACGCCGTCGTTGCCCGCCATTTTCGCGAGAACCGTTCGCTCGGTTCCCGCGAGCGCGCCACGCTGTCCGACACGGTCTATTCCATCCTGCGTCAACGCCTCAAGTTCGAATGGCTCGCCCGCTCGGGCAGCGGCTCCAAGTGGCGCCGGCTGGCGATCCTGGCGTTTCCGGGTGACCGCGATTTCATCAAGAGCGCGCTCACCGAGTCCGAGAAGACCTGGCTTGACCACTGCGACGCCGTCACCGACGCCGACCTGATGGCGCCTCACCGCCACAACCTGCCCGAGTGGCTCGCCACCGCCCTGCGCGAGCAGGTGGGTGACGAATTTGATGCGCTGGTTGCCAGCCTGAACCTGCCCGCGTCTCTGGACCTGCGTGTCAACGTGCTCAAGGCCAAGCGCGAAGCGGTGCTGGCCTCGCTGCAAAAAGCGGGTCTGTCAGGGGCCGCCACGCCGTATTCGCCCTTGGGCATCCGCCTGCAGGGCAAACCGTCATTGGCCAAACTGCCCGCGTTCACCGAAGGCGAGGTCGAGGTGCAGGACGAGGGCTCTCAGCTGCTGGCCCTGTTGCTGGACGCCAAGCGCGGAGAGATGGTGGTGGACTTCTGCGCCGGTGCCGGGGGCAAGACCCTGGCCATCGGCGCCGCCATGCGCAACAGCGGTCGTCTCTACGCCTTCGACACCTCCGGCCACCGATTGGACGCGCTCAAACCGCGCCTGGCACGCAGCGGCCTGTCCAACGTGCACCCGGTGGCCATTGCCCACGAGCGCGATGACCGCATCAAACGGCTGGCCGGCAAGATCGATCGGGTGCTGGTCGATGCACCGTGTTCGGGCCTGGGCACATTGCGCCGCAGCCCCGACCTGAAGTGGCGCCAGACCCCCCAGACCGTGGCCGCCCAGGCCGAACTGCAGCTCGCCATCTTGAACAGCGCGGCACGTCTGCTCAAGCCAGGCGGGCGCCTGGTGTATGCCACCTGCAGCTTGCTGAAGCAGGAAAACGAGGAGGTCTGTGCCGCTTTCGAGGCGGCCCATGCCGAATTCGAGGTGGTGCCCGCCGCCGGTTTGCTGGACACCGCCCAAGTCCAGAATGCGGCCTCCCTGTGCCAGGGCGACGAAGGGCGGTGGTTGCGTCTGTGGCCGCATCGGCATGCTACGGACGGCTTTTTTGCCGCCGTCTGGCGGAAAAGGCCTTGAAAAGCCGTCAATTCACTTGATCTGGGGCAGTAGTTTCCACATTAAGGGCGGGATATGGGTTGGTGAATATCACCCTCGCCCTTAAAATTGTGGGCGTTACTGCTCCGGGTGCCCTGGAGCCCACTCGGTATCCATCCGCTCCCCCGGGGCGGTCTATTGGGAAATCAATGTCCTCTTCCGACTTCGGTATTTTTGCGTCCATCTGGGACGGCCTCATCCAGTTCCTCGCACACGGCCTGACCGGCGCGACCTGGTGGCAAACCATGATCGTGGCCCTGGTGTTCACCCACATCACCATCGCCAGCGTCACCATCTACCTGCACCGCCACCAAGCTCACCGCTCGCTGGACCTGCACCCGATCGCATCGCACTTCTTCCGCTTCTGGCTCTGGATGACCACCGGCATGGTCACCAAGGAATGGACGGCCATCCACCGCAAACACCACGCCAAGTGCGAACACGAAGGTGACCCGCACAGCCCGGTGGTGTTCGGCATCAAGAAGGTTTTCTTTGAAGGCAGCGAGCTGTATCGCGCCGAAGCCAAGAACCAGGAAACCCTTGACCGTTACGGCCACAACACGCCCAACGACTGGGTCGAGCGCGAGTTCTACACCGGCCGTTCGCGCCTGGGTGTGAGCCTCATGATGATCATCAACGTGGCGCTGTTCGGCGTGTTGGGCGTGACCGTCTGGGCGATCCAGATGATCTGGATCCCGATCACCGCAGCCGGCATCATCAACGGCATTGGCCACTGGTGGGGTTATCGCAATTTCGAGGCGACCGACGCCAGTACCAACGTGTCGCCCTGGGGCATCATCATCGGCGGCGAAGAGCTGCACAACAACCACCACACCTACCCCACGTCGGCCAAGCTCTCGGTCAAGCCCTACGAGTTCGACATTGGCTGGATGTACATCAGCATGCTGCGCTCGGTGGGCCTGGCTTCGGTCAAGAAGCTCCCTCCCAAGATGGCGTTCGGCGACGTGAAGCCGGTGGCCGACGAAAAAACGTTGGAAGCGATCATTGCTAACCGCTACGAAGTGATGGCTGGCTACGCTCGCGAAATGCGCGCGGCCTGCAAGCGAGAGATCGAGGCCCTGCAACACCGCCGGGGCGATGCCACCGTGTTGCAGTCTGCCCGCCAGTGGCTGCACCGCGACGACGACAAGGTGCCGGCCAACGTCAAGCCCCAGCTGGCCCAAGTGCGCGCCGAGCATCCTGTGCTCGACAAGATGGTGACCATGCGCGAAGAACTGCGTGCCCTGTGGTCCAGCACCACAGCCACCCGCGAACAACTCGCCACCGACCTGCAGGCGTGGTGCCGCCGGGCTGAAGAAAGCGGTATTGCCGCACTGCGCGACTTCTCCATTCGTCTACGCTCCGCTCACGCCTGAACTTGACTCGTCCAGAAGAAACCACCCCGCGGGGTGGTTTTTTCATGGGCAGATGATGATCGATGGCCCGCAAAAAAGCCGCTGATGGCAGCGGCTTTTTTGCTGGAAGAAACCCCGCTTATTTCAGCTTGATTTCTTTGTAGTCCACGTGCTTGCGAGCTTTTGGATCAAACTTTTTGATCAGCATCTTCTCGGGCGTGGTCTTCTTGTTCTTGGTGGTGGTGTAGAAGTGGCCGGTTCCAGCGGTGGATTCCAGCTTGATCTTCTCGCGTGCGCCTTTGGTTGCCATGTTCGGTTCTCCTTAAGCTTGACCGCGTGCGCGCAGGTCGGCGAGCACGGCGTCAATGCCGTTTTTGTCGATCAGGCGCAGGGCGGCACCGGAGACGCGCAGACGCACCCAGCGGTTTTCGCTCTCGACCCAGAAACGGCGGTATTGCAGGTTCGGGAGGAACCGGCGCTTGGTTTTGTTGTTGGCGTGGGAAACATTGTTCCCGACCATGGGCTTCTTGCCCGTGACGTCGCAGACGCGTGCCATGAGGACACTCCGATCATTCAAACAGCTGCTGCCCGCGACCGGAAGTTGTTCCGTGCCTGGCCCATGCAGCCTCACCTCGCCAGGAAAGGGTGGCGGTAACCCGAATCTGCTGTGGCCCCGGTCGGACCATTAAACTCAGCAAAGCCCGCGATTATAGCCAATCGGCGATCTGGCCGGACAAGCCAGTCTTCAGGACGCGTTTTGCTCAAGGAACCGCTGGGCGTCCAGTGCGGCCATGCAGCCTGTGCCGGCGCTGGTGATGGCCTGGCGGTACACGTGGTCCTGAACGTCACCTGCTGCAAACACACCCGGTACGCTGGTCATGGTGGCCATGCCCTGCAGGCCCGAGCGGGTGGTGATGTAGCCGTCTTTCATGTCGAGTTGGCCCTTGAAGATGTCGGTGTTGGGCTGGTGGCCGATGGCGATGAAGCAGCCCTTGAGGGTGAGATCTTCGCTGGCGCCGGTCTGCACGTTTTTCAGGCGCACACCGGTCACGCCGGTCTGGTCGCCGAGCACCTCGTCGAGCGTGCTGTGCAGCTTGAGTTCGATCTTGCCGGCTGCGACCTTTTCCATCAGTTTGTCGATCAGGATCGCCTCGGCCTTGAAAGTGTCGCGGCGGTGCACCAGCGTGACCTTGCTGGCAATGTTGGACAGGTACAGCGCCTCTTCCACGGCTGTGTTGCCACCGCCCACGACGCTGACTTCTTGCCCGCGATAGAAGAAGCCGTCGCAGGTCGCGCAACCCGACACGCCCTTGCCCATGAAAGCTTCTTCGGAGGGCAAGCCGAGGTATTTGGCCGATGCGCCGGTGGCGATGATGAGCGCGTCGCAGCTGTATTCGCCGCTGTCGCCCTTGAGCACGAAGGGGCGTTTGCTGAAGTCAACCGCGTTGATGTGGTCAAAGATCATCTCGGTCTTGAATCGCTCGGCATGCGCCTGAAACCGCTGCATGAGGTCAGGGCCCTGCACGCCGTCGGCATCGGCTGGCCAGTTGTCCACGTCGGTGGTGGTCATGAGCTGGCCGCCTTGCGCGATGCCGGTGATGAGCACCGGGTTGAGGTTGGCGCGAGCGGCGTAGACGGCGGCGGTGTAGCCAGCGGGCCCCGAGCCGAGGATCAGTACTTTGGCGTGTTTCATGGTGCAAGTCCCCATCGCATTCAGGGGCAAGTGGTTTAGAGTCGGCGGTTATATTGGAGCGTCAGGTCAGCAGCCTGCGGTGCAGGGGCCTTGACTTCAGGTCATTGTATGAAACGGCGCCGCCAGCGCTTCCCAGAACAAGGAATACACGCATGTCTCTCCTGTCCAATCTCGATCTGATCCGCCGGGTTCCGTTGTTCTCCACCTTGACCCAGGCCCAGGCCGAGTCGGTGGCCGACTCCGTGATCAAGCGGCGCTTCAAGCGTGGAGAGTGCATCGTCGAGCAAGGCAAGAAGTCCAACTGCCTGGCCATCGTGCTGACGGGGCGGGCACGTGTTGTGACCACCGATACGCGCGGACGGGAGGTGATCCTGGCCACCATGAACCCGGGTGACTATGTGGGCGAGATGAGCCTGATCGACAACCAGCCGCACTCGGCCACGGTCAAGGCCGAGGTGCAGACCGATGTGCTGATTCTGGGGCGTGCCGAGTTCGCTCGCTGTCTGCCCGAGAACAGTTCCATGGCCTACGCCGTCATGAAGGGCCTGGTGCAGCGCCTGCGCCACGCCGACCGCAAGATCGAATCGCTCGCGCTGATGGATGTGTATGGCCGGGTGGCGCGTGCGCTGCTTGAGTTTGCCCAGCCCGACAAAGATGGTGTGCTGACGATCAAGGACCGCGTGTCGCGCCAGGACGTGGCGAAGATGATCGGCGCCTCGCGTGAGATGGTCAGCCGCGTCATGAAAGACCTGGAAGACAGGGGCTTCATCGAGATGACCGAAGACGGCAGCACCGTCATCAAGGAACGGTTGAATTCCCTGGGCTGAACCCCACGGCCGTGCACGCGCGGCCGGTCATTCGGGCATGGGCTTGGGGTAAGCTAGCTGCTGGACATTTGAACAGCCCATGACCTACTCACTGAACACCCTCAACGCCGACCGTGCGGGCCAACCGCAGGTCGGCGTTTCTCGTTTTGCCCAGGAAATCGGCCTGGTGCTGGGGGCGGCTGCATTGGCCTTCTGGCTGCTCGCCTTGATGAGCCACTCGCTGGTCGACCCGGCCTGGAGCACCACCGGAACCGCAATGGAAGTGGGCAACTGGGGTGGCCGACTGGGCGCACTGGTGGCTGACTGGAGCTACTACCTCTTCGGCTTCTCGGTCTGGTGGTGTTTCCTGGTCGGTGTCAGGGCGTGGTTGTCCGCCCTGGCCGGATGGATTCGCGGTACACGGGCCGAAGTAGGTGACGGACAGGATGACCGACTCTGGCAACGCCCCTGGGCGCGGCGCAGCCTGTTCTGGCTGTCGCTCGTTACCCTGATGGCCGCCAGCACCGTGCTGGAATGGAGTCGGCTGTACCGACTGGAAGCGCTGTTGCCGGGCCATGCGGGTGGTGTGCTCGGGCATGGTCTCGGCGCGTTTTCCATGCGCTGGCTGGGGTTCACTGGCTCGGCGCTGGTCATGCTGGCGCTGTTGCTGGTGTGCCTGCCGCGCGTTTTCCGCTTTTCCTGGGGCCATTGGGCCGAGGAGGTCGGGCACACACTGGACGGCTGGTTCGAAGCGCGCCGCGAGAAGCGCGAAGCGGTGGAAGACCATCGCATCGGCGAGAAGGCGGCGCGCGAACGCGAAGAAGTGGTGAAGGTCGAGCGGGTGGAGATCGAGGAGCACCACCCCACGCCGGTGGTGATCGAGCCCACGCTGGTCGATGTGCCCAAAAGCGAGCGTGTGGCCAAGGAGCGCCAGAAGCCGCTGTTCACCGAGCTGCCCGACAGCAAGCTGCCGCAGGTGGATCTGCTCGACAGCGCGCCAGCGCACCAGGCGGGTGTGGACAGTCAGACGCTGGAGATGACCAGCCGCCTGATCGAGAAGAAGCTCAAGGACTTTGGCGTGGATGTGCGCGTGGTCGCCGCAGCACCGGGCCCTGTCATCACGCGCTACGAGATCGAGCCAGCGACCGGCGTGAAGGGCTCGCAGATCGTCAACCTCGGGCGCGACCTGGCGCGTTCGCTCTCGCTGGTCTCCATCCGCGTGATTGAAACCATTCCGGGCAAGAACCTGATGGCGTTGGAGCTGCCCAACGCGAAGCGCCAGACCATCAAGCTCAGTGAGATCCTGGGCTCGGCCGTCTACAACGATGCCAAATCGATGCTGACCATGGGCCTGGGCAAGGACATCGGAGGCCAACCCATCGTGGCCGATCTGGCCAAGATGCCGCATTGCCTGGTGGCTGGTACCACCGGCTCGGGCAAGTCGGTCGGCATCAACGCGATGATCCTGTCGCTTTTGTACAAGGCCGACGCACGCGACGTGCGCCTGCTGCTGATCGACCCCAAGATGCTGGAGATGAGCGTCTACGAGGGCATCCCGCACCTGCTGGCGCCTGTGGTGACCGACATGAAACACGCGGCCAACGGCCTGAACTGGTGCGTTGCCGAGATGGAGAAGCGCTACAAGCTGATGAGCAAGCTGGGCGTGCGCAACCTCGCGGGCTACAACGTGAAGATCGACGAGGCCAAGGCCCGCGGCGAGATCATCGGAAACCCGTTCAGCCTCACGCCCGAACAGCCTGAGCCGCTGGAGCGCCTGCCTTATATCGTGGTGGTGATCGACGAACTGGCCGACCTGATGATGGTGGTGGGCAAGAAGATCGAGGAGCTCATTGCACGCCTGGCGCAGAAGGCGCGCGCGGCCGGCATCCATTTGATCCTGGCCACCCAGCGCCCCAGCGTGGACGTGATCACCGGCCTGATCAAGGCCAACATTCCCACGCGCCTGTCGTTCCAGGTCAGCAGCAAGATCGACAGCCGCACCATCCTCGACCAGATGGGTGCCGAGAGCCTGCTGGGCATGGGTGACATGCTTTACATGCCGTCGGGTACAGGATTCCCGATCCGGGTGCATGGTGCGTTTGTGAGCGATGACGAAGTGCACCGCGTGGTGGCCTACCTCAAGGAACAGGGTGGCGAACCCAACTACATCGACGGCGTGCTGGAAGGCGGCGTGGCCGATGGCGAGGGAGGCGATCTGTTCGGCGAAGGCGGCGGTGAGGGCGGCGGCGAGAAGGATGCCCTGTACGACCAGGCGGTGGAGATCGTCATCAAGGACCGCAAGGCCAGCATTTCCTATGTGCAGCGCAAACTCAAGATCGGCTACAACCGTGCCGCCCGCTTGCTCGAAGACATGGAAAACGCTGGTCTGGTGAGTGCCCTCACATCGAGCGGGCAGCGCGACATTCTGGTGCCCGCGCGCGGCGAATGACGCTGGCTTGAACCGAGCCGGCCCAACCGGATCAGAACCCCATGATGAAGAAATTGACGATCGCGACCGCCCTGAGCCTTGCGACCCTGGGCGCTTGGGCCGATGGCCTGCAGGACCTGGAAAAGTTCCTGCGTGAAGTGGGCAGCGGCAAATCCAGCTTCACCCAGGTGGTGACGTCGCCCAAGCGCGCCACCGAAACCGTGGCGCGCAGCAAGACCTCCACCGGGCGCTTCGAATTCCTGCGGCCCAACCGTTTCCGGTTTGAGTACACCAAGCCGTTTGAGCAGACCATCGTGGCCGATGGCCAGACGCTGTGGCTGTATGACGTGGACCTGAATCAGGTCACGGCGCGCGGCCAGAAAGAGGTGCTGGGCAGCACGCCCGCGGCCTTGATTGCGGCGGGCGCTGACATCAAAGGTTTGTCGGACGCGTTTGAGCTCAAGCCTGGCGCGGCCAAAGACGGCCTGGAGTGGCTGGAGGCGAAGCCGAAGGACCGCAACGGCCAGCTGCAACTGGTGCGTGTGGGCTTCAAGCAAGGCCAGCTCTCGGTGCTCGACATTGAAGACAGCCTGGGCCAGCGTTCGGTGCTCACCTTCAACGACTGGCAGTCCAACGCCCCGTTGAAAGCGACCGACTTCAAGTTCCAGCCGCCGGCAGGCGCCTCTGTCATGCGGCCCTGACATCCGTGGCCTCTCCCAGTCCCCACGCGCCCCTGGCCGAGCGGCTTCGTCCACGCACCCTGGGCGAAGTCATCGGCCAGCAGCACATGCTGGGCGAAGGCATGGCATTGCGCCTGGCCTTTGAATCGGGCCAACCGCACAGCTGCATCCTGTGGGGGCCTCCCGGTGTGGGCAAGACCACGATCGCGCGTCTCATGGCCGACGCCTTCGACGCGCAGTTCCTCACCATCAGCGCGGTGCTCGGCGGGGTGAAGGACATCCGCGAGGCGGTGGAGCGGGCCGAGGCCGCTCGCAGCGGGCTCTCGCCGCAACGCACCATCCTGTTCGTCGATGAGGTTCACCGCTTCAACAAGAGCCAGCAGGACGCCTTTTTGCCGCACGTGGAAAGCGGCCTGTTCACCTTCATCGGCGCCACCACCGAAAACCCGTCGTTCGAAGTCAACTCGGCCTTGCTCTCGCGCGCGGCCGTCTATGTGCTGCAGCCGCTGTCGGAAGACGACCTGAAGCTGATCGTGGCCAAGGCGCAGGGCATCGACGCGGTGCCGGCCATGGAAGCCGCCGCCACCGACCGCCTGATTGCCTACGCCGACGGTGATGCCCGACGCCTGCTCAACACGCTGGAGACACTGGCCGTGGCGGCTGGTCGTGAAAGGCTCACCGAGATCACCGACGCCTGGCTGCTCAAGGTGCTGGGCGAGCGCATGCGCCGTTACGACAAGGGAGGTGAGCAGTTCTACGACACCATCAGTGCCTTGCACAAAAGCGTGCGCGGCTCCGACCCGGACGCGGCGCTTTATTGGTTCGTGCGCATGCTCGACGGCGGCGCCGACCCGCGCTACATGGCGCGGCGCTTCATCCGGATGGCGGCCGAAGACATCGGCCTGGCCGACCCGCGCGCGCTGCGTCTGGCGCTGGACGCCGCCGAGGTGTACGAGCGCCTGGGCAGCCCCGAGGGCGAACTGGCACTGGCCGAGTGCGTGATCTATCTGGCCGTGGCGCCCAAGTCCAACGCGGTCTACAAGGCCTTCAACGAGGCCAAGGCCTTCGTGAAGAAGGACGGCACGCGCCCGGTGCCCATGCACTTGCGCAACGCGCCCACCAAGCTCATGAAAGAGCTCGACTACGGCAAGGGCTACCGGTATGCGCACGATGAAGAGGGCGGTTTTGCCGCGGGCGAGCGCTACCTGCCCGAGGGCATGGCCGAGCCGGGCTTCTACCGGCCGGTGGAGCGTGGTCTGGAGTTGCGCATCGCCGATAAGCTGCGTGAACTCAAGAATCGCAACAATCAAAATAACTAATGCATTCCCATTCGCGCTGATGCAAGCGGCGGGGTGTCAGCAAAATCCCGGGTAAACCCTTGTGCGCTAAGGGCTTACACGCATGTGGCCCCCAAAAGCGCCTCATTACAATCCGTCCACCAACCCGCAGTCTGTCCTGTTCCAAGGTCATGTCTGGCGGGTTTTTTGCTAGGTTGAAACAGGCCAGCGCCACAAGCGTCCCTCGGCCTGTCACACACACGGAGAATCTTCATGGAAGTTTTGCTACAGCAGATCATCAACGGTCTGGTGCTGGGCAGCATGTATGCGCTGGTGGCTCTGGGTTACACCATGGTCTACGGCATCATCGGGCTGATCAATTTCGCCCACGGCGACGTGCTCATGGTGGGCGCACTCACCAGTTGGACCATCATCGGCGTGATGCAGGACGCCACACCCGGCATGCCTGGCTGGCTCGTGCTCCTGCTGGCGGTGATCATTGCCATGGTGGTTTGCGCTTCCCTCAACTTCACGATTGAAAAGCTGGCCTACCGCCCGCTGCGCAACTCGTCCCGACTGGCCCCACTGATCACGGCCATCGGCATGTCGCTGCTTCTGCAGACGTTTGCCATGATCATCTGGAAACCCAATCCCAAGTCGTACCCGAACATGCTGCCGACCGAGCCGCTTCACTTCGGCGGCGCGGTGATTTCCATCACCCAGATCACCATCCTGGCCACCACTGTCATCACGCTGGCTTTCCTCATGTGGCTGGTCAACCGCACCAACCTGGGGCGCGCCATGCGCGCCACCGCCGAGAACCCGCGCGTGGCGGCCCTCATGGGCATCAAGCCCGACGTGGTGATTTCCGCCACCTTCATCATTGGCGCCATGCTCGCGGCCATCGCTGGCGTGATGTGGGCCTCCAATTACGGCACGGTGCAGCACGCCATGGGCTTCATGCCCGGTCTCAAGGCCTTTGTGGCTGCGGTGATGGGTGGCATTGGCAACCTCGCCGGCGCGGTGGTCGGCGGTATTGCCCTGGGCCTGATCGAATCCCTGGGCGCCGGCTACCTCGGCAAGCTCACCGGGGGGGTGCTGGGCAGCCAGTACACCGACATCTTTGCCTTCATCGTGCTGGCCGTCGTGCTCACGCTGCGCCCCTCGGGCCTGCTGGGTGAACGTGTGGCCGACCGCGCCTGACCGCCAGGAGACATCACATGATGAACACCAAAACCGGCAAGCTGGCCGTCTTCCTGATCGCGGGCGCTGTCCTGCTGTTGCTGCCCATCCTGCTGCAGTCCACCGGCAGCAACTCCTGGGTGCGCATTCTCGACATCGCCCTGCTCTATGTGTTGCTGGCCTTGGGCCTGAACATTGTGGTGGGCTACGCCGGCCTGCTTGACCTGGGCTACATCGCGTTCTTCGCGGTGGGTGCCTATGTGTTTGCGCTGCTGGGCTCGCCCCACCTTGCCGACACCTTCCCTGCCATCAAGGCCATGTTCCCGCAGGGCATCCACTACAGCATCTGGATCGTGATGATCCTGGCCGCGTTGGTGGCCGGTGTCGTCGGCATGATCCTGGGGGCGCCCACGCTCAAGCTGCGCGGTGACTACCTGGCCATCATCACCTTGGGCTTCGGCGAGATCATTCGCATCTTCCTGCTCAACATGGACCGTCCGGTGAACATCACCAACGGTCCCAAGGGCATCAGCCAGATCGACACCATTTCGGTCTTTGGTCTCGATCTCGGCAAGCGGCTGACCATCGGTGACTACTCCTTCCAGCCAGTCACGCTGTACTACTACCTGTTCCTTTTCTTCGTGGTGATGGCCATCGTCATTTCGTACCGCCTGCAGGACTCGCGCATCGGCCGCGCCTGGATGGCCATTCGCGAGGACGAGATAGCCGCCAAGGCCATGGGCCTGAACACCCGCAACCTCAAGCTGCTCGCCTTTGGCATGGGCGCTTCGTTTGGCGGTGTGTCTGGTGTGCTGTTCGCCTCGTTCCAGCGCTTCGTGTCGCCCGAGTCGTTCTCGCTCATGGAGTCGGTGATGGTGGTGGCCATGGTCGTGCTGGGCGGTATCGGCCACATTCCCGGCGTGGTGCTCGGCGCCTTGCTGCTGGCCGGCCTGCCCGAGCTGTTGCGTCACGTGGCACATCCGCTCACCGCCATGACCGACGGCCGCCTGGCACCCGAAATCCTGCGCCAGTTGCTCATCGCACTGGCCATGGTGATCGTGATGCTGATCCGTCCCAAAGGCTTGTGGCCCGCGCCCGAGCATGGCAAGTCCTTGTCCAAGTGAGCGGAGCAACTTCAATGACCGACACGATTCTCAAAGTTGCCAATGTCTCCAAACGCTTCGGTGGCCTGCAAGCCCTCAGCGATGTGGGCATGGAAATCAAACGCGGCCAGGTTTATGGCCTGATCGGCCCCAACGGGGCCGGCAAAACGACCTTCTTCAACGTGCTGACCGGCCTGTACACGCCCGACAGCGGTTCTTTCGAACTCGCCGGCAAGCCCTACACGCCCAGTGCCGTGCACGAGGTGGCCAAGGCTGGCATCGCGCGAACCTTTCAGAACATCCGCCTCTTCGCCGAAATGACCGCGCTGGAAAACGTGATGGTCGGGCGCCACGTGCGCACGCACTCGGGCCTGATCGGCGCGGTGTTGCGCACGCCCGGATTCAAGCGCGAAGAAGCCGAGATCACGGCGCGAGCTCGCGAACTCCTGGCCTATGTCGGCATCGAGCGCTTCGCTGACTACAAGTCGCGCACGCTCAGCTACGGTGACCAGCGTCGTCTGGAGATCGCGCGCGCGCTGGCCACCGATCCCCAGTTGATTGCCCTGGACGAGCCCGCCGCCGGCATGAACGCCACCGAAAAGGTGCAACTGCGCGAGCTGATCGACCAGATCCGCAACGACAACCGCACCATCCTGCTGATCGAACACGACGTGAAGCTGGTCATGGGCCTGTGCGACCGCGTGACCGTGCTTGACTACGGCAAGCAGCTCTCGTCGGGCTCGCCGGCCGATGTGCAGCGCGACCCCAAGGTGATCGAGGCCTACCTCGGCACCGGTGGCCACTGAACCAGGACGCACACACATGGCAAACACTCTCCTCAAAGTCAGCGGCCTGAAGGTCGCTTACGGCGGCATCAAGGCCGTCAAGGGCATCGACCTCGAAGTGAACGAAGGCGAGTTGATCTCGCTGATCGGTTCCAACGGCGCGGGCAAGACCACCACCATGAAGGCCGTGACCGGTTCGCTCGCCTTTGAAGCCGGCGACATCGAGTACATGGGCCAGAGCATCAAGGGCAGAGGCGCCTGGGATCTGGTGAAACAGGGCCTGGCCATGGTGCCCGAAGGTCGTGGCGTGTTCACGCGCATGACCATCACTGAAAACCTGCAGATGGGCGCCTACATCCGCAACGACAAGCCTGGCATTGCACAGGACATCGAGAAGATGTTCGGCATCTTCCCGCGCCTGCGTGAGCGCAAGGACCAGCTTGCCGGCACCATGAGCGGCGGCGAACAGCAGATGCTGGCCATGGCGCGCGCACTCATGAGCCAGCCCAAGGTGCTGCTGCTCGACGAGCCCTCCATGGGCCTGTCGCCCATCATGGTCGACAAGATCTTCGAGGTGGTGCGCGACGTGTCCAAGCAGGGCGTGACCATCCTGCTGGTGGAGCAGAACGCCCGCCGCGCGCTGCAGATTGCCGACCGGGGCTACGTGATGGACTCTGGCGAAATCATCATGACCGGCAAGGGCCGCGACATGCTGGATGACCCGAAAGTGCGCGCAGCGTATTTGGGCGAGTAAAGCGCCCCCACGCTTCGCCGCTCCGCGGGTCGCTGCCCCCCAAGGGGGCTGATTCGCCTTGGGGCGGCCCGGCGGCGAATCGGGCCTCTTGTCCAAACCTACAATTGAGGGTTGCGCACACCGGTGCTCAACCCTCTTTTCATTCATGACCCAAGTCCACACCCCCGATGCCAGCGCCCCCGCGCACGACGACAACCAGCTGATCGCGGAGCGCCGCGAGAAGCTCAAGGTGATGCGCGAAGCGCAGCAGCGGGGCGAGGGCGTGGCCTTCCCTAACGACTTCAAACCGTCCGACAAGGCGGCCGAGCTGTTCGCGGTGCACGGCGAGACCACCAAGGAAGCGCTCGAAGCCAACCCGGTGCGTGCCTGCGTGGCAGGGCGAATGATGCTCAAGCGCGTGATGGGCAAGGCCAGCTTTGCCACGCTGCAGGACGCCTCGTTCGGCCCCAGCGGCGGCCGCATCCAGATCTACATGAACAACGACAGCGTGGGTGAGGCCCTGCACAACGCGTTCAAGCACTGGGACCTGGGCGACATCGTGGCGGCCGAGGGCGTGCTGTTCCGCACCCGCACCGGTGAGCTGACCATCCACGCCGACAGCGTTCGCCTCATCACCAAGAGCCTGCGTCCGCTGCCCGACAAGTTCCACGGCATCGCCGATCAGGAGATCAAGTACCGCCAGCGTTATGTGGACCTGATGACCGACGAGAGCGCGCGCCAGCGTTTCGTCAACCGCAGCCGCGGCATCTCCAGCCTGCGCGGCTTCATGGTCAGCCACGGTTTTCTCGAAGTCGAGACGCCGATGCTGCACCCGATCCCGGGCGGCGCCAACGCCAAGCCGTTCAAGACCCACCACAACGCGCTGGACCAGGAGATGTTTCTGCGCATCGCGCCCGAGCTGTACCTGAAGCGGCTGCTGGTGGGTGGATTCGACCGCGTGTTCGAGATCAACCGCAACTTCCGCAACGAAGGCATCAGCGTGCGCCACAACCCCGAGTTCACCATGATGGAGTTCTACGCGGCGTACTGGAATTACCAGGACCTGATGAGCTTCACCGAAGACCTCATCCGCCATGTGGTGCGCGAGGTGCGCGGCGACGTGCCGCTGACCTACCAGGGCCAGCCGGTGGACGTGACCTCACCCTTTGAGCGCCTCACCATCCGCGAAGCCATCCTCAAGCACACCGAGGCCGGCGACAACGTGGACAGCATGGAGTGGTTGCTGAACCAGTTGAAGAAGCTCGGCTTGACCGAGGCCAAACACCAGCTCTCCACGCGCAGCCTCGCCAGCCTGCAGGTGATGTACTTTGAAGAAAAGGTCGAAGACAAGCTCTGGAACCCGACCTTCATCATGGACCACCCCACCGAGATTTCGCCGCTGGCCCGCGCCAACGATGCCAAGCCCGAGGTGACCGAGCGCTTCGAGCTCTACATCACCGGGCGTGAATTCGGCAATGCCTTCTCGGAGCTCAACGACGCCGAAGACCAGGCCGCGCGCTTCCACGCGCAGGTGTCGGCCAAGGACGGCGGCGACGATGAGGCCATGCATTTCGACGCCGACTACATCCGTGCGCTCGAATACGGCATGCCCCCGGCCGGTGGGTGTGGCATCGGCATTGACCGCCTGATGATGCTGCTGACCGACAGCGCCAGCATCCGCGATGTGATCCTCTTCCCCGCCCTGAGGCGAGAACACTGAGCCCTCACGCTCACCCGCTGCGCGAGGTCCGCTGCCCCCCACGGGGGCTGATTCGCCTTGGGAGCGGCCCGGCGGCGAATCCTCGCCCTGATCAGAAGTTGAGTTTCAGGATGGTCCTGCGGCCGTCCTGACGCAGCGTGCCCAGGCCCGTGCCCAGCCAGTCCAGGTGGGCTTGTGCGTTGCTCTCCAGATCGGAGCCGCTGGCTGCGTCGGGCAGCAATGCCAGCACCACCTTGAACTTCAACGTGGCACCCACCGGCAACTGGCTGGACGGGCGCAAGCCCCCTGCCACGATGCTCGTGGCTGCGGCCACCACCTGGGCTTCACGCACCGGGCCTTCCATCAGCAGGGCCAGTGTGCTGTCGTTGACCCGACCGGCCGTGTCCACGTCGCGTGCCACCGATCTCAACAACGAACCCGTGAGCACCAGAGCCCGGTCGGCCACCTCACGTCCGTGGGTGTCGGCAAACCAGGCGTGGTTGTCCAGATCGATCAGCAGCAGCGCGCTGCGGTGCTGGTAGCGCTGGGCACGCACCAGGCTTTCGTGCAGGCGCAGCATGAAGTTGTGGCGGTTGGTCAGTCCTGTGAGCGGTTCGGTCAGCGCCAGCGCACGGGCGCGCGTTTGCGCCTCGTGTTGCATGGACGACCGTTGCAGCAGGCCGTAGATGAGCAAGGGCGCTTCGATGGCCGCAGCCATCACCATGCCGTATTGCGACAGGAAGCCCGAGGACACCAGACCGAAGTTGCGCAACACCGGCAACGTGCCGGCGATGAGCACCGGCAGGATGCCCAGCGCGATCCAGCGCACCCAGCGGTCTCCCGTGCGCCAGGCCGCCCACAGCATCGCGTACACCAGCACCATGGTCAGCGCTCCGGCGGCGGTCACGGCTTGCAGACTGGAGGCGGTGGGGCGCACCACGTCCCAGGCGGTCAGCACCAGGAACACGCCCGCCAGGCTCAGGGCCAGCCGGTCCAGACCACGACCAATGCGCCGTGGCTGCACCACATGTCGCACGAACAGCAGGCCCGAGACGGCCGTGAGCGGCAGCAGCACGAACTCGGCCAGGCCGTTCCAGCGGGGCCAGGCCGGCCACACGAACTGTCCGCCCACGCCCAGCGACGCGGCCAGCGCCAGGCCCAGCACGGTGACGTACACCGCGTAGGCTGCAAAGCTGGTGTCGCGGAACACCAGGGCGTTGGCCACGGCGGTGGCGACCAGCAGCGCCGCCATGCCGAAGTACGCACCCAGCAGAAACTGCTGGTGGATGCGCAGTTCGCGCAGGGTGTTGTGGTTGTGGACCAGCAGTTCACCCGAGAACGGCACGCGGGCGTGTTCGATGCGCACCCAGTAGGTCACGGGCTGGTCGACGCGTGGATCGAGCGCGAACACCGGGTAGCGGTCGGGGTAGGCCCAGTCGCGCACGGCGAGGCGGTCGCCTGCGTGCTGCGCGTGCCAGCCCCCGTCGGCCCGGCGGTGAAACAGGCTCACCCGGTCGGTGCCCGAGTGGGTGAGCTCCAGCTCCCAGTGCGCGCTGTTGTCCTTGACCTCGGCGTCAAAGCGAACCCACAGCACGGCACCTTGAGTCAGTTGCACGCGGCTGCCTGGCGCCCGCACGCCAAAGGGCAGGTCGTTGTACCGGGCTTCCAGTTGTTGGGGTGTCATCGCGCCACTGGCGTCCACCCAGAAGGTGCTGCGCCCGGCCAGAGACAGGGTGTTCTGGCTCCCGTCCAGCATCAGGGGGCGGGGCAGAGGCGCCGGTTGAGCCCAGGCCGAGTTGAGTGCGTACAACGTCAGGCCGATGAAGGCGCACAGGCGGAGAAATGGAGTCACAAGCGGGTCGATGCGCCAGATGCGCGAAAGCAGGAAGGCGTTCATTGTGTCTCGTGAGGATGAAGGCCGGCTTCCGCTCATGCCCGACGCCGGTGCGCGACAGGCGAAAAAAAACCCCGGACGCCAAGGCAACCGGGGTGGACGCAGACGGTGGCGTCCGCGCTCAAGCGTAGGCGGCCAGCGCCTTGCGCATCTTTTTCATGGCCGCCACTTCAATCTGGCGCACCCGCTCGGCACTCACCCCGTATTCGGCCGCCAGCTCATGCAGCGTCATGCCGCCAGAGCCGTCGTCGTTCACCTTGAGCCAGCGCTCGCTCACGATGCGACGCGAACGGTCGTCGAGTTCGCTCATGGCCAGCGCCACACCCTCGGTGGCCAAGGCATCGCGCTCGGCCGATTCCAGCACGGCGGTGGGCTCGTGGGTGGCGTCCGCCAGATAGGCAATGGGGCCGAAGGCGTCTTCACCATCGTCGCCCGGCGTCGGGTCCAGCACCACGTCACCACCCGAGAGGCGCGTTTCCATTTCGCGCACTTCTTCCGGCTTCACGTTGAGCTCTTTGGCCATGATGCCCACCTCAACGTCGCTCAACACCTCGCGGTGGGTGTCGCCGTCCAGCGCGTCGGAGCGAAAGCCCTGCTTGCGCGAGCGCAGGTTGAAAAACAGCTTGCGCTGCGCCTTGGTCGTGGCCAGCTTGACCATGCGGCAGTTCTTCAAGACGTATTCGTGGATCTCGGCCTTGATCCAGTGCATGGCGTAGCTCACCAGGCGCACGCCCTGGTCGGGGTCGAAGCGCTTGACCGCCTTCATCAGGCCGACGTTGCCTTCCTGGATCAGGTCGCCGTGGGGCAAGCCATAGCCCAGGTACTGGCGCGCGATGGACACCACCAGGCGCAGGTGCGACATCACCAGTTGGCCCGCGGCTTCCAGGTCGTTGTCGTCGCGCAGGCGGCGCGCGGCCTTCTGCTCTTCGTCCAGCGTGAGCAGCGGCAGGCGGTTGACCGCGGAAATATAGGCATCCAGGTTGCCCAGGGGCGGCACCAGAGCCCAGGGATTCGCCACGGCGACCTGACCACTGGTGGCGGCGGAAATGGGGGCAAGTGAGTGGGACATGCAGAACCTCCTCAGGACTGTTGGAAGAATATTAGCACTCTCTGTGACTGAGTGCTAAGGACGAAGTTCCACAAACCCGGGCCCACAAGGCCTTCCCGATGCCACTACAGTTCGGGGCGCCAACCCACCAGGACAAAACCATGCCACGCCCCGTTCTCGACGAAGCCGCCATCCACCCCGCCATTCAGCAAAAAGTGGCCAACCTCAACAACGAGTTGCTGCGCCAGGTCCAGGCCGAGGTGGCCTCCAACGCTGTGATGGTGTTCGGCATGGCGGGCAACCCCTGGGTGGGCAAGGCCCGCAAGACGCTGGATGCCGCCGGTGTGGCGCATGGTTACCTGGAGATCGGCAGCTACTTTTCGCAGTGGCGCCGGCGCAATGCCCTCAAGATGTGGACTGGCTGGCCAACATTCCCCATGGTGTTCGTGCGTGGTGTGCTGGTGGGTGGTGCACAAGACGTGCAACGGCTCGCCGAGACGGGTGAACTGAAGCAGCTTCTGGCCGCATGATTCCGGCATCCCGACCCCCCAAGCCCGAGGTGTGGCGCTGCGATGTGGGCGGAGCGTCGGTGGCGGTGCTCGACATTCCGGGCTCGCTGGAGCGGCACCGCACGTTCGACGTGGATATTGCCCTCCTTGTGCGGGTGCCCCAGCCGCTGGCGGGTGCCTGGCATGCCCTGACGGTCGAGCTGGACGGCAAACAGAAGTGGTCGCGCCGCATTGCCAGCAGCAGCCCCGGCCAGACCGACGGGCTGGACTACCACTGCCGCATCGAACTGCCCACCGGTCGGGCGCTGCGCGTGCGCGCGGTGGCCGCAGCCTCCGGCTCGGTCGTGCGCCAGCTGGCGGTGGAAGCACGGGAAGAACTCCCGGCTCGTTGATGGTGCGTTGTGGGGAGTAACCTGTAGGCCACTCATTTGTCCACAAGGTAACCGCCATGGAAACGTCGTTCCACCGCTTCTCTGACCTGTTCGCCCAGCTCGGCCTGTCGTCCGACCCCGCCTCCATCGCTGCGTTCCTGCGCACCCACTCACCGTTGGCAGACGATGTGCGCCTGGCCGATGCGCCGTTCTGGACGGATGCTCAAAGCGCCTTGTTGCGCGAGGAGCTCCTGGAGGACGCCGACTGGGCGGAGGTGGTGGATCAACTGAACGGGGCGCTGCGGGGGCCGGCGGCATGAGCTGACGGTCTTTGACGCAAAGGGACATCGCTGGGGCCTGCAGATCTTCGCAAGGTGGGCGCAGTGCCATCCACGGGGACGCCGATGCACGCTTGCCGAGGTGATCGTGGACACTTCGATTTTTGAGGAGACCCGAAATGGCCAGCAAGAACACGATCTGCCTCTGGTACGACGGCACCGCCCTTGATGCCGCCAGGTTCTATGCCGAGACCTTCCCCGACAGCGCGGTGGGTGCCATCTACCGGGCGCCGGGCGACTATCCCGACGGCAAACAGGGCGATGTCCTCACGGTCGAGTTCACCGTCGCCGGCATCCCGTGCGTCGGGCTCAACGGCGGACCGCATTTCAGGCACAACGAAGCTTTCTCGTTTCAGATCGCCACCGACGACCAGGACGAGACCGACCGCTTGTGGAACGCAGTCGTCGGCAATGGGGGGCAGGAAAGCGAGTGCGGCTGGTGCAAGGACCGCTGGGGGGTGTCATGGCAGATCACCCCGCGCGCCCTCATGGCGGCGATCGCCGACCCCGACCCCGCGGCGGCCCAGCGCGCCTTCAACGCCATGATGACGATGAGAAAGATCGACATCGCCGCGATCGAAGCGGCGCGGCGCGCACAAGCCCCTGGTTGAGCCGCTAGGCTTGCGTCCGGTGGACGCGGCAAGAAGCCGGATCGAGCCACACCGAGCCTGCCACACAACGGTGGCAGAATCCGCGCTCCCCATGAGCCGGCGCTTGCGTTCGTGCCTCGGGGGCCTCTTCTATACCGCTCCCCACCTGCTCCCCCATGACTCCTCCGCTCCACGGCACGCTCGGCATTGATTTCGGCACATCCAATTCGGCCATGGCCTGGGCCGATGTGCGGGGCACGGCGCGGCTGATTCCGCTGGAGGGCGCGGCGGTCTCCATGCCCACGGCGGTGTTCTACAACTCGGAAGACAGCAGCACACATTTCGGCCGCGACGCGGTGGCGCAGTACCTGGCCGGCACCGAGGGCCGGCTGATGCGCTCGCTCAAGAGCCTGCTGGGCAGTCCGCTGTTGCTGGAGACCACGGTGGTCAACCACCAGCAGATCAGTTTCCAGGAGATCGTGGCCACCTTCCTGGCCGCGCTGCGCGAGCGCGCCGCGCAGTCGCTGGGCGTGGCACCCACCAAGGTGGTCATGGGCCGACCAGTGCATTTTGTCGACGACGATCTGGAGCGCGACGCGCTGGCGCAAGACTCCCTGTTGCAGGCCGCGCAGGCGGTGGGTTTTCGGCAGGTGTCGTTCCAGCTGGAGCCGATTGCGGCTGCGCTGGACTACGAGCGGCGGCTGGAGCGCGAGAGCGTGGTGCTGGTGGTGGACCTGGGCGGTGGCACCTCCGATTTCACCGTCGTGCGGCTGGGTCCGCAGCGCATGAAGCTGACCGAGCGCGCGGACGACGTGCTGGCCACCACCGGCGTGCACATCGGTGGCACCGACTTCGACCACAAGCTCAGCCTGGAACAGGTCATGCCCCTGCTGGGCTACAAGCACCTGGGGCCGCAGCAGCGCGAGGTGCCCAGCCGCGTGTTCTTCGATCTCTCCACCTGGCACCTGATCCAGTGGCTGTACCAGCCGCGCGCCCTCAGCCAGGCGCAGCAGCTGCGCGTGAACTACACCAACGTCGCGCTGCACGAGCGTTTGATGAAGGTGCTCAAGCACCGCGACGGCCACCGCATTGCCCACGAGGTGGAGCAGGCCAAGATCCGCTGCTCGGAGCAGGACGGCGCCACCCAGGTGGACCTGTCGGACGTGGAGCGTGGGCTGGGCGCGGCCATGGACGCCGATGCCATGCGCGACCACCTGGGCAGCTTGCTCGCCCGCACCGTGGCTTGCGCACGCGAATGCGTGCTGCGCGCCGGCCTGACGGATGGCACGCTGGACGCCATTTACCTCACTGGTGGTTCATCGGCGCTGCGGCCGTTTCAGCGCGCGCTGCAGGCCGAGTTTCCCGGTGTGGCCATGGTCGAGGGGGATCTGTTCGGCGGCGTGGCCTCGGGGCTGGCGTACAGCCGATCGTGAACGCTGGAGCTGGGTCGTCCGGGTGAGGTGAAAGGGCAGGCACGTTCCAGCGGCGTTGTCCGGGCCTACCGCTGCATGAACCCGTTTTGTCGGTGCGCGCAGGCGCGGCTGGGTTCAGTTCACACCAAAGCGGTAAACCGTGGTGGCCCGGTAGGGCTGCCCGGGCGTCACCACGTTCTGTGGCAGCGCGGGGCAGTTGGGCGCGTTGGGAAACCACTGCGGCTCCAGGCAGACGGCCGAACGCGGGCGGTGCCGCACTCCCCGTTTGCCCACATCGGGCTGCTCGGCGGTGCCCAGCTGGCCGGCGGTGTACACCTGCAGCAAGGGCTCCGTGGTCCACACATCGAGCGTGCGGCCGCTGGTTTCGCTGCGCAGGTGCGCGCACAGGCGTGCGGCGCCTGTGGCCTTGTGCTCCAGCGGGTAGCTCAGGTCGATGTCGGGCAGGTCGCCCAGACGCCTGGCTGAACGCAGGTCGTGCACATGGCCTTCCAGCGACACCAGGCCGCCGGTGGCGATGCCGTCGGCCCCGGTGGCCAGCACCGTGTGCGCCTGCGGCACCTGAAGCACATGGCCGTCGATGCGCTGGGCTTCACTGTTCACACCATCGAGATTGAAGTAGATGTGGCTGGTGAAACTCGCCGGGCCAGGGTCGTCCAGCGCGGTGGCCAGGTGTTCGATCACCAGTGCGTTGTCGTCGGACAGTCGGTAGGTGAGCCGCAGGTCCAGCGTGCCGGGGAAGTCGTCCTCGGCGGTGAGGAAGCGGTGGTGCAGTTCCAGCGTCTGCGCGTCGATCTGCCGGGCTTCAAACGCGCGGTGCCGCGCGCCGCGCGGCCCGCCGTGGATGCAGTGCGCACCCGCATTGGGCGTGAGACGGTGCTCGGTGCCGCCCTGCGTGAACCGCGCGCCGCCGATGCGCCCGGCGTAGCGGCCCACGAACGCACCCATGGACGGCGAACCGGCGAGCACGTCATCCAGGCATCCGTATCCCAGCGCCACGTCGTCCAGCACCCCATGACGGTCCGGCACCACGATCTGCAGCACCTTGGCACCCAGGTTGGTGATGGCCACCACCGCGCCACGCGCATTGCGCAGCAGGAACAGGGCGGTGGGCCGGCCGTCCACTGCGCCTTCGAAGCGCGCCGGATCGAGCAGATGGGGAAAGGCAGAAGGGCTCATCGCCCTTATTGTGGGCCGAGCGCGCTGATGAGCCGGTCGAGCTGTTCCATCTCCGCAAGCTTCAGGTCGGTGAGTGGCGCGCGCACCGGACCTGCGCCGTGGCCGACCAGGTGGGCACCCGCTTTCACGATGCTCACCGCATAGCCCTGGCCCCTGTTGCGGATGTCGAGGTAGGGCATGAAGAAGTCCTTGAGCAAGCGGTGCTGCGTGGCGTGGTCGTCGGTGCGCACGGCTTCATAGAACTGCATCGCGGTCTTCGGGATGAAGTTGAACACCGCCGACGAATACACCGGCGTGCCCAGCGCCTTGTAGGCCGCGGCGTACACCTCGGCCGTGGGCAGGCCGCCCAGGTAGGAGAAGCGCTCGCCCATCTTGAGGTAGATCGACATCATCATCTCGATGTCGCCCACGCCGTCCTTGAAGCCGATCAGGTTGGGGCAGCGATCGGCCAGGATCGCGAGCGACTCGGGTGTGAGCTTGCAGACGTTGCGGTTGTAGACGATCACACCGAACTTCACGCTCTTGCAGACCTGCTCCACGTGCGCGATCAGGCCTTCCTGGCCGGCTTCGGTGAGGTAGTGCGGCAGCAGCAGCACGCCGTGCGCGCCCAGGCGCTCGGCTTCCTGTGCATGGGCGATGGCGGTGCGGGTGGGTCCACCGGCGCCGGCAATGATGGGCACCTTGCCGCGGCAGGTGTCCACCGCGGTCTTGATCACCTGGCCGTATTCGGCGCCCGAGAGCGAGAAGTACTCGCCGGTGCCACCGGCGGCGAACAGGGCGCTGGCACCGTAGGGCGCCAGCCACTCCAGCCGCGCGGCGTAGCCCTTGGCGTTGAACTCGCCCTGGGCGTCGAAGTCGGTCACAGGAAACGACAGCAGTCCGCTGCTGACAATGGATTTGAGATCCTGGGGATTCACGGAGGGGTCCTCTGGTTGAAAAATCGGCTGAAGAAAATCAATCGAGCTTGATGTCGGCTTCGGCCACCACCTCGCCCCAGCGCTTGCGCTCGCGCTCGAAGAAGGTGTCCTGCTCGGTGGGCTGCATGGTGATCACTTCGGCGCCCTGGCCGGTGAGGCGCGCGCGCACGTCGGGGCTGCGGATGATCTTGATCAGCTCGGCGTTGAGCCGCGCGATGACGGCTGGCGGCGTGCCGTTGGCCACCAGCACACCCTGCCAGGTGCCGGACTCGAAACCGGTCACGCCCTGCTCGGCCAGCGTGGGTACGTTGCCCACCAGCGGCATGCGCGTTTTCTTGGAGATGCCCAGCACCTTGAGGCGCCCGCTCTGCACATGCGGCAGCGTGGCCAGCATGCCGTTCATGATCACCTGGGTCTGGCCGGCCACGGTGTCGGTCACGGCCTGCGAGCCACCCTTGTAAGGCACGTAGATCCACTTGGCGCCGGTGGCGCGCTGCACCGCCACGCCGGCCACATGCGGTGCGCTGCCCACAGCCGTCACCGCGAAGTTCAGGTCGGAGGTCTTGGACAGCTCGACCAGCTCCTTGAGGTTGTTGGCCTTGACCGAGGGGTGCACGGCCAGCATGTGCGGCGAGTAGGCCAGCATGGTCACACCGCGCAGGTCTTTGCTGGGGTTGAACGCCAGCTTGGTGTAGACCGACGGGCTGATGGCCAGCGCGCCCACGTCGCACAGCAGCAGGGTGTGGCCGTCGGGCGCGGACTTGGCCACCAGGTCGGCACCGATGTTGCCGTTGGCGCCGGCCCGGTTCTCCACCACCACCGGCTGGCCCAGGCTCTCCGAGAGCAACTGGCTGATGGCGCGCGCGATGATGTCGGACGAGCCGCCCGGTGGGTAGGGCACGATGAGCCGCACCGGCTTGCTGGGAAAGCTCTGCGCATGCGCCGGCAAGCCCACGGTGGCCAGGGCGGCGGAAGCTGCGGAAGCGGCAATGACTTGCCGACGGTTCAATGACATGGTGAGCTCCTTGGGGGGGTTATTTGACGAGGCCGGGCAGCCACAACGAGAAAGCCGGCACGTAGGTGACGAGCAGCAGGCACACGCCGAGTGCGCCGTAAAACGGGGCGATGGTGCGCATCACCTGGCCCACCGAAATGCCGCCGATGGCGCAGCCGACAAACTGCACCGAACCCACCGGCGGGGTGTTCAGGCCGAGCGCGCAGTTGATGAGCATCACGATGCCGAACTGCGTCGGGTCCATGCCGAACTGCATGGCGATCGGCAGGAAGATCGGTGTGCAGATCAGGATGGTGGCCGCCATGTCGAGGAAGGTGCCCAGCACGAACAGCAGCACGTTGATCATGAGGAAGATCACCCAGGGCTTGTCCGACACCGACTTCATCAGCTCGCCGGTGAGCTGGGGCACCTCGTACAGCGCCATGAAGTAGCCGAAGGCGGCCGAGATGCCGATCAGCAGCAGCACCACGCCGGTGGTTTTGCAGGCTTTGGCGCAGGCCTTGAGGAAGTTGCTCCACGACAGCGTGCGGTACACCAGCACCGTGATGGCCAGTGCCCAGGCCACCGCGATGGACGCCGACTCGGTGGCGGTGAACGCGCCCGAGAGGATGCCGGCGAGGATGATCACGATCACCAGCAGGCCGGGCAGCGCCGCGCCGAACGAGCGCATCACCTCGCCCCAGCCCTGGAACTTGCCGCGTGTGGGGTAGCCGCGCTTGACCGCCACGTAGTAGGCCGCGCCCAGGTTGCACAGCGTGAGGATCAGCGCCGGGACCAGGCCGGCGAGGATCAGGCTGAGCACGCTCACCGACGCGATGCCCGAGGTGGCCAGCGTGAAGATGATCATGTTGTGCGAGGTCGGCATGATGGCGCCGACCAGCGAGGCGTGGGTGGTCACGTTGACCGCGTAGTCCGCGTCGTAACCCTCCTTCTTCATCAGCGGGATCATCACCGAGCCGATGGCCGAGACGTCGGCCAGCGGCGAGCCGGCCACGCCGCCAAACAGCGTGCAGCCCACCACGTTGCTCATGCCCAGACCGCCGCGCACATGGCCCACCAGGCTGTTGGCAAAGCGCACGATTCGGTCGGCGATGCCGCCGTAGAGCATGAGCTCGCCGGCGAACACGAAGAAGGGAATGGCCAGGAAACTGAACACCTGCATGCCGCCCACCATCTTCTGGAACACCACCGCCACCGGCAGGCCCGCCACCAGGATCGTGGCCACCGAAGACAGGCCGATAGCGAACGCCACCGGCACGCCCAGGATCAGAAACAGGGTGAAGCTCAACCCCAAGACGGTCAGTTCCATGCTGGCTCCACGACGGTGCCGCGCAGCAGCGCGATGATGTGTTCGATCGAGAACAGCACGATGAGCGCGCCGGCGATCACGATGGGCAAATAGTCGATGCCGTCGGGCACCGGCAGCATGGGTTTCTTCTCGCCCCACTTGGCGGCCATCCACATCCAGCCGCTTTGCACCATGAGCGCGCCGAAGGTGCCCACCAGCGCGTGGATCAGGATTTCAATGCGGTGCTGCCAGCGCTCGGGCAGCAGGCTGACCAGCGATTCCAGGCCGATGTGGCCGGCGTCTCGCACGCCCACGGCCAGGCCGAAGGCGGTGACGAACAGCACCAGCAACATGGCGAGCGCTTCGGCCCAGGTGGGCGTGTCGTTGAAGATGTATCGGCCAATGACCTGCCACTGCACACAGAGCACGACCGCGATCAGTCCGATCACGGCGAGCATCAGGCACAGCTTGGACAGCGCGGCACAGAATTTCGTAAACATGGGCAGCCTTGCTCCCTCTCCCGCCGGGGCGGAAGAGGGCTGGAGTGAGGTGAGAAATGAAGGCGGCGCTTACTTGGTGTCTTGCACGGCCTTGACCAGGCGCTTCATGTCGGGCGTGGTCATGAACTTGTCGTACACCGGACCCATCACGGCCTGGAACGAGGCTTTGTCCACTTCGACGATCTCGGCGCCAGCGGCCTTCACGTTGGCCAGCGACTTGGCTTCCTGCTCGTCCCACTTCTGGCGCTCGAACGCAACCGACTCCTTGGCGGCGGCGCGGATCATGTCCTGCTCGGCCTTGGGCAATTTGTCGTAGATCACCTTGGACATCACCAGGATCTCGGGCGCCATGGAGTGCTCGGTCTTGGAGTAGATCTTCACGGCCTCGACGTGCTTGGCGGTGTCGAACGATGGGATGTTGTTTTCAGCCGCGTCGATCAGACCGGTCTTCAGGCCGGTGTAGACCTCGCCGTAGGGCATGGGCGTGGCGTTGGCGCCCATGGCGCTGACCAGCGCGACCCACAGGTCGGACTGCTGCACGCGGATCTTCAGACCCTTGGCATCGGCCACCGTCTTGATGGGTTTCTTCGCGTAGATCGAACGCGCCCCGCTGTCGTAGAACGCCAGGCCGATGAAACCGGCCGACTCGCAGCTCTTGAGGATCTCGTCACCCACCGGGCCGTCCAGCGACTTGCGCATGTGCGCAATCGAGCTGAACAGGAAGGGCATGGTCGGCACCTGCGTGAGCGGGCAGATGGCGTTCATCGGGCCCACGTTGACGCGGGTGAAATCGAGCGCGCCGATCTTCACCTGGTCGATGGTCTCCTTCTCGCTGCCCAGGGCCTGTTTGTTGAAGACCTTGATCTTGTGTTTGCCGCCGCTTTTCTTCTCCAGCAACTCGCTCATGTATTTCACCGCGGCCACGGTGGGGTAGTCGTCGGCGTTGTGGGTGTCGGCCGAGCGGAACTCGGTGGCTTGGACGGAGAAGGCGGCGCAAGCAGCCACGATGGTGAGCAGGGGTTTGAAGTTCATGTCGTCCTCGGTGTCGTCGGTTGGGTGGAAGGAACAGGGTGGGGGCCTGGGGCCTCTTGTCGGAATGGGGTGATCAGGTTTTGCAGTGGGGCTCGGGCAGTCCGCGCACGCCGGGGCGCAGCGCGAACACGCCACCGGCCAGCGGCTGGTCGGACAGATCGCCACCGGGCCGGATGGAGGTGACGAACAAGGTGTCGAGGCCGCTGCCGCCGAAGGCGCACATGGCGGGCTTCTTCACCGGCACGGCGATCGAACGGTCGAGCCGGCCGTCGGGTGTGAAGCGGTGCACCAGGCCGGCGTCGTTGCCGCAGATCCAGTAGGCGCCGTCCTCATCCACCGCCGCGCCGTCGGGCCGGCCGGGCAGGGGCTTCATGTCGATGAACACGCGTTGGCGGTGTGGCGTGCCGGTGTCCGTGTCGTAGTCGAAGGCCCACACGGTCTGCACGTCGGGGTGCGAGTCCGAGAGGTACATCGTTTTTCCGTCTGGGCTGAAGGCCATGCCGTTGGGCGTGATGAGGCCGCCCAGCAAAACGCGCGGCTGCGCGCCGTCGAGCGCGTAGACGCTGCCCGCTGCGGCCGCGAGCGACATGTCCATCACCATGGTGCCGGCGCGCAGCCGGCCCTGGCGGTCGCAGCGACCGTCGTTGAAGCGCATGCCACTGCGTGGGTGCTGCACGCTGGCCCTTGGTTCGTGCGTGAGCGTGCCGTCGTCATGCGGTACCAGCAGCGCCACGCCGGTTTCCATCGCGGCGACCCAGCGGCCGTGCGGTGAGGCCTCGCTGCCTGCGGCCAGTGCGATGCAGCCGGTCATTTCGGGCGTGGGCCACTGGCGCGCCTCGCCGGTGCCGGCGTTCCAGGACCAGAGCGCGCGGCCGGGAATGTCGACCCAGAACAGGCACTGGCGCTGCGCGTCCCAGACGGGGCTTTCGCCCACGCCGTTGCGCGCGTCGACCAGCAGTTCGGCGGTGGCGTTCATGGCGTTCAGAACGGGCCAGCCTTGACGAAGCCACCACCTTGGTAGATCGCGGCCGGGTCGTTCAGGTCGGGTGCGCTGGTGCGGGCGAACACCGCTTCGCGGAACACGTCGGAGCTGTCCTTGGCGACGAAGCCGACGTGGCGCGCGCGGCTGTTGTCCCACCAGGTCACGGCGTTGTTGGACATGCCGAAGACGATGCTGTGGCCGAGCACAGGCGTGCTCAGGCAGGCGGTGATGAGGCGGTGCAGGTCGTCGAAGCTCAGCCAGGTGGCGAGCATGCGGCGGTCTTTGGGTTCGGGGAACGAGGAGCCGATGCGCACGCAGGCGGTCTCGATGCCGTGGCGGTCGAAGTACAGGCGGGCGAGGTCTTCGCCGAAGGCTTTGCTCAGGCCGTAGAAGCCGTCGGGGCGGGCCGGGTGGTCGGCGTGGATGGTCTCGCTCTGCTTGTAGAAACCGGTCACGTGGTTGGAGCTGGCGAACACCACGCGCTTGACGCCGTGTTGGCGCGCGGCCTCGTAGAGGTTGTAGGCCCCCACGATGTTGGCCTGCAGGATGGACGCGAACGGCGCTTCCACCGAGATGCCGCCCATGTGCACGATGGCATTGCAGCCGGCGACCATGGCGTCGACCTCGTCGGCGTTGGACAGGTCGGCCAGCACGATTTCCTCGCCGGCCTTCGCATCGCCCAGACCCGCCTTGTCGGACAGGCGCAGCACCTCGCAGTTGCCCTTGAGGCGTTCGCGCAGCGCGGTGCCCAGGCCGCCGGCGGCGCCGGTGAGCAGCAGGCGGTGGTGGGTTTTCAGGGTGTTTTCCATGGAACTCGTGCCGTCGTGTCTGGGGTTTTTCGGAGGCATTTTTGCGAAGGCCTTGGACTTATCGCAGGTGCTTTGCTACAGTCCGCACATCTTGTGTTGTCTGTTGTCGGTTGTCAGACAACTGGGCGAATTGTGTGAACCCCGAGGTGGGGTGTCAAGGAAAAAACAATGCTCTCCGTGAAAACCCTAGGTTCCGAATCGGGCTCGGCCGATGCCGTGTTGACACGTCCGCGCCGCCCTCGCGGCCTGGTGCCCGAGATCGTCGACACCCTGGCCGCCGACATGCGCGAAGGCCGGCTGCAGACCGGCGACAAGCTGCCCACCGAGTCCGAACTGATGGGCCGCTTCGAGGTCAGCCGCACGGTGGTGCGCGAGGCCATCTCGCGCCTGCAGGCCTCGGGTCTGGTGGAGACGCGCCACGGCATCGGCACCTTCGTGATGGCGCCGCAAGAGCAGAGCAACTTCCGCATCGCACCCGAAGATTTCGCCACCGTGGCCGACGTGATTTCGCTGCTGGAGCTGCGCATCAGCCTGGAGAGCGAAGCCGCGAGTCTCGCCGCGCAGCGCCGCGACGACAGCCACCTGCAGAACATGGCCGCCGCGCTCGCCGCCTTCGAAGCGTCGATTGCCGAGTCGTCCGACGCCGTGCCCTCGGACTTCCAGTTCCACATGGAGGTGGCGCGCGCCACCGGCAACCGCCACTTTGCCGACCTCATGACGTATCTGGGCACCATGATCATTCCGCGCACCCGCATCAACACCGCCAGCAGCGCGCCCGAAGGCCGGCTGGCCTACCTGCGGCGCGTGCACACCGAACACCAGAACATCTACAACGCGATCCGCCTGCGCGACGCCGACACCGCGCGCACCGCGATGCGCACCCATCTCTCCAACAGCCGCGAACGCTTGCGCCGCGCACAACCCGATTCCCCCACATGAACGATCTGCAATCTTTTGACGCGCGCTCCGGCGCCGCGCACGGTGAACCCCTGCTCGCTTCCACTGCCGACGACATCAACGCCGCCGCCCAGGCCGCCGCTGACGCTTTCGAAACCTGGGGCAGCAGCACCGGCGCGCAGCGCGCCGCGTTGCTGGATGCGTTGGCCGCTGCGCTCGAAGCCGACCGCGAAGCCCTGGTGGCGCTGGCCGACGTGGAGACCGCGCTGGGCACTGCGCGCCTCAACGGCGAGCTCGACCGCACGGCGTTCCAGCTGCGCCGCTTCGCCAGCATCGCGACGCGCGGCTTGCCCTTCGAGCGGCTGGACGACCCGGCCGTGGCCGGCGCGCCGCCCGTGGGCCACCCGGCCATGGTGTTGCAGCGCGTGCCGCTGGGCCCGGTGGCCATGTTTGCCGCGAGCAACTTTCCGTTCGCCTTTTCGGTGCTCGGTGGCGACACCGCCTCGGCCATGGCCGCTGGCTGCCCGGTGGTGGTGAAGGCGCACCCCGGCCACCCGCTGCTGTCGCAGCGCGTGTTCGCTCTGATCCAGAACGTGCTGAAGGCGCAGGGCCTGCCCGCCGGTCTCATCGGCCTGGTGCAGGGCGCGGGGGTCGAGGTGGGCGTGGCGCTGGTGCGCCATCCGCTGATCGCCGCTGGTGCCTTCACCGGCTCCACGCGCGGTGGCGCGGCGCTGCAGGCTGAGGCCAACGCGCGCCCGCGCCCGATCCCGTTTTACGGCGAACTCGGCTCCATCAACCCGGTCGTTGCTTTGCCCGCCGCGCTCCAGGCCAGGGGCGCCGAGCTCGCCACCACGCTGGCGGGCTCCATCGTGCAGGGCTGCGGTCAGTTCTGCACCAACCCCGGCCTGATCGTGCTGATCGATGGTGCCGAGGCCGACGCTTTTGTGGCGCAGCTCGCCACGGCGCTCGCTGCGCAACAGCCGCATGCCATGCTCACCAGCGGCATGCGCCGTGCTTTTGACGCGGGTGTGGCGCGTTTCGTCGAACACGGCGCGCAGCCGCTGGTGCAGCAGCCCGGCAGCACACAGGCGCCCGGCCCGCAGCTGTTGCAGGTGAGTGGTGCGCAGTTCCTGCAGCAGAGCGCGCTGCACGACGAGGTGTTCGGCCCGTCCAGCCTGGTGGTGCGCGCGGCTTCGCAGGCCGAGGTGCTCGCGGTGCTGGCCGCCGTGGGCGGCAGCCTCACCGTCACGCTCTGGGGCGCAGACGCCGAGTCCGACGACACCCGCGCGCTGGTGCGCGGTGCCATGGCCATCGCGGGCCGCGTGCTGTTTGCCGGCGTGCCCACGGGCGTGGCCGTGACGGCCGCGCAGCAGCACGGCGGCCCCTGGCCCGCGTCCACCGCGCCCATGACCACTTCGGTGGGCGACGCCGCGTTGAATCGTTTCTTGCGCCCGGTGAGCCTGCAGGACGCACCCGCGTGGCTGCTGGCCCGCCAGGGTCGACCGTGCTGAGCGGCGGCAGCGCGGCCTTCTTCACCCGCCCGCGCAACGTGGTCCTGCTGGCCACGCTGTGCTGCCTGCTCTGGGGCAGCGCCTACCCGGCCATCAAGAGCGGCTACGCGCTGCTGGCCATCGGCCGCGACGACACCGCCTCGCAGCTGGTGTTTGCCGGCTGGCGCTTCGTGCTGGCGGGCGTGCTGCTGCTGGGCATGGCGCAGGCCATGGGGCGACCGGTGTTCGCGCTCTCGCGAGCCGACCTGGGCCGCATCGGCCTGCTGGGCCTGGTGCAGACCTCGTTGCAGTACGTGTTCTTCTACGTCGGCCTGGCCCACACCACTGGCGTGAAGGCCTCCATCCTCAATGCCACCGGCACCTTCTTCAGCGTGCTGCTCGCTCACTTCATCTACACCAACGACCGCCTTGACCGGCGCAAGACGATCGGCTGCCTGGTGGGCTTCGCGGGCGTGATGGCGGTGAACCTGCGCAGTGGCCAGGCGCTGGACGCGGCGTTCACCTTGCTGGGCGACGGCTTCATCGTGATCGCCGCCTTCGTGCTCTCGGCCGCCAGTATTTTCGGCAAGCGCCTGTCGCAGCAGATCGACGCCATGGTCATGACGGGCTGGCAGCTCGGCATTGGCGGCGTGGCCCTGGCGCTGGTGGGCCATGCCACGGGCGGCGTGTTGCAGGGCATGGGCGTGGCGGCGGCGGCGTTGCTGCTCTACATGGCCATCCTCTCGGCCGTGGCGTTTGCGCTGTGGGCTGCGCTGCTCAAGCACAACCGCGTGGGCATGGTGTCGGTGTTCAACTTCCTCATCCCGGTGTTCGGCGCCTTGCTCTCCGCGCTGTTCCTGGGTGAAGAGATCCTGGCCTGGCGCAACGCCGTGGCCTTGCTGCTGGTCTGCGGTGGCATCTGGCTCGTGACCGCTGCGCCCGCCGCCGCTCCCCGATCCGCTTGACCCCGAGCGACGCGGGCGTGCCACTTCGGGGCTACAGTGCCGCCATGCGCGCGAGTGGCCGGATGGTCCGCCACCGACTGCGCCGGGGGTGCCTTCATGCTGCTGCTGATCCTGGGTCTGGTGTTGTTTCTCGGTGTGCACTCGGTGTCCATCGTGTCCCCCGACGGGCGCAACCGCCTGGCGCAGCGCTTGGGCGAAGGACCATGGAAGGGCCTGTATTCGCTGGCCTCGCTGGCGGGCTTCGTGCTCATCGTCGTGGGCTATGGCGCGGCGCGTGAAGCGCCGGTGGTCCTCTACACCTTGCCCAATGGCTTCAGGCACCTCGCGGCCGTGTTGATGCTGCCGGTGTTCGTGTTGTTGCTCGCGGCGTACCTGCCCGGGCGCATCCAGCGCACGGCCAAACACCCCATGCTGCTGGCGGTGAAGCTGTGGGCGCTGGCCCACCTGCTGGCCAACGGCACGCTGGCCGACGTGCTGCTGTTCGGTGGTTTCCTCGCCTGGGCGGTGGTGGACCGCATCTCGGTGAAGAAGCGCGCCGCTGCCGGCCTGCTTCGTGCTGGCCCCGTGTTGCCCGGCAGCCAGGCCAACGACGCCATCGCGCTGGTCGGCGGCCTGGGTCTCTATGTGCTGTTTGTCGTCTGGGCACACGCCTGGCTCATCGGCGTTCGCCCCTTCGGTGCATGACATGGGCTTGACACGTTCGCCGGCCCGGGCGTTCGCCGCGTGGCTCGCCGTGGGCACCTTCACGTTCACCACCGCGCACGCGCAAGTCACCACCGAGTTGGTGGCCAGCGGGCTTCAGAACCCCTGGGGACTGGCGTTCATCGGCGAGGGCCGCATGCTCGTGACGGAGCGGCCCGGACGCATGCGCGTGGTGGGTGCTGATGGCCGCCTGGGCGTGCCGCTGCTGGGTTTGCCGTCGGTGGAAGCGGGCGGGCAGGGCGGCCTGCTCGATGTGATCACCGACCGCGATTTCCACCGCAACCGCATCCTGTACTTCTGCTACTCGGAAGTGGCGGCCAGTGGCGGTGGCAACTCCACCGCCATGGCCTCGGCCCGGCTCTCCAGCGACTCCACGCGGCTCGACGACGTGCGGGTGATCTTCAGCCAGACCCCCAAGGTCAGCAGCCGCCTGCACTTCGGCTGCCGTATCGCGCAAGCCGGTGACGGCAGCCTGTTCCTGGCGCTCGGCGACCGCTACTCGCGCATGAACGATGCGCAGACGCTGGACAACCACCACGGCAAAGTGGTGCGCGTGCGCGCCACCGGCGGTGCCCACCCCGACAACCCCTTTGTGGGCCGCGCAGGTGCCTTGCCCGAGATCTGGAGCCTCGGTCACCGCAATCCGCAGGGCGCCGCGATCGGGATCGACGGCCGGCTCTGGACCTCGGAGCACGGCCCGCAGGGCGGCGACGAGATCAACCGCCCGCAGGCCGGCAAGAACCACGGTTGGCCCGTCATCACCTTTGGTGAGAACTATGGCGGCGGTGCCATCGGCGAGGGCATCACGAGCAAGCCGGGGCTGGAGCAGCCACTGCACCAGTGGACACCCTCCATCGCGCCCTCGGGCCTGGCCTTCATCCGCAGCGAACGCTATGGCAAGGCGTGGCAAGGCAGCCTGCTGGCGGGATCGCTCAAGTTCCGATACCTTTCGCGTCTGGTCATCGAGGGTGATCGGGTGGTGCGCGAGGACAAACTGCTGCCCGACCTCAACCAGCGCGTGCGCGATGTGCGCGAAGGCCCCGACGGCTTCATCTATCTGCTGACCGACGAGCGCAATGGCCAGCTGTTGCGCCTGCTGCCCGGGCGCTGAAAGGCCCACCATGCAACACACCTCGCCTCAGGCCCATGCCATGACCGGCATGCGCCCCGAAGCCGATCGCGCGACCCTGGCGCGGCGCTACCAGGCGGTGCGCGACCAGACGCGTGCACTTGCGGCGCCACTCTCGCCCGAAGATTGCCAGGCGCAGTCGATGCCCGACGCCAGCCCGACCAAATGGCACCTGGCCCACGTGACCTGGTTCTTCGAGACCTTCGTGCTGGAGCCCTTCGAGCCCGGCTTCAAGCCCTTCAACCCCGCCTTTCGCGTGCTCTACAACAGCTACTACAACGGCGTGGGTGAGCAGTTCGCGCGGCCGCAGCGCGGGCTGGTCACGCGGCCCGACCTGGCCGAGGTGTGGCGCTGGCGCGAGCAGGTGGACGAACGCATCGCGCAACTGATCGCGCACACCGACAGCCTCAACGCTCTGCGGCTGATCGAGATGGGCCTGCACCACGAACAGCAGCACCAGGAGCTGCTGCTCACCGACATCAAGCACCTGCTCTCCATCAACCCGCTGCGCCCGGCCTACCAGCGCGCCTGGCCGCTGGTCTCGGTGGCGCCCGTGCCCGCGCGCTGGGTCGAGCGCGACGGTGGTCTGGTCGAGATCGGGCACGTGGGTGAGGGCTTTGCGTTCGACAACGAAGCCCCGCGCCACCGCCAGTGGCTGGAGCCGCACGCGCTCATGAACCGCCTGGTGACGCACGGCGAGTGGCTGGACTTCGTGCGCGACGGCGGCTACACCGACCCGCGCTGGTGGCTCGCCGCCGGCTGGGACTGGGTGCGCACGCAAGGCATTCGCGCACCGCTGTACTGGACGCTCCCCCAGGACACCCACGCCCTGCCCACCGTGTTCACCCTGCACGGCGACATGCCGCTGGACCCGCACACGCCCGTGGTGCACGTGAGCTACTTTGAAGCCGATGCGTTTGCCCGCTGGACCGCGGCCACCCACGCCGACCAGCTGGGTGCCCGCCTGCCCACCGAAGCCGAGTGGGAGGCCGCCGCGCCCACGTTGCCGGTGCAGGGCAACCTGCAGGACGCCGGTGCCCTGCACCCCATGCCCGCGCGCGCTTCGAGCGAGGGTTTGATGCAGATGTTTGGCGACGTGTGGGAATGGACCGCGAGCAGCTACAGCCCCTACCCGGGCTACCAGCCCACCGAAGGCGCGGTGGGCGAATACAACGGCAAGTTCATGGTCAACCAGACCGTGCTGCGCGGCGGCTCCTGCGCCACCCCGGCGTCGCACCTGCGCGCGAGCTACCGCAACTTCTTTCCCACCGACGCGCGCTGGCAGTTCAGCGGGTTGCGGTTGGCGCGCAGCCTGTAGCGCTTCAGGGCAGCCAGACGTTTTGTCTGGACAAAACACAAAAGTGCTGGAAAATCAGTCCATTATGTAAATTTTGGATTGAAATTGCAGCAATGAACACCGCGCCGTTTCCCATTCTCCCGAGCCGATCCCTGCAAGATCTGGGGGAGCGCGTGGCGCTCGCGCGCCGCGCCCGGGGTCTCACGCAACGCGACCTCGCGCACCTCGCAGGTGTGGGCGTCAGCTCCATCGTGGCGCTGGAAAAAGGCCATCCCGGGGTGGCCCTGGGCACCCTGGCCCGCGCGCTGGATGCCCTGGGGCTGCTGGCCGAGATCGACGAACTGCTGGCACCGCAGCGCGACCCGGCGCTCACCACGTTCGCCACGAACCAACTGCGGAGGCCACGATGAGCACGCCGGTGTGGACCTGGTTGCCGGGGTCGAACGAACCCGTGTTGGCCGCGCACGTCGACGTGGACGCTGGCGGTGGCCGTTTCGTGTACGAGGCCGACTACAAAAGGAGGCAGAGCGCGCTCCCGCTGGACCCGATGCACCTGCGCTTGGGCCGGGGCGCAGCGGCCATCAAACTGCCCGGCGAACACGCGCTGCCCGGTGTGATCCAGGACGCCATGCCCGACGGTTATGGCCGAGACCGCCTGCAGGCCCGGCACGCTCGCGAGCTGGGCCCGCTGGAATTGCTCTCTTTGGGTCCACCCGACGGCGTGGGCGCCATCGAGGTGTGCCGTGACATCGAGATCAAGCTGCGCTGGACGCCGCACACCCTGCACGAGTTGATTGAGCAGGTGCAATTGCTGGATGAGGATGCTCCATCGAGTCGCGCCATCCGCCGCATGAACGACGACGGTGGCACGAGCGCCGGCGGTGAACGGCCCAAAGCCACGATTGAAGACGAAGGCTCGCTGTGGTTGGCCAAACTGCAAGACCGGGGCGATGCGCCGCACTTGCCAGCGCGCGAATTTGTGGTGATGCAGATGGCGGCCGAGCTGGGGCTGAACGTCCCCAGGATCCGCTTCATCCGTCACGATCAGCACGAGGTTTTTCTGATCGAGCGCTTTGACCGCGCGGGCGACCCGCGTCGCCCGCAAAGGCACCTGTACGCCAGCGCCCGCACGGTACTTGGTCTTGACGCCGGAGCGATGCCGGGCGACGCCCGCCGCTCCTATCTGGTGTTGGCCGACCGCCTGCGGCGCTGGATCGCGGACGAGCAGCATTGCCGGCAAGACCTCAGCGAGCTGTGGCGGCGCATGGCCTACAACGCCCTGGTCGGCAACCACGACGACCATCCGCGCAACCATGGACTGCTGCACACGGGCGAGGGTTGGCGCCTGTCACCGGTGTTTGACGTGACGCCATTGCCCGGCTTCGCGGGCTTGCTGGCCTTGAGCGTGCTGCCTGACGGTTCCCAGGCTTGCTCGGCTCACAACCTGTTGTCGGTCTGTTCGCATTTCGGTGTTGAATTGCCCGAAGCCGTGGCGTGGCTCGGCAACGCGGCCCAGCATGTGGCAGGCCATTGGCAGCCGCGCCTGCGGGATCAGGGTGTGCAAGACGGTTACGTAGCGCGGTTCCAGCCCGCCTTTGTCATGGCCACTGAGCTGGCCGAACATCCTGAACAACTGGCCACAGCGGCCGAGAAGGTGGAAGCCCAGGGCCGGCGCGGCAAACGGTCGCGGCGACCAGGTCAGCGAACGAACTGGTCCACGTAGTCCGCACCCAGCCCGACCTGCGTGTAGTGCCGGCGGCACATCTCGAGCTTCGTGAACACGTCTTCGTAGCCGCTGGGCTGACCGGCCGCGTCCACGTACACCATGGCGCCCGAGATGTTGAAGAAGGTGATCATCTCGTTGTCCGGGCCCGAGGCTTCGTCGACCACCAGGGTGTGGATCTCGCCGGGCGGCTCGTACACGAACGAGCCGGCACGCGCCACCCAGTCGTGTTCGAGGTAGCGCCACGAGCCCTTGATGACGTAGCCCACCACCACCGAGGGATGGATGTGGCGCGAGAGCACGCCCGACTTGCGCACGCGCAGCAGGTTGCACCAGCTGCCGGTGACGGTGTTGAGCAGCAAGGGCCGGAACCACACGTTCTCGGCCTGCGGGGCCCAGACGCGCTCGTCGTCCGGAATGGCCTGCACGGCGATCTCGGGCTGGATGCCGGGGAGTTGGGTGATCAGCATGGGGTTCCTCGGAAGGGTGGGGGTTTCAGGCGATCAGGTAGCCGCCATCGACCGGCAGCACGGTGCCCGTGATGAAGCCGGCTTGTGGGCCGCACAGGAACATGACGGGACCGGCCACATCGGCCGGTGTGCCCCAGCGGCCCAGGGGCGTGCGCGCGAGGATGGGCGCGGCGCGCGCCGGATCGTCCTGCAAGGCCTGCGTCAAGGGTGTGGCGATCCAGCCGGGCGCGACTGCGTTCACACGAATGCCGTCGGCCGCATAGGCGATGGCCAGCGACTTGGTGAGTTGCGCCACGGCGCCCTTGCTGGCGCTGTAGCCGGGCACCAGACCGCCGCCGAAGAAGCTGAGCATGGAGGCGGTGTTGACGATGCAGCCACCCGAGGCCTTCAACAGCGCGCGCGCCGCCGAGCAGGTGCGCATGGTGCCGTTGAGGTTGATGTCGAGCACCTGCGCGAACACCCGAGGGTCGTGCTCTTCACCGCGCTTGATGATGCCGGCGCAGTTGACCAGCACATGCAACTGGCCGAGTGCGGCGAAATGGGCCAGCACGGCGTCATCGCTGCGCACGTCGAGTGACACGAACCGGAGGTTTGGTGGAGCGCCTTCGCTCGCGCGCGCCACCTCCGCTTCGGTGGCGCCGGTGGCGCACACGCTGGCCCCGGCAGCGGCAAAGGCCTCGGCGATGCCGCGGCCAATGCCGCTGGTGCCGCCGACCACCACCACGTGGCGGTCCTTGAAATGGGCGTCGGTCATGGAGGGGCCTTTCTCGACCATCACTTCGCGTGGTAGGGCGTGGCGCCCAGCTTCATGCGGTAGATGCGGAAGTTCGGCACCTTGGGCTTGTCGAAGTCCATGTCGCCGTCTACCCAGAGGTGCAGGTGGTTGCTCACCAGGTACAGGTCGCCGCGCGGTCCCCAGGCCAGGGTGTCGGGCCACGAGATGTCGTCGCTGGTGACCAGCGTGGAGACCACGCCGGTTTTCGCATCGCGCTTCATCACGCCGTTGAGGCCGAGGGCCGTCATGTAGAGGTTGCCCGCGCGGTCGGCCGTCATGCCGTCGGTGTTGGAGGGCAAGGTGGCTTCCACCTTCACGGCCTTCTTCACCTCGTCCTCGTTTTTCGAGAAATCGCGGATGAGCGCGGTGGGCAGCGAGAGCAGGCGGTTGCCGGTGAGGTTGGTCCAGTAGAGCGTCTTCTTGTCACCCGAGAGTGCGATGCCGTCGGCGCCGGTCTGCATGCCGTTGGGCTTGCCGTCCTTGGGCTTGAGCACGTCGCGGCCGTGGATCTTGAAGCTGAAGTTTTCGTTGTTCACCCACTCCGGTGCCGACAGCACGCGCTTGGCCTTGTTGGTCTTGATGTCGTAGACCAGGATGCCGCCCTTGAGCGGGTTGCAGAAGATGCCCGAGTCGCTGATGTAGACCACGCCGGCGTCGTTGTCGATCGCCACGTCGTTGAGAAACGAGCACTTCTTGTCGGTGTCGGCGTCGTTGAACTCGTAGCGCGCCACTTCCTTGCCGGTCTTGAGGTCCCAGCCCACCAGCTTCTCGTCGCCAGGACCCGAGGGTGCGCCGGCCACATGCCCCTGGTCCAGGATCCACATCACGTCGTTGCGGTCGATCTCGAAACCCAGCACGGCCTTCAGGCCCTTGGGGTTGGCCACATCGTTCAGGGCCTTGTTCGGAAAGGGCTGCAGCTTCCATTCCTTGCCCTTCTTCACCAGCTTCGACAGCGTTGCGGGAATCTCCTTGCCACCCCAGCGCGCCGTGCTCACGTAGATGTTGCCTTTGGAATCCACCTTGGCGCCCTGCATCAGCACCTTCTTCCAGACCTGCTGGTCTTCATAGGCCTTCTCGGCCGCCGGGTCGCTCAGGTCGTAAGACAGGCGCGTCCATTCCGCGACGACGTCGAGCTTCGGCGGGGTGGCCAGCGCTGCACAGGTCAAGGTGCCGAAGGCGATGGCGGCGATGCGCTGGATCCAGGGGTTCTTCATGGTGTCTCCTCGTTGTTGGGGGTGGAATCTGCTCACGCTGGCCGCAGGGCGTCGAGCACCTGCGCGGCGGTGGGAATCGGCGCGACCGCGCCATAGCCTTGTGTGGACAGGGCCGCGGCCGCGGCGGCGTAGCGCCCGGCCTGTGCCAGGCCGTCGCCTTGCAACCAGCGGTGCACGAAGGCGCCGCCGAAGGTGTCGCCCGCGCCGGTGGCGTCCACCGGCTGGCAGGGGTGGGGCGCGATGCGGTGGCGCTGGTGGCCGTCCGCAATCAGCGCACCCTGCTCGCCCAGCTTGAGCGCCACCACCTTCGCGCCCAGGCGCAGGCAGTGGTCCACCAGCGCGTCGGGGTCGGTGAGGCCGGTGATGGCCACCACGTCGTCGTAGCTCGGCAGGCAGAGGTCGCTGCGCGCGATCACGTCGCTCATGACGGCGCGAGCCCGGTCGATGGACCAGAGCTTGAGCCGCAGGTTGGTGTCAAAGCTCACCTTCACGCCCGCCTGGCGCGCGGTGTCGATGGCGGCGTAGGCGGTGTCGCAGGCCGCGGGCGAGATCGCCAGCGAAATGCCCGAGAGGTGCAGCACGCGTGCGCTGGTGATGCGCTCGCGCGGCAACTGCAGCGGGCTCATGCGCGAGGCGGCCGAACCGCTGCGGAAGAAGCTGAACTGGTGGCCCGCTTCGCCGTGGGTGACGAAGTAGATGGCGGTGAAGGCATCCGGGTTCGTGGCCACATCGGTGTGGTCCACGCCTTCGTCGTCCCACAGCCGGCGCAGCAAGCGGCCGTAGGGGTCGTCGCCCAGCGCACTCAGGTAGGCCACGCGCGCGCCCTGGCGCGCCGCGGCGATGGCGAAGTTGGAGGTGTCGCCGCCGAAGCCCTGCAGGTACAGGCGGCCATCGCCTTCACCGGTCTGGTTGAACTCGACCATCGCCTCGCCCAGCGAGACGATGTCGGCCTGGGTCGCCACGGTCATCAGATGCGCCCGTACTTGGCCAGGCCCTTGCGCAGCGACTTCTCCGCGATGATGAGCTTGGCCTGCTCCAGTTCGCGCACGTCGATTTCCTGCGCCATCGCCAGCACCTCGGCGGCGCGCGCGTGCGGCACCACCACCACGCCGTCCACGTCGCCGACCACGATGTCACCGGGGTGCACCATGATGCCGCCCACGCGCACCGGCACCTGCGAGGCCACAGTGCGGAAACGGCCCAGCGTGGTGCCCGGGCTCACGGCCCGCGCGTACACCGGGAAGGCGTAATCGCGGCGGATCTCGGTGAGGTCGCGCACGCCGCCGTCGAGCACCGCGCCCGCGTGGCCGTTGGCCACGGCGCCAGCGGTCATGAGGCCGCCCCACACCGCCACGTCGGGCTCGCCGCCGTCGATGCTGATCACGATCACGCTGCCCGCAGGGGCTTCGTCGATCAGGTCGAGTGCGTGTTGCGGCGGCACGAATTCGTCGGTAGCGGTTTCCAGCACGGTGGCGGCCGGGCCGCAGATGCGCTTGTCGTTGATCTGCGGCTTGATGGCGCACTCCATGTAGCCGCGGTGGCCACACACCTTGTCCACGGCGTCGGCCACGGAGGCCACGGCGACTTGGTTGAAGGCTTCGATCAGGTCTTTCATGCAATTGCTTTCGTCAGGGGGGGCAGGGAGTCACCAGCGGTTGAGCCAGTGCAGGGGTGTTTCGCCGCGAAGCACGCGCACGGCTTCCTCGGCGGTCTTTCGTTGCAGTTCGCGCATGGACTCCTCGCTGTACCAACCCATGTGGTTGGTCACGGTCACGTTGTCCAGGCCGAACAGCGGATGCGCGCCCGGCGGTTCCTGCTCGAAGACGTCCAGGCCCGCGCCGAGAATGCGGCGCGCCTTGAGCGTCTCAAACAGCGCGTCGGTGTCCACCAGCCCGCCGCGCGCGGTGTTGACCAGGATGGCGGTCGGCCGCATCAGGGCCAGGCGTCGGGCGTTGATGAGGTGGCGGGTGTGGTCGTTCAGCGGCGCGTGCAGCGAGATCACGTCGGCCTCGGCGCACAGCGTGTCGATGTCGGCGCGCTCCACGCCCGGGGGCAGGTCGGCGCCCGGGTCGCACACCAGCACGCGGCCAAAACCGAAGCCGCTCAACTTGTCCAGCGTCATGCGCGCGATGCGGCCGAACCCCACCAGGCCGAGCGTGCGACCGCGCCAGCGCACCATGGGTTGCAGCACCCCGGTGGACCAGCGCCCCGCGCGCACCTCGGCGTCGTGCAGGCCGATGCGGCGCCCGACCGACAGCGCCAGCGCCACCGCGTGCGAGCTCACCTCGTCGGTGCCGTAGTCCGGCACATTGACCACGCGGATGCGCTGCTCGCGCGCGGCGACCTGGTCGATGTTGTCGACGCCGATGCCGTAGCGGATGATGGCCTGGCAGTTCGTCATGGCCTCGATGACGCGCCGGGTCACCGGCGATTCACGCACCAGCACCACATCGGCATCGCGCACGGCGTCCAACGCTGCGTCCTCGTTGCGCCGGCAGGGCCGCAGGGAGAAGCGGGCACCCGCCGCGGCCAGGAGGGCTTCCTCCTGGTCGTACGCGGCGTAGCCGTCGTCCAGCGCCACCACCAGGCGCTCGTTTGACATCACGGCGCTCACTTGGCGGCGGTGGCGGCGAGCAGCTTGTCGGTCCACTCCTTGCTGACCTCGGCGTCCAGGTAGGCACGCACGGCGGGCTGCGAGGCCTTGCGGAAACGGTCGATCTCGGCCGGGGTGAGCTCGGTCACCGTCATGCCTTTTTCGGACAACACCTTCTTGGCCGAGAGGTCCTGCTCGCGCGTCATGTCGCGGTGGATCTTCTTGGCCTTGTCGACGCCTTCGGTCACGGCCTTTTTCTCCACATCGGTCAGGGTGTTGAAGAAACGGTCGCTCACCAGGTAGGCGTGCAGGCTGTAGACGTGACCGTCCAGCGTGACGTGTTTCTGGTGCTGGTAGAGGCTGGCGGCCATGATGTTGGTGACGCCGTTTTCCTGGCCGTCGGCCGTGCCCTGGGCCAGCGCGGCGGGCAGTTCGCCCCAGTCGATCGCGGTCGGGCTGGCGCCCAGCGATTCCACCAGTTTGACGAACACCGGGCTGGGCTGCACGCGCATCTTCAGGCCCTTCATGTCGTCCGGGGTCTTGATGGCGCGCTTGCTGTTGGTGAAGTGGCGGATGCCGTTGTCGGCGTAGCCCATCAGGCGGATGCCGGTCTTCTTGCGCATGTCTTCGGCCAGCTCCTGGCCGAACTTGCCGTCCAGCACCGAGTAGGCGTGGGCATGGTCGTTGAACACGAAGGGCATGCCGAAGATGTTGAAGGTCTTGTAGACGCCGGGGATGCCGCCGTCGTGCACCACACCGAGCTCCACCGTGCCCAGGCGCAGGCCTTCCATGATCTGCTGGGCCGGGCCCAGCTGGCCGGCCGGGTAGATCTCGACCTTGATCGAACCGTTGGTGGCTTTCTCGACGTGTTCCTTGAAGGCCAGCGCGGCCACGTGTTTGGGCTGGTCGTTCTTGGCCGGCTGGAAGTGGGTGTACTTCATGACCTTCTGGGCCATGGCGGGGCTTGCGCCCAGGGCCATGGCGGCGGCCGCGAGCGCGGTCAGGAATTGTTTGCGGTTCAGTTTCACGGAAAGTCTCCTTCTCGGGTGGTGGAAAAACACTCAGTTGCGGTAGCCCAGCACGCCGGGCAGCCAGGTGGAAATCAAGGGGACGAAGGTGAGCAGCATCAGCACGATGAAGAGGGCCAGCAGCATGGGCCGCATCTCGCGCACCATCGGGCCCATCTTCACGCCCGACACCACGGAGGTGACGAACAGCAGGCCGCCCACGGGCGGCGTGACCATGCCCAGCGTGAGGTTCACGATGACGACGATGGCGAAGTGCAGGGGATGAAAGCCGGCGGCTTCGGCCAGCGGCGCCAGGATGGGCACCATGATCATCACGCCCGGCAGCGGCTCGATGAAGATGCCCACCAGCAGCAACAGCACGTTGATGGCGATGAGCAATTCCACCGGACTGAGGTTCATGCCGGCGATCCAGCCCGCGACCTCCTGGGGAATCTGCCCGACCGTGAGCACCCAGGCGAACACCGCCGAGGTGGCCACGATGAACAGGATGGACGCCGTCATGAGCGCGGTGCGGAACAGGATGGCGGGCAGCATGTCCCAGCGCAGCGTGCCGTACACAAAACGTCCCACCAGCAGGGCGTACAGCACGGCAGCCGCGGACGCTTCGGTGGGCGTGAATATGCCCAGGTGGATACCGCCCAGGATGATGCCGGGCAGCAGCAACGCCGGCAGCGCGCGCCAGAACAGCAGCCACATCGGCGACGGGTCCAGCATCTCGGGAGACGACCTGTAATCGCGCCGCACGCTCACCCAGTGGTTCACGATGGCCAGCGACACAGCGATCAGCAGGCCCGGGATGACACCCGCGAGGAACAGGCCGGTGATGGTGACGCTGTTGTCGGTCAGCGCGTAGACGATCATGATGATCGACGGCGGGATGATGGGCCCCACGATGGCGGTGCTGGCCGTGAGCGCTGCTGCGTAGGCGTCCTTGTAGCCGGCCTTGCGCATCATCTTGATCAGCATCGCGCCCGGGCCGGCCGCGTCCGCCAGGGCCGAGCCGCTGATGCCGGAGAAGAAGGTCAGCGTGAGGATGTTGGCGTGGCCCAGGCCGCCGCGCCGCATGCCCACCAGGCGGGCGGCGAACTTCAGCAGCACATCGGTCAGCGCGCCGCCGGACATCAATTCCGCCGCCAGGATGAAGAACGGGATGGCCAGCAACGGAAAGCTGTCCAGGCCACTGAACAGGTTCTGCATCACGACCAGCGCCGGCATGCCCGGCTTGAGCCACACGGCCACCAGGCCGGCAATCAACATGGCAAAGGCGATCGGCGCACCGATGACCATCAAGCCGACAAAAACGAAACCGAGAATGGCGCTCATGACGTCGTTTCCTTGATCACAGCGCCTGCGGGTCGAAACCCTCGATGCGGTCCCATTCGCCCCACACCACCCACCGGCGTGCAATGAGCAGCAGATGCACCAGCATCAGCGCCGCACCCACCGGCAAGGCCAGGTAGACCTTGCCCAGCGACCAACCCAGCACCGGTGACTCCTGCTCCCAGGCGAAGCTGGCGTAGTCAATGCCCAGCCACACCAGCACGACCAGGGTGGCCGCCATGATGGCCACGATGAGGCCGCGCAGCAGGCGCGCCCCGGTGTCGGGCAACGCGACGTGCAGGGTGTCGATGGCGATGTGCCCACCCACCCGAAGCGCCGGGCCGGCGCCGAGCAGGGCGGCCCAGATCATCATGTAGCGCGTGGCTTCCTCGACCCAGGAGAACGAATGCCCGAAGACATAGCGCGAGATCACGTTGCCGATCACCAGCGCGGCCATGGTGCCCAGCAGGAGGATCAAGGCCCAACGGTTCAAGCCCACGAAGGCCTCTTCCAGGACATGCGGTGGGTTCTGCGGTGGGGCTGCGGTCACGGGGTCTCTCCGGTGTTTCGTGCTTGACTTGAAGACACGCATCGTATCTGATATCTCAGATCTGACATGCTGGGAAACCCTTACACTGCGTTCGAATTCATGCCTGCCACACACTGCGCCCCACGATGACAAAACAACTTGAGTTGGAACGACCCCGCCTGCTCACCGAGGTGGTGGGTGAACGCATCCGTGAGGCCATCGTCAAAGGCGACCTCAAGCTGGGTGAACAGGTCTCGGAGGCCCAGCTGGCAGCGCTCATGGGCGTGAGCAAGACGCCGGTGCGCGAGGCGCTGGTGCGGCTGCAGGGCCAGGGCCTGGTGCAGATCCATCCGCAGCGCGGCACCTTCGTGTTTCGCCTCTCACCCGAGGAGGTCACGCACCTCTGCCGCTTCCGCGTGATGGTGGAAACCGAAGCGCTGCGCGGCGCCATGGCCAGCGAACCGGTGCGCCTGCTCAAGGGCTTCAGGCAGTGTGTGAAGGAGATGAAGGCCGCCGAGGCAGCGCAAGACCTGCCGGCCCTGGCCCGCATCGACATGGCGTTTCACTGGAACACCTTCGAGGCCTGCCCGAGCCAGTACTTGCGCTCGGCCTACGAGCTGCTGCGCTCGCAGCTCACGGCGCTGCGCTACCGCTCACCGATCACCAACGCCGTCAGCAGCCACCAGGTGCTGGTGGACGCGATCGGCGATGGCGATGTGGATGCCGCGTGCGCGATGCTGACCGAGCACATCCTGGAAAACGAAACCCGCTACCGCAATGCCTGCGAGTCGGCCTGAACGCTAGCGCGTGAGCCGCCGCCGCGCGCCGTGGCTGGCCGCGTCCACCACCGCCACCATGAGCAGCATGGCACCCAGGATGGTGGCGGTCTTGTTCATCTGGAACAGACCCATGTGAAACGCCAGCAGCTGGCCCAGGCCGCCCGCGCCCACCACGCCCAGCACGGCGGCGGCGCGGATGTTGTTTTCCCAGCGGTACAGCGTGTAGCTCATGAGCTGCGGTAGCACCTGAGGCAGCGTGGCGTAGAGGAACACACGGCCATTGCCCACACCTTGCACGCGCAATGCGGCGCCCGGGCCGGGCGGTGCGTTCTCGATCGCTTCGGCAAACAGGCGGCCCAGCACGCCGGTGGTGTGAAAGGCCAGCGCGAGCGTGCCGGCAAACGGGCCAAGGCCGGCCGAGATGAGCAGGAGTGCTGCCCACACCAGCTCGGGGATGCTGCGCAGCGCGTTGAGCACCCAGCGCGTGGGGGTTCGGCTCCACGCGGCGTCGCCCGAGTGCAGGCGGCTCGCAGGCAGGGCGAGCGCCAGGCCGGCTGCGGCGGCCAGCGCCGTGCCCAGCGCCGACATGGCCAGCGTTTCCCATGCGCCGATGGCGACCTTCTTCACGAACACCGGCGAGAGGTCGGGCGGGAAGAACTCGGCCACGAATCGGCCCATGCTGCGCGCGGCTTCAAACGACAGGAACTGCGCCCACTGCAAATCCAGCGAGGCGAAGCTGGCGACCACCAGCACGATGAGGCCGGCCATGAACCAGCAGGCCTTGCAGCGCGCGTCGAAGATGCGCGTGGGCAGCTTGTAGGGTGGGTTGGCGGCGGCGGGTTTCATCCGAGCGATTTCCGAAGCCACGAACTCACCCGGTCCGCCAGCGCCACCAGGAGCACAAACACCAGCAGCATGGTGGCGACTTCACCGCCGTTGAACATCTTCATCGAGTTGTCGAGTTGCTGGCCCAGGCCACCGGCGCCCACGAAGCCCAGCACCACCGACGAGCGGATCGCGCACTCCCAGCGGTACACCGTGTAGCTGGTGAGCTCGGCCGCGTTGGTCGGCAGCAGGCCGTAAAAGAAGGTCTGCAGGCGGCCACTGCCGTTGCGCAGCAGGGTTTCGGTGGCGTGCGATTCGCCGCTCTCCAGAATCTCGCCGTACACCTTGCCCAGCATGCCGCCGTAGGTGAGCGCGATGGCCAGCACGCCGGCGGTGGGGCCCAGGCCCACCACGCGCACGAACACCAGCGCCCACACCAGCTCGGGCACGCTGCGCAGCACGATCAGCAGCCACCGGACGAGCTGGCGGAACCAGAACGGCCCGCGCGCCATGCGGCCTGATAGCGCCGACACCGAGAGCAGGCGCACCGACATCAGCGCCAGCGGGATCGCCACCACCAGCGCCAGCGTGACCCCGGCGGTGGCCATGGCCACGGTGCGCCAGGTCTCGCGCGCCACCATGCCCATGAACTCCGCGTTGACCACCAAAGGCCAGAACGTGGCGATGAACTGGCGGGTGATCTTGAGGTTGTCGGGCTCCAGAAAGATCCAGGGCTTGAACTCGGTGGCCAGCATCAGCGGCCACAGCAGCACGGCGCCCAGGCCGAGCCAGAACACGCGGCCCGTCCACGCAGGGTCGCGCGCGGGGGCGCTGCGCAAGAAGGGAGCTGCTGCGCTCATGCTCAGCGGCAATGCATCACGGCGGGTTGCGGGGCGGTGGGCTCAACCGCCGGCACCACCGGCACCTCGCCACGCAGCTCGTGTTCGAACTGGTCGTACAGGCGCGCCAGGCGTTCCTGCGTCACCTCGGCGGCCGGCAGGTCAAAAGCCAGCTGGCCGTCTCTCAAACCGACGATGCGCGGGAAGTGCGCGAGCGCCACATCCACCTGGTGCAGCGTGGCCACCAGTGTCACACCGCGCTCGCGGGCGCCGTCCTGCAGCGCGGCCACGGCCTGTTTCGAGCGCGTGGGGTCCAGGGCGGACAAGGGCTCGTCGATCAGCCAGAGCCTGGCCGGCGCGAGCAGTGCGCGCGCCAGGCCCACGCGCTGGCGCTCGCCGCCCGAGAGCCGGTCCACCCGCTCGAAGAGCTTGTCGGCCAGGTCGAAGTGGTCCAGCGCTTCGAAGGCGGCCGGGATGTCGCTGGGGTAGTAGAGCGAGCGCAGGCTGCTCAGCAAACCCATGGCGGGCAGGCGGGCCGCCAGCACCGAGGTGACCACGCGCTGGCGCGGTGGCAGCGGCGGTACCTGCGGGGCCAGGAAGAGCTGGCCGCGCTGGCGCTGCAGAGCGGCGCGCGGCAGCGCCCAGGGGTTGTGGCCGTCGAGCGTGAACTGGCCTTCGGTGGGTGGCAGCGCGCAGGCCATGACCTGCAGCAGCGTGGTCTTGCCCGCGCCCGAGGGTCCGATCACGGCGACCTGCTCGCCCGAGGCGATCTGCAGATCGAGCGCACGCAGCGCGGGTGCGTGGCCCACGCGCGCGGCCGGGTGGCGTGCCGAGACGCCTTGCAGTGTGATGTTCAACCGACCGCCCGGCGAATCAGAGCAGGCCAGCGCTGCGCGCAGCGGCTTCCAGGCCCTTGTAGTTCTCGGGCCTGGTTTCGATGTAGCGCGTGGCGCGGTTGAGCTTGAGGATCTCGGCGTGCTCGGGGTTGGCCGGCGACAGGCCGATCAGCGCGGCCTTGATCTTCTGCTGCATCGCCGCTGGTGTGTCGGCGTGCACCGACCAGTTGTAGTTGAAGTAACCCGGCGTGGTGAAGAACACGTCCACCGCTTTGGTGTCGACCTTGTTCTCGGCGACGAATTTTTTCCACACGGTGATGTCGAGCGCGGCGGCGTCGACCTTGCCGCTGACCACGGACGCGATGGTGGCGTCGTGCGCGCCGCTGTAGGCGATGCGGCGGAAGTCTTTCTCAGGTTCGATGCTGGCGGCCAGCAGGAAGCTGCGCGGCATCAGGTGGCCCGAAGTGCTGCTCTGCGAACCGAACGACACCTGCTTGCCCTTCATGTCGGCCAGGCTCTTGATGCCCGAATCGGTCTTGGCGATGAAGACCGACTGGAAGCGCGTGTCTTCTTCGCGCTGGGCCAGTGGCACGACCTTGCCGCCCGAGCGGATGTTGGCCTGCACAAACGTGAAACCACCGAACCAGACCAGATCGACCTTCTTGTTGACCAGCGCCTCCACGGCGGCGGGGTAGTCGCTCACCGGGGTGAATTCGACTTTCACGCCGAGTTCCTTCTCCAGGTACGCGGCCAGGGGCGTGAACTTGCGGATCTGCTCGGTGGCGGCTTCTTCGGGGATGGTGGTGACGCGGAACACGGTTTGCGCGTGGGCGGCGGCTGTGAGGCTGAGCACGGCGCAGGTGAAGAGTGCGCGCAGGGTGCGTGAGGAGGCTGTGAACATGGGTAATCCAGTGAAGAGGGATTGGGGGAGGGCGTATTAGACCCGACATGTTTCAACCCGCTGGCGCACCGGGCCAAGACCGTCAGCTTTGCAAGACCCTGTAAGAAAGTGGGTCACAGCCCCGACTTTTGAAAGCCGCTCCGCTATAAAGACCCTTCCCGAAAGCCCCCATGCACCACCCGACCGAAGCCCCGCCCTTCATCCAGCTGCACCACGAGGACCGCGCCGCGCTGCGCGCCGAACTCGTGACCGGTCTTCTGGAGACGCCGGCGAACATTGCGCCGAAGTTCTTGTACGACGCGCTGGGCTCGCGCCTGTTTGATGCCATCACCGAGCTGCCCGAGTACTACCCCACACGCACCGAAGCGGCGATCTTTCAGCAGCACGGCGCCGACATGGCGCGCGCCGTGCCGGGTGGCTCCATCCTGCTCGACCTGGGTGCCGGCAGTTGCGCCAAGGCCGCGCGCCTGTTCCCGGTGCTGCGTCCTTCGGCGTATGTGGCGATCGACATCTCGGTGGAGTACTTGCGCGACACCTTGCAGCAACTGCAGAAGCAGCACCCCGCGCTGGCCATGCTGGGCCTGGGCATGGATTTCTCAAGCCGTTTCGCGCTCGGTGCCGACGTGGCCGACTGGCTGGCCGAGGGCCCGGCAGCGCTGGCGCCGCGCGTGGTCTTCTACCCCGGCTCCAGCATCGGCAATTTCAACCCCGCCGAGGCGCTCGCCCTGCTCAGGCAGGCCCATGCAGTGTGCCGCTCGGGCGGCGCGGGCGGTGGGCTGCTGATCGGTGTGGACCGCGTCAAGCCAGCCGCCGTGCTGGAGCCCGCTTACGACGACGCGCTGGGCGTCACCGCTGCCTTCAACCGCAACCTGCTGCTCAACGTGAACCGCGTGCTCGGCACCGACTTCGCACCGGCCGCCTGGCGCCACGTGGGGCTGTTCAACACGGCGCTGTCGCGCATCGAGATGCACCTGGAGACCACGGCGCCGCAGACCGTGCGCTGGCCAGGTGGGCAGCGGATCTTTGCTGCGGGTGAGCGCCTGCACACCGAGAGTTCGTACAAGTGGCAACCCGAGGCCTTTGAAGGCTTGTTGCGGGACGCGGGCTTCGGCCCGGCGCGCCACTGGAGCGACGACCAGGGCTGGTTCAGCGTGTTCTGGGCGCCGGTCTGAGCTATGTCTTGAGCACCGTGTCGATCAGCCGGAGCATGGCCTCGGCGGTGTAAGGCTTGGGCAGGAAGTGGTTGAGGCCCGCGCCAGCGGCCCGGGCCACCTTGCCGTCCTGGGAGATGCCGCTGGCACCGATGAGCCTGACCGCCGGGTTGATCTGCCGCAGCGCCTGGACGGTGGCAGGGCCGTCCATCACCGGCATCATCATGTCGGTCAGCACGAGGTCAATGCCCTGGATGTTCTGCGCGTACAGCGCCACCGCTTCCGCTCCGTTGGACGCCACGACCACGCGGTAGCCATAGGCCTCCAGGGTCTGGCGCGTGACCTGCCGGATGGCGGCTTCATCGTCCACCACCATGATCAGTTCGCCATGGCCACGCGGCACGGCGGTTTGCGCGGGGCCGCTCGGTGCGCCCAAGGCGTGCGGGTCGGCGGGCAGGTAGATGCGAAAGCGCGTGCCTTTGTCCACCTCGCTGTAGAGGCGAATGAAACCCCCGTGGCTCTTGACGATGGCCAGTGTGGTGGCCAGACCCAGGCCCGTGCCTTCGCCCATGGGCTTGGTGGTGAAGAAGGGATCGAAGACACGCTCCTGGATGTCGGAGGGGATGCCGGCGCCGTTGTCCTCCACCTCGATCTTCACGTAGGCGCCCACGCGCGACTCGATGTTCATCGCTGCGTAGTGTTCGTCCACCATCATGTTCTCGGCCGAAATGGCGATGCGCCCGCCATTGACCATGGCATCGCGCGCATTCACGCACAGGTTCAGCAGCACCTGCTGCAGCTGCGTCGGGTCGGCCTGCACCTGCCAGAGATCGGGCGCCACGCGGATGACGATGGAGATGTTCTTGGAGATGGTCTCGCTCAGGATCTGGTCGAGGTCGTGCAGCACGTCGGCGATCCTCACCTCGTGCCGTTTGCCCTCGACGCCGCGGGCGAACGACAGCACCTGCCGGATCATGTCGGCGCCGCGCCGCGCGCTCACCTCGATGGTCTTGAGCACCGCCTGGTCGTCCGGATCGGGGAGCGAGCCCTTGAGCAGCTCGATCGACATCATGATCGGCGCCAGCACGTTGTTCAGGTCGTGGGCGATGCCACCGGCCAGCGTGCCGATGCTCTCCATGCGCTGTGCGCGCAGGAACTGCTGCTCCAGCAGTTTCTGGTGCGTCACATCGGTGTTGATGGCGAGAATGGAGCGGGGCTGTCCCGCTTCGTCCCTCACCAGCGTCCAGCGCGAAACCAGCAGCAAGGGTTTGTCGTCCTGCGTCTTGTGCTCGATCTCGCCGACCCACTCGCCCTGTTCCAGCACCGCCTGCCGGCAACGGTCGAACACGCCCGTGTCCTGAAACAGCAGCTCCCGCGCCCCCCGGCGCCCGACCTCTTCCGCCGTCCAGCCGTAAATGCGTTCGGCGCTCGGGTTCCAGAAAGCCACGTTGCCGTCCAGGTCCAGCACCCAGATGGCGTCCTGGGCCTTGTCGAGCAGCGCAGCCTGTTCCCGCAGGCGTTCCTCCACCTGCTTCATCGACGTGGTGTCCTGCAGCGCGCCATGCACGCCGCTCACCTCGCCCCCTTCGGCCAAGGCCGGCTCCGCGGCCACACGCACCCACTTCAGGTGGCCCGCGCAGGTGGTCACCTGAAATTCGCGATCAAAGCTCGCGCCCTGGGCCATGCACTCGTCGAGCGCAGCCTTGAATGCCGCGCGCGAATCGGGGGAAAAGATCGACAGGAATTCGCCCAGGGTGGGGGGCGAAGACCGGGGCCAGTCCAGCATGAGGTAGATCTCGTCGGACCACTGCACCGCGTTGACCGCCGGCAGGGCAGTCCAGCCCCCGATCTTGCCGACCCGGCCACCCACCCTGAGCAGGTTGTCTCGCTGGCGCAGCGCATCGGTGGCGCGTTTGCGCTCGGTGATGTTGCGCTCGATCGAGATCCAGTGCGTGTAGTGGCCAGCGGCATCGGCAATCGGAACGATGTCGAGCTCCAGCCAGATTTCGTCGCCGTTTTTCTTGTAGTTGAGGATTTCCTCGCGCACCGGCTCCCACCGCTGCAGGCTGGCGCGAATGCGGTCCAGCACGTCGCGCTGCGTGCGCGGTCCCTGCAGGATGCGAGGCGTCTTGCCGATGATCTCGTCGGGCCGGTAGCCGGTGTTGCGCTCGAAGGCCTGGTTGACATAGATCACCCGGGGCCAAAGACCTTCCACGGGCTCCGCATCGGTGACGACGATGATGTCGTTCATGCGTTCCACGCAGGCCTGCAGCAAGCGCAGCTGTTCTTCGTCCTTGCGCCGTTGCGTGACGTCCTGGAAGTAGACCGCCACGCCATCGTCGGTCGGATGCGATCGCAACTCGAACCACTTGCCCAGCGGCTCGTAGAACTCCACTTCGGTGGCGACCTTGCCCGTCTCGATGGCCCGCAGGTAGCAGGCATGAAAGCGGCTGTCCTTGGTGCCGGGGAAAACATCCCACAGCAACCTGTGCAGCATCTCCTCGCGTGTGCGGTTCACCGAACGTGTCATCTCCTCGTTGACATAGGTGATGACCCAGTTCCTGTCCAGTGTGAAGAACGCATCGGACATGTCGGCCAGCGTGGCGCTGAGCTTGGTCGCCAGCGCGTTGCGCTCCAGCTCGTTGCGTCGCTGCGTTGTGATGTCCTGCAACGCGCCCTGCAAGCCGGTCACCGTTCCGCTGGCATCTCGCACGGCTTCGCCGATGGCGCGCACCCAGATCGTGCGCTGTGTGGCCGTCAACAGCTCGGCCTCGAAGTCGAATGACACACCCTCGTCAAGGCACCGGTCAACCATGTGAACCACCATGTCCCTGTAGTCGGGCAGGTAGTACGCAATGCCTTCGTCGAGTGTCGGTCGGTGCCGTGCGGGGCGGTCGTGAATCTCGCAGGTCTCGTCGGACCACACCAGCTCTTGCGACACCGCGTCAAAGGTCCAGCCGCCCAGCCGGGCCGCGTGGCCCGCCATCTTCAGCAGCAGCTGGTTCTTTTGGCGTTGTTCCTCTGCGCTGTCGATGTGCTGTGCTGTGTGCATGGACGCCATTTCGGACGCCATTGGTGCGAAAGTCAAGAGCGGGAACACCGCCCGCCTGACCCCTCAGTCGCGAAATCGCCGCCACATCTGGCTGAACCAGGCATGGCCGCTCACCAGCACCACACCGGCCAGTACCAGCAAGGCGCCCGTCAGGAAACCCGACTCGATGGGCTCGTTGAGCAGCCAGGCGCCCAGCACCACGCCGAACAAGGGTGTGAGGAAGGACAGCACGCCCAGCCTGGAGGCCAGGTAGTGGCGCATCAGCCAGACCCACACCAGGAAGCTGACGAAGGCCACCACCACCGACTGGAACGCCAGGCTGACCCAGACCACCGGGGTCGGGTTGAAGGTGGTGTGCCCCATCAGGAACGCCGCCGGCAGCAGCAGCACAAACGCGCCGAGCAACTGGTAGATCAGCGTCTGCGTGGCCGGCAGGCTGCTCAGGCGGGTGGTGCGGATGACCACCGTGGTGGCGCCCCAGGCCGCTCCGCCCAGCAGACCCAGCAGGTCGCCCCAGAGCATGCGCGACCAGTCGTGGTTGCCCTGTGTGCCGCGCAGCAGGAAGGCAATGGCGATGCCCGCGAAGGCCATCAGGATGCCCAGCCACTGCATGGGGGCCAGCCGCTCGGAGGGCAGTTTCCACTGCAGGCCCAGGGCCGCGAAGATCGGCGCGGTGTACAGAAACACCACGATGTGGGCGGCCGAGGTGTGGCCCAGCCCTTCGCCCACAAGCAGGAACTCCAGGCCAAACAGGGCGCCCGCCACCGCGCCGGGCTTCCAGGCGCCATCGGTGAACAACGATGCCTCGCCACGGTGCCACATGAGCAGACCCACCAGGGCCGCAGCCATGCCCGAGCGCACCGCTATCTGCAGGATGGGAGAGAAGTCCTGGGCAGTGGCCTTCAGGGCGATCTGCTGCATGCTCCAGGTCAGGCAGAGCACGACCATCAGGCCGATGGCTCGGGCGTCGAGGGCTTGTCGGGTGTCCACAAAGGCATTCGTTGGTTGCTTGGGTGGTGATTGTCCCTTTGACTGTTGTGCGTCAGATAACGAGAATCAGACAAGCCATCCCCCCGGACCGTCAAAATGCCCCGCCCCCAGGCCCGCCCTCGCACCCAGCACCTGCAGACCGCGCCGTTCACCGACGCGCTGCCTGCCGAAGTCGTCTTTCGCGCTGCGCAGATGCCCGCCGACGCGGCCTATCCGCACCACCGCCACCAATGGGGCGAGTTTGTCTACGCCTTCAGCGGCGTGATGGAGGTGCGGCTCGCCACCGAGCACTACCTCATCCCGCCGCAATACGGCCTGTGGCTGCCACCCGACGTGGACCACACCGGCATGAACCGCCAGGAGGCCTCTTTCTGTTCGGTCTACGTGATGCCCCAGCGCGCGGTGCGCATGCCGGCGCAGGTGTGCGCGCTCACGGTGAGCCCTTTGCTGCACGGCCTGCTGGAGCACCTGCGCCAGACGCCGCCCGCGCTCGCGCAGGGCGCGTCGCACGAGCGGCTGCTGCAGGTGGTGCTGGACCAGCTGGAGGTGGCCCCGGTGAGCGGCAGCTACCTGCCCACGTCCAGCGACCCACTGCTCGCGCCGGTGCTGCAGGCGCTGGAAGCTGCACCTGGTGATCCGCGATCGGTGGCCGAATGGGCGGCTTTTGCGCACACCACCGAGCGCACGCTCATGCGCCGTTGCCAGAGCCAGCTGGGCATGACGCTGGCCGAATGGCGGCAGCGGCTGCGCACCGTGAAGGCCATGGCCCTGCTGGAAGCCGGCGAGAAGGTGGAGCACATCGCGCAAGACCTGGGCTACGCGTCCACCTCGGCCTTCATTGCGATGTTCCGCCGACTGACTGGCGCCACGCCCGATGGCCACCGGAAGGGTCGGTGACGCTCAGGCGCGCACGCTGCGAAAGCCGGCAAAGATGTCGTTGCGTTCTGCGGCAAAGTAGTTGCGGTAGCGGGGGTGGCGCATGCGCGGGTGGGTGGCGGCGCTGGCGCCCTTGAGCACCGGGCGGCCATCGAACCAGGGCTGCGAGTAGTCCACATAAGGATGGGGCTTGAAGCCGGGAAAGGGCGCGAAGGGGCTGGCGGTCCACTCCCACACCTCGCCCCAGGCAAAGCCCGGTGCGTTGTGCGCCGCCACTTCCCACTCGGCTTCGGTCGGCAGGCGCCGCCCGGCCCAGCGGCACCAGGCCTGCGCCTCGTTCGCGCTGAGGTGGCAGGCCACGGCCTGCAGGTCCAGCGCCTGCCAGGTGCCGAAGCGCTGTGCTTCCCAGCCGCTGGGTGTGCGCCGCAAGTAACGCGGCACATCGGCCAGGCCGGCGTCCACCATCGGCAGGTAACGCGCCCAGGTGACGGCACGGGCATCGATCTCGGCGGTGGCCACCTCCACCGGATGCGCGTCGAGTTCGTTGTCAAAGGCAAAGCCGGGGCCGGTCCAGCCCAGTGTCCAGCGGGTGGCCGGCACGCGGACCGTGGCCATGCGGGTGGGCACCTGGACGTGCTCCGTCCGAACGGGCGGCAAGGGCTGGCCCGCAGCGATGCCCAGCGCCTGCGCCATGTACACGCCGGCTTCGGCGTGCATGTCTTCGTGGAAGAGGGCGAGCCGGAAGAAGTACAGCCCGTTGTCGTCGTCGGTGGCGTCCTGCAGGCGCTCCAGCGTGTCGTCCAGACCCGCCGCCAGGCTGGCACGTGTGCTGTCGGCATCCGGCAAGTCGAGTTGCCAGCGCCGGTCGTGCGACACCGCACTGGAGTCGTAGAGCGCATCCGCGTCGATGCCGTGGGCGGCCTGGCGCGCCTGGTGCCGCATGGCGTGGGGGTTGGCCTGCGCGCCGCGGTTCAGCTGGGGGTTGCGGGCGATCCACCAGTCGGCAAACCAGCCGATGTGGCCGAGCTCCCACAGCGGCAGGTTGAGCTCGGGTTGGCAGGGCACGCGCAGACCGGCGCCGAGTGCCGCTTCGAAGGCTGCGAACTGGTGCAGCGTGCGATCGCGCGCGTCCACCAGCGCGGCGGCCAGTGGTTCCCTTCCCGCATGGCGGGCCATGTCGGCGACACGCTGCCCGCCCGACGGGGCCTCGCTCACAATCGACGACTCGCTCAAGCCCATGAACAAACCCTCACTCTGTATCGTCACGCCGGCCCTGGCCGATGCCAACAACGGCAACTGGCAAACCGCTCGCCGCTGGGCGCGTTTGCTCGCGGGTCATTATCGGGTGACGGTGGTGAAGGCATGGACGGGCACCGATGCCGATGTGTTGCTCGCCCTGCACGCGCGCCGCTCGGCCGCGTCGGTGGCGGCCTGGGCCGAGACCCATCCCGGCCGCCCGTTGGTGCTGGCACTGACCGGCACCGACCTCTACCGCGACATCGCCACCGACGCGAGCGCCCAGCGTTCGCTGGCGCTGGCGCACCGGCTCATCGTGCTGCAGGAGCAGGGTCCTCTGGCACTGCCCGAGGCCCTGCGCGGCAAGTGCCGGGTGGTCTTCCAGTCGGGCACGCGGCGTCAGACGCTGCCCAAGACCACGGCCCACCTGCGGGCGGTGATGGTGGGCCACCTGCGCGATGAAAAATGGCCCCAGACCTTGTTTGAAGCCGCGCGCCTGCTGGCACCCGACGAAGGCATCCACATCGACCACATCGGTGCCGCGATCGACCCCGCGCTGGGCGCGGCAGCGCAGGCCACCGCGCAGGCCTGCCCGCACTACCGCTGGCTTGGCGGCCTGCCGCATGGCGCGACCCGCGCTCGCATGCAGCGCGCGCACCTGCTGGTGCACACCAGCCGCATGGAGGGCGGGGCCCACGTGCTGATGGAGGCACTGCTGTGTGGCACGCCGGTGCTGGCATCGCACATTCCGGGCAACGTGGGCATGCTGGGCACCGGCTATGGCGGCTATTTCCCGCCGGGCGATGCGCCCGCGCTGGTGCAGTCCTTGCGCGCCTGCCGCGCGGGCCTGGGCGCACCCGCTGGCAGGCTCGCCACCCTGCAAGCACAATGTGAGGCCCGAGCGCCGTTGTTCGATCCGCGCACCGAACAGGCCACCTTGCTGGCCCTGCTTGACGAGCTGCGCTGAACCGGCGCGACCGATTTCTTTTCTCCTGGAGACCCCCCATGAACGCACCCACACCCACCGCTGCCACCCAGCCCCGCCTCACCAGTCTCTCGCACGGTGGCGGCTGCGGCTGCAAGATCGCGCCCGGCGTGCTCAGCGAAATCTTGAAGGGCACGGCCGCCATGCCGATCCCCAAGGAACTGCTGGTCGGCATCGAGACGGCGGACGACGCGGCGGTGTACCAGCTCAATGACGAGCAGGCGCTGATCGCCACCACCGATTTCTTCATGCCCATCGTGGACGATCCGTACGACTTTGGCCGCATCGCCGCCACCAACGCCATCAGCGACGTGTACGCCATGGGCGGCACACCCATCATGGCGCTGGCCCTGGTCGGCATGCCCATCAACGTGCTGTCGACCGAGACCATCGGCAAGATCCTCCAGGGTGGGCAGGACGTGTGCCGTGCCGCCGGCATTCCGATCGCGGGTGGTCACACCATCGACTCGGTCGAACCCATCTACGGCCTCGTGGCCCTGGGCCTGGTGCACCCCAAACGCGTGAAGCGCAACGCCGACGCGAAGGTGGGCGACCGCCTGATCCTGGGCAAGCCGATCGGCGTGGGCGTGCTCTCGGCCGCACTGAAGAAGGACGCGCTGAGCACCGAGGGCTACGCGCAGATGATCGCCAACACCACCAAGCTCAACACGCCCGGCCCCGACCTTGCGGCACTGGACGGCGTGCACGCGCTCACCGACATCACCGGCTTTGGCCTTGCCGGCCATGTGATGGAAATGGCGCGCGGCGCCAACACCACGGTGCGCATCGACATGGCGAGCGTGCCGCTGATCGCGGGCGTGCGCGAACTGGCGGCCGCCGGCATGGTCACCGGGGCTTCGGGTCGCAACTGGGCCGCCTACGGCCACGAAGTGCGCCTGGGTGCTGGCCTGCAGCCGGTGGACCAGGCCTTGCTGTCCGACCCGCAGACCAGCGGCGGTCTGCTGGTGGCCTGCGCGCCCGAGGCGGTGGACGCGGTGCTGGCGATCTTTGAGCAGCATGGCTTTGCTGCCGCGGCCGACATCGGCGAGATCGTGGCGCCCGCAGCCGACGGCGTGCGGCTGGAAGTGCGCTGAGCCATGGAGCGACGGCACATCAGCTCCGGTTCGCCGTTTGAGGCGCAGATTGGTTACTCCCGCGCCGTGGTCGCGGGTGACTGGGTGTTCGTCTCGGGCACCACCGGCTTTGACTACACCGCCATGACCATTTCGGACAACGTGGTGGAGCAGGCCGAGCAGTGCATGCAGAACATTGCCGCCGCGCTCCGGCAGGCCGGTGCCAGCCTGGACGACGTGGTGCGCGTGAACTACGTGCTGCCCGACGGCGCCGACTTCGAAGCCTGCTGGCCGGTGCTGCGCAAACACCTGGGCACCGCCCGCCCCGCGGCCATGATGATCACGGCGGGTTTGCTCGATCCCCGCATGAAGATCGAGATCGAGGTCACGGCGCTCAAACAGCGCTGAATCCCATTTTTTGCAAATTCATGAAATTTTCGTGAATCTGCAAAAAACCATGTCACCCACCGCCCATGACCTCCACCCCCATCCTCGCTTTCGACATCTTTGGCACCGTGGTCGACTGGCACGGCAGCATCACACGCGAGGTGGCGGCGCTCTACCCGCAGGTGGACGCCGATGCCTTTGCACTCGCCTGGCGCTCGGGTTACCAGCCGGCCATGCAGCGGGTGCGCTCTGGCGAACTGGGCTGGACACTGATCGATGACCTGCACCGGCTCATCCTCGACGAGCTCTTACCGCGGTTCGGATTGAGTTCGCTGACCGAGGCCCAGAAGCAGCACCTCAACAAGGTCTGGCACCGGCTGGACCCCTGGCCCGACACGGTGGCCGGGCTCACGCGCCTGAAGACACGCCACACGATCTGCAGCCTGTCCAACGGCAACATCGGCCTGCTCACCAACATGGCCAAACGCGCCGGCCTGCCGTGGGACTGCGTGCTCTCGGCCGAGGTGTTCCGTGCCTACAAACCCGATCCGGCCACCTACCTCGGTGTGGCGCGCGTGTTTGACGTGCCGCCGTCTGATGTGATGCTGGTGGCCGCCCACCAGGACGATCTGGCTGCCGCGCGGGCCTGCGGCTTGCGCACGGCCTACATCGAGCGGCCGCTGGAGTTCGGCGCGAACCACCCCAAGGACGTGTCGGCCGATGCGGCCAACACCTTTCACGCGAAGAGCCTGGTGCACCTGGCCGAGCAACTCGGCTGCTGAAGGCCGTGTGCCTTCGCCGTACCGGGGCGGGTAGCATGGTTCACACATGGTATTGAGGAGAACGCGCATGGGCAGACGAATCGGGTATTCACAGTTCGCCAACCAGATCGCAAGGCTGAGCGGTCGCCCCAAGACCTTTGTGCTGGCGGCGGCGGTCATCGTTGTCTGGCTGGTCACCGGGCCGCTGTTTGGCTACAGCGACACCTGGCAGCTGGTGATCAACACCGGTACCACCATCGTCACCTTTCTCATGGTGTTCCTCATACAGAACACCCAGAACCGCGACGCCGAGGCCTTGCAGATCAAGATCGACGAACTGATCCGCGCGACCAGGGGCGCACACAACGCGCTGCTGGACCTGGAGGAGCTGGAACAGGACAACCTGGACGAATTCCGGCGTCGTTACCAGCTGCTGGCTCGTGAGGCCCGCAGCGATCTGGAGCGCGGTGCTCAGGACACCGGTTCACCCGAGGCCTGAGCGGCTGGGCGCGGTCCGATCCGGTAGCGCTCGATGAAGCCGCGGTCGATGCGGTCTTTCCAGCGCCAGGCCCAGGCGCCCTCCACACTCCACGCGCCGTAACTCGCAATGGCATGGCCGGTGCCGCACGACAGCAGGTTGAGTGTGTTGGTTGGCGGCTGGTGGGATTTCAGGGGTTTGCGCTGGTGAACCGCCAGCAGGTTGTGCGCCAGCGGCGGGCCGGCGCGCACCGCATGGACACCACTGCTGGCGTGCGGCGTGTCGGCGCGGCAGGCCACGTCACCGGCGGCAAACACGTGGGGGTGGCTGGTGCTTTGCTGAAACGCGTTGACCAGCACATGCCCAGCGTCCGACAAGGCCAGACCGCTGCCTTGAAGCCAGGGTGGTGCGTGGGTGCCGATGGCCAGCAGCGGCACGTCGCAGGCCAGTCGCGCGCCGTTGCTGAGCAGCACCTCGCCGGCGCTGATGCCCACGCAGGCCTCGCGCAGCACCGTGATGCCGCGCCGCTTGAGCTGGCGCAACACCTTGTGCCGCACCGCGGGGCGGTAGCTGTCGGCCACCTCGGGTCCACCGGTGACGAGCGTGAATCGCGCACCGGGCATGCCCTGCTGGCGAATGCTTTGCTCTGCCGCCAGCACGAGTTCGATGCCCGCCGCACCCGCGCCCACCACCGCGAGCGACACCGGCTGGCGCTGGGCCAGCTGCAGCACCTGGGGCCAGAGCTGGGCAAAGGCTTCGATGGGACGCACGGCGAGTGCGTGGGTGGCCGCTCCCGGCATGTCGACTTCCAGGCGGGCACGGTCGATCACCGCGCCCGTGTCGATCGAGAGGGTGTCGAAACCCAGCGTGGCGGGCACGCCCTGCGCGCCCCCGGCCGCCGTCACGCTCACCGCGTTGCCCACCGGATCGATGCCGTTGCAGCGTCCCTGCACCCAGCGCGCCCCGGCCGCGCGCACCAGCGGCTCCAGCGCGATGCGGCAGTCGGCCTCGGCGTAATGGCCAGCCACGAAGCCGGGGATCATGCCGCTGTAGGTCAGCTGCGCGAATGGGCTGAGCACCGTCACGTCCAGATCGGCGGGGCGGTGCTGCGCCAAGCTGGCCAGCACATGCAGGTGGGCATGGCCTGCACCGAGGAGGAGGAGTTTTTTGATGCCGTGGTGCATGGGTTCCGATGGTACGTGGCGTGTCAAGGACCGCGCTCGGTCCAGTGCAGGTCGGCCACCCAGCCGCTGCTGGTGCTTGTGGTGTTGTCGCTGTCCGCGCCCAGCAGCACGCGGGTGACGCGGGGCAGGGCAGCACCCTCTGGCAACTCGTCAGCGAAGAGTGTGGCGAAGTCCGCAGCCACGTCGCGGGACTCTTGCGCCCAGCGTGCCAGCGGCGCACCCCGGCCTTGCAGGCTGATGAAGCGCACCCGCTTGGTGTAGGGGTTGGGGCCCTGCGTGAGGGCGGGGTGGGTGCTGTCCCACACGTAGCACACGGTGGCCGCCGGCAGGGCTTCGCCGCTCACACGGCGCGCGATACGCAGAATGGTGCGTTCCACAAAGGGCACACGGTCCAGCGCGTGTTCGAACATCACGCAGACCTTGAGCGCCGCGTCATCGCCGGCCTTGGTGAGGATGTCGGGCTGCGCCGTTCCACCCGACAGCGGTGTGTCCAGGCGCCAGCGCCACCGCAGCCAGACCGGTGCGGGCCCGCTGCCCTCGTGCACCAGCGTGCCATAGCTCGACGCCGTGACCACCTGCACCGCAGCCACGCCGTCCACACGGCCCGCTTCAAAGCGGGTGGGTGAGATGTCGGCCTTGGCCTTGGGGAACCCAACGAAGCGCCAGGCGGGGTTCAGCGTGCCATCGGCCTGCACCAGGGTGGGCAGCGAAGTCTGCGCCAAGGCGGCGACGCTGGTGGCCAGCAGCAGCGAGGCGAGCGTTTGAACCGGCGCTTTCAACCGCGCCGCCAGTCGTGGAACCTGCCCACCCAGACCAGCAGCTTCTGCGGTGCGTGCGCGCGCTTCCATTCGCCCGCGGCGTACTTGTTGGCTTCCGAGAGCGTGGGGTAGGTGTGGATGGTGCCCAGGATCTTGTTGAGGCCCAGGCCGTGTTTCATGGCCAGCACGTACTCGGCCAGCAAGTCCCCTGCGTGCGTGCCGACGATGGTCACGCCCAGGATGGTGTCCTTGCCCGGCACGGTGAGCACCTTCACGAAGCCGTGGGCTTCGCTGTCGGCGATCGCGCGGTCGAGGTCGTCGATGCCGTACTTGGTCACTTCCACGGCAATACCTTTTTCGTTCGCCTCCTGCTCGTTCAGACCCACGCGCGCCACCTCGGGGTCGATGAAGGTGGCCCAGGGGATCACGCGGTAGTCGGCCTTGAACTTCTTGAAGTCGCCGAAGAGTGCGTTGACCGCTGCGTACCAGGCCTGGTGCGCTGCCACGTGGGTGAACTGGTAGGGCCCGGCCACGTCGCCGGCGGCGTAAATGTTGGGGTAGAGCGTCTGCAGGTACTCGTTGGTCTCCACCGTCTTGTTCATTGGAATGCCCAGTTCTTCCAGGCCGTAGCCGGTGAGGCGCGCGCTGCGACCCACCGCGCAGAGCAGTTCGTCGAATTCGATGCGCTGCTCGACGCCGGCGTGTTCGACCACGAGAACGCCGCCCTTGCGCGCGGGGCCTTCGACAGGCTCAGGCCGAACGGCTCCTTTTTCCACGCGCAAGGCCTTGTGGCCGGTGCGCACGTCCACGCCGTCTTTCATGAGCGCCTGGCGCGCCAGCTCGCTCACCTCTTCGTCTTCGCGCGCCATCACGCGCGGCCCCATTTCCACCTGAGTCACCTGTGAGCCCAGGCGTGCAAAGCTCTGCGCGAGTTCGCAGCCGATCGGCCCGCCGCCCAGCACCACCAGCCGTTTCGGTACCTCGTCGAGTTCGCCGAACCGGTCCCACATCGTGTCGCTGGTCACATAGCCGCTGTCTTCCAGCCCGGGCAAGGGCGGCACGAAGGGGCGCGCGCCCGCGGCGATCACGACGCTGCGTGTGGTGAGGGTCTGCGTGCTGCCGTCGTTGAGCGCGATCTCCACCGTCCACGGATTCACCAGCTTCGCGTGGCCCTGCAACACCTCCACGCCCAGGCTGGTATAGCGCTCCACGCTGTCGTGCGGCTCGATGGCGCGCACGATGTCCTGCACCCGCTGCATCACCGCTTTGAAGCTGAAGGTGGGCGAGGTGTTGTCCAGTCCGTAGGTCTGGCCATGGCGCATCTGGTGGGCCAGTTTTGCGCTTTTGATGAGCGCCTTGCTCGGCACGCAGCCGTAGTTCAGGCAGTCGCCGCCCATCTTGTGCGATTCGACCAGCGTGACCTTGGCCTTCACCACCGCCGCGATGTAGGCCGACACAAGGCCGCCCGCGCCGGCACCGATCACGATCAGGTTGCGGTCGAAGCGCCTGGGCTTAACGCTGGCCCAGCGCGCGTACACCTTGCGCCCCTGAAGCAGGCCCACGACCCACTTGGCGATCAGCGGGAACAGGCCCAGCAGCACGAACGAGCCCAGCAGCGCCGGGCTCAGGATGCCCTGGAGCGAATCGATCCGCGCCAGCTGCGTGCCTGCGTTCACATACACCAGCGTGCCGGCCAGCATGCCGATCTGGCTCACCGCGTAGAAGGTCAGCGCCTTCATCTGAGTCAGGCCCATCACGAGGTTGATCACGAAGAACGGCACCACCGGGATCAGCCGCAAGGTGAAGAGGTAGAACGCACCGTCCTTCTCGATGCCCCGGTTGATCTCGGCCAGGCGGTTGCCGAACCTGACCTCGATGCTGTCGCGCAGCACGAAGCGCGAGACCAGAAACGCCAGCGTGGCGCCCAGGCTGGAGGCGAACGACACCAGCAGCGTGCCCCACCAAAGGCCGAAGATGGCGCCGCCGGCCAGCGTGATGATGGTCGCGCCCGGGAACGAGAGCGCGGTGGCCGCCACGTAGAGGGCGAAGTACGCCAGCGAGACCTTGAGCGGCTCGGCGGCAAAGAGCGCCTCGAAGTTCGCCTGGCTCTGCTTGAGGTAGTCCAGGCTGAGGAAACGTCCCAGATCAAAAAAGAAGAAGGCCGCCACGCCCAGCAGAACCACGGCCAGCAGAAGGATTTTTCGAAAGGTCACGGCATGTCCAGTGTGGGTGGGCAACTTGTCGGTCGCCGGGGCCAAGGCATTCTTACACCAACCCACGCTCCCATGCCGTCGCCTGCGGGGTATCCCGGTCTGCCGTGAAACACCGAGACACGGTTGAGCCCGCAAACGGGCTGCTCGGGCATGTCCTGTTGCACTTTTTGACGTGAGTCATCGCCACGCCACGCCGACCCGGTTAAGGTGGTTCGATGCCCGATCCCATGCCAAACCTCGAACCCGGTGCTGTCGTGGCGATGCCTTGGCACGCACTCGCAAGCGCGGACGCGCTCGCGAACCTGCACAGCACCGAAACCGGCCTCACGACCGCCCAGGCCGCCGAGCGCCTGGCGCAGCACGGTCCCAACCGCATCGAGCAAGGCGCACCCACCCGTCTGTGGGTGCGCTGGCTGCGCCAGTTCAACAACCTGTTGATCCACGTGCTGCTCGTGGCCGCGCTGGTCACACTCTGGCTGCGCGACCACCTCGACGCCGCGGTGATCCTCGGGGTGGTGCTGATCAACGCCGCCATCGGTTTCGTTCAGGAAGGCAAAGCCGAGCGGGCGCTGGATGCCGTGCGAGCCATGCTGGCCAGTCGCGCCACGGTGTTGCGCGGCGGCGACCGCCACGAGATCGACGCCTCCGACCTGGTGCCGGGCGACGTGGTGCTGCTGGAATCGGGTGCGCGCGTGCCGGCCGACCTGCGGCTGCTGCGCACCCGCAACCTGCGCATCGACGAGTCCGCGCTCACCGGTGAGTCGGTGCCTGCCGACAAAGACGCCGCGCCGGTGGATGTGGCCGCGCAGGTGGGTGACCGCCTGTGCATGGCCTTTGCCGGCACCACGGTGGCCGTGGGGCAGGCCAGCGGCGTGGTGGTGGCCACGGCCAGCCAGACCGAGATCGGCCGGATCGGCGCGTTGGTCTCGGATGTGGGCATCCTGGCCACGCCACTCACGCGCCGGCTCGACCAGTTCGCGCGCCAGATCACGCTGGTGATCGGGGTGGTGAGCGTCTTCACCTTCGCCTACGGCATCTTCATCGGCGGGCTGCCGCCGCTGGCGCTCTTTCTCGCGGTGGTGGGCCTGGCCGTGGCGGCCATTCCCGAGGGCCTGCCCGCCATCGTCACCATCACCCTGGCCATCGGCACGGCGGCCATGGCGCGCCAGCGCGCGGTGGTGCGGCGCTTGCCGGCGGTGGAAACGCTGGGTTCGGTCAGCGTGATCTGCACCGACAAGACCGGCACCCTGACCCGCAACGAGATGACGGCGGTGAGCGCGGTGCTGGCCGACGGCACGCTGGCGGTCACCGGCGCGGGCTACGCGCCCGAAGGCGGGTTTCACCGCGCAGGCGTGGCGCAGGACCCGGCGAACCACGCCGGTCTGCAACGCCTGGCCCGCTGCGCGCTGCTGTGCAACGACGCCCAGCTGCACCACACCACCCGCGCGGGCTGGACGCTGGCGGGTGACCCCACCGAAGGCGCGTTGCTGTCCATGGCGCTCAAGGCCGGCCTGGACCCGGCGCAAGAGGCTGCTGCCACACCGCGCCTGGACGAGATCCCGTTCGAGTCCGAACACCGCTTCATGGCCACGCTGCACCACGACCACGCGGGCCATGTGTTTGCGTTGCTCAAGGGCGCACCCGAGCGGGTGCTGGCGCTGTGCACGCACGACAACGGGGGCGCACCCATGGATGCTGCGGTCTGGCACGCACGCATGGATGAGGCCGCCTCGCAGGGCCAGCGGGTGTTGGCCCTGGCCGAGTGCGAACTGCCGGCGGGCACGCTGGCGCTCACCATGGACGACATCACGCCACGCTTCACGTTGCTGGGTCTGGTGGGTCTGATGGACCCACCGCGCGATGAGGCCGTGGCGGCGGTGGCCGAGTGCCAGCGCGCCGGCATCCGCGTGGTGATGATCACCGGCGACCACGCCGTGACGGCCGCGGCCATCGGCCGCGAGATCGGTCTGCGCGATGGCCAGCCACTGACCGGCGCCGAGATCGACCAGCTCGACGACGCAGCGTTGAACGCAAGGCTGGCGCAGACCGACGTGGTGGCGCGCGCGAGCCCCGAGCACAAGCTGCGCCTGGTGGCCACGCTGCAGGCCGGGGGCAGGCTGGTCGCCATGACCGGCGACGGCGTGAACGACGCACCAGCGCTCAAGGCCGCCGACATCGGTGTGGCCATGGGCCAGCGTGGTACCGACGCGGCGCGCGAGGCAGCCGACCTGGTGCTCACCGACGACAACTTCGCCACCATCGCCGCCGCCGTGCGCGAGGGTCGCACCGTGTTCGACAACATCAAGAAATCGCTGCTCTTCGTGCTGCCCACCAACGGCGGCGAGGCCGGGCTGATCCTGCTGGCGGTGTTTGCCGGCCTGGCCATGCCGGTGACGGCCGCGCAGATTTTGTGGATCAACATGGTCACCAGCATCACGCTGGACATGTCGCTGGCCTTCGAGCCGGCCGAGCGTGGTGCGATGCAGCGCCCGCCGCGACCCGCGAACGAGCCGCTCATCACGCGCTGGCTGCTGGGCCGCGTGGTGTTCGTGAGCCTGCTGCTCATGGGCGCGTGTTTCTTTGTCTTCAACTGGCAGCTGGAGCGCTCCGGCAGCCTGGAGATGGCGCGCACCACCGTCATCAACACGATGGTGGTGGGTGAAATCCTCTACCTTTTCAATGTGCGGCATTTCACCGCCAGCGGCTTTACTCGCGAGACCCTGCTGGGCAACCCGGTGGCGGTGTGGACCGGCGTGATCACGCTCGTGCTCCAGCTGCTGCTGACCTACGCGCCACCGATGCAGCAGCTGTTCGGCACGGCCGCGCTGGACGCCACAAGCTGGGTTGTCATCGCCGCGCTGGCCGTGGGCCTGTTCGTGGCGGTGGAGATTGAAAAGGCGTGGCTGCGGCGCCGCGACGTGCACTGCATCTGAGGCGGCGGGTCATTTGAAGCGTTGCCAGCCCCAGCCGATGCGCAGCACGGTGGTGATGGCGCACAGTGCCGCAAAGCCATAGGCGATCGGCGCAAACCACTGCGGCCACAGGCACATGGCCACGAAGGCGGCGATGGTCTCGGTGGCTTCGGTGAGACCGCCCAGGAAGTAGAAGCTTTTGTCGGGCAGCGCGGTTGATGTCAGGCCGCGCTGGGCGGCCACGATGGCAAACGCCAGGAAGCTGCTGCCGGTGCCGATGAAGCTGGCCAGCAGCACGGCGGCGGGCAGGGCGTTGTGCACCGGGTCGCCCACGGCAAACGCCAGCGGAATCGAGGCGTAGAACAGGAAGTCGAGTGTGATGTCCAGGAAGCCGCCGCGGTCGGTGGGCGTGGTGGCGCGCGCCACCGCGCCGTCGAGTCCGTCCATGAGCCGCGAGAGCAGCAGCAGCACCAGACCCGCCGCGAAGTGCTGGAAGACGATGGACAGGGCCGCGGCCATGCCGAGCGCAAAGCCGATGAAGCTGAGCGCATCGGCGCCCACGCCCGCGCGCACCAGGGTACGGGCCAGGCGGTTGAGCACCGGCTTGAGTGCCTGCTGGATCACCCTATCCAGCATGGTCGAGCTCCACAACGAGGGACGGGTCGGCCACGTCCGCCGCGTCGTGCGTCACCAGCACGGCCGGCACGCCACTGCCACGCAGGTGGTCGAACACGAAGGCGCGGAACTGGTCGCGAAGCGTGGCGTCGAGCCTGGAGAACGGCTCGTCGAGCAGCAGCGCCTGAGGGCGCGCGAGCAGGGCGCGCATGAGGGCCACGCGCGCGCGCTGTCCACCCGAGAGCGTGGCTGGGTCGCGTGCGCCCAGGCCACTCAGGCTGGCCTCGTGCAGCGCACGTTCCACCTCGGCCAGGCGCTCGCGTCTGGGGCCGGCGGGCACGGCGAACAGCAGGTTTTCGGCCACCGTCATGTGGGCGAACAGCAGGTCGTCTTGAAACAGCAGGCCGATGCCGCGCTGTGCGGTGGGCAAGCGCGTGAGGTCGCGCCCGCCCAGCTGCACTGTGCCTTCGAAGCGCAGGGCTTCGCTGCCCTCGGCCACGCTGTGCAGCGTGCCGGCGATGGCGGCGAGCACCGAGCTTTTGCCGCTGCCACTGGGCCCCATGAGCGTGAGGATGCGGCCCGGCGCCACCTCGATGTGCAGGTCTTGCAGCAGCGTGTGGTCCCGGGTGGCGAGGCGGCGGATGTGAACGGAGAGGGTCATGCAGCGGCGTTGGTGAATCGGCGGGGACGGCCCAGCCAGGCGGCCAGCGCAAAGGCCAGCATCGGCAAGGCGAGCTGCAGGCCGGCGTAGGCGCTGGTGAGCGAACGCTGCCCGCCCGAGGCCAGTGTGACGGCTTCGGTGGTGACGCTGGCAAAACGCCCCGCGCCCATGTACAGCGTGGGCAGGTACTGCGCCACGCTGACCGCAAATCCCACGGCTGCGGCCGAGGCCAGCGAGCGCTTGAGCAGTGGCCATTTCACGCGCAGCAGGAAGGCCCGTTCCGAGCGGCCCAGACTCGCGGTGAGCTGCGCGTAGCGCGGATCGAACCCGAGGTAGGCCGGGCTGAGCGAGAGCAGCACATAAGGCAGCGCCATGAGCGTGTGGGCGATCAACAGGCCGCTGGCCTGGCCTTCCAGCCGCCATTGCAGGCCCACGCCGTACAGCCCCACCACCCACAACACGGCGGGCAGCACCAGCGGCAAGTAAAGCAGCGGGCGCAGCGTTTCGTCCCAACGGCGCGGTGCCAGTTCCAGCCAGGCCACGCTCCACATCAGTGCGACGACGCTGCTGCCGGTGGCCAGCCACAGCGTGGTGAACACGGTGCCGCTGCTCTGCGCGACCTGCTGCCAGGCGGTGGTGGTGAAACTTTGGGGCCACACCGCTGGAAAGGCCCACACGCCGCTGACGCTGCCCACGGCGAGTGCCAGCAGCACGGTGGCGTACACACCCGCCAGCAGCCACAGGCCGATGTCACGGCCCGGTGCTTGCTCGCTGGAGCCACGCACGCCGTGGCCATGCGCCAGCGCCTTGCGTTGCAGCCGCTGCAGGCCCAGCCACAGCGCGCTGCAGGCCAACACCATCAGCGCGAGCAACACGCCGGCGGCCGCACCTTGTGTGTGGTTGGCGGGGTCGGCGTCCTGCAGCCACTGCCAGGCCAGCACGGCCAGCGTGGGCGGGGTGGCCGGGCCGATGACGAGCGCCATGTCGACCCCGGTGAGTCCGTAGGCCAGCACCGCGAGCAAGGGCCAGCGCAAGCGGGTGGCGAGCTGCGGCCACAGCACCAGCCAGAAGGCGCGGCGTGGCGCATAGCCCAGGGTTTGCGCCAGTGCGTGCTCGGTGCGCCAGCGCTGGCGCACGTCGTCGCGCTGGAGTTGCGTGGCGGCGGTCCAGAGCAAAAACGGAATCTCCTTGACCACCAAAGCAGCGATCAGACCCAGGCCCCAGGGATCTTGCGTGGTGAGCCAGGGCGGCGGGCTGTCAAAGCCGGTGAGCCAGGGCGAGAGCGCGCGCAGCAGCCAGCCGCTGGGTGCCAGCAGAAAGAGCAGGCCGATGGCCAGCGCGGCGTGGGGCGTGGCCAGCATCAGCGGCAGTCCGCGCAGCAGGCGCGCCAGGCGAAAGCGCACGAAGCCACGCGCCAGCAGCGCGGCCGCGCCCCACCACGCCAGCAAGGTGGAGGCCAGGCCGGTCCACAACGTGAGCAGCAGGGCGGGAATCAGCGTCGGGTCTTGCGCCAGGCTGCGCCAGGCGGCCGGGTGGCTGCCGCTGCGCAACGCTTCCAGTGCGGTCCACAGCAGCGGCACGGCCGCCAGCGCCAGCAGGGCGACGGCACCGAGGCGGCGGAGCGAGGCGTGGTGTGGCAAGGCGCTCACACGCCGTAGCGGCGCGCCCACTCCTTCTCCAGCGGCGCGACCCACGAGGCGTGGGGCTCGGGCAGCGTGGGTGCGCCCTTGCTCACCAGGCCGGGCAGTTGGCCGGTCTGGAACAGCGCACGATCCGCGGGGGACAGGCGCGGCACATCGAGCACGGTCGGGTCGCCCCAGTGGGCGATGTCGGCCTTGCGCGCCTGGGCGGCTGGCGAGAGCAGGAAGTTGGCCACCACCTGCGCGCCGGCCTTGGCGCGTGCGTTGTACGGAATGGCCACAAAGTGCGTGTTGCCGATCGTGCCTTTTTCAAACTGCCAGCTCACCACGGTGGCGGGCAGGCGCCTGGCGGCGATCTCGTTGGCCGCTTCATTGGGGTTGAAGGTCAGGGCCAGCAGCAGTTCACCGTCGGCCATCATCTGGCGCACAGCGGCGGCGTTCTGCGGAAACTGTTGGCCCGCGCGCCACAGGTGCGGGCGCAGCGCATCGAGAAAAGGCCACAGCTGGGCGGTCTGCGTGGCGAAGGCTGCGTCGGTCACCGGCCGCGCGAGCGCTTTCGCATCGGGCGCGAATTCAACCAGGGCCTGCTTGACGAAGGTGGTGCCGTGAAAGTCGGGCAGGCGCGGGTGGGTGATGCGCCCTGGCTGGGCGCGGGCCAGCGTCAGCACGGCCTGCATGTTTTGCGGCAACTGCGGCAGGCGTTTGCTGTCGGCAAACAGGGTGAATTGCGCCATGCCCCAGGGCGACTCCATGCCCTCGGTGGGCACGGAAAAATCGGTCAGCGTGGTGGGCTTGCCTTCCACGTCGACCCAGCGGAAGTGGGGCAGGCTTTCGGCCCAGGGGCCAAACAGCAGGCCCTCGCGCTTCATGACGGCAAAGTTCTCTCCGTTGATCCACACCAGATCGACCGTGCCCTCCGTGGCCGTGCGACCCGCAGCTTTTTCAGCACGCACGCGCTTGACCACATCGGCCGTGTCCGTGATCTTCACGTGTTGCAGTTGGATGCCGTGTGTGGCCTGCACCTGCTGCGCCACCCAGCGCAGGTAGGCGTTGACCTGCTCGCTGCCGGCCCAGGCGTTCCAGAACACGGTCTGGCCGCGCGCCTTCTGCTCGATGGCCGACCAGTTCGACTGGGCCCAGGCCGGCTGCAGGGATGCGCTGGCGGCGGCCAACAGCAGTTGACGGCGGGAAAAGAGGACAGCGGCGAAGTGTTGAGGCAAGTCGGTTTCTCCGGCAATGGCAAGTTCAGCGCTGCAGCTTAGTTCAATGCCATGCCCGTTGCAGCCGTGCGGTTGAGCCGCGGACCGAGCCACAGGGCATCGATCGACCACTTGCCCACGCCGTACAAGGCCAGCGTGGCCAGCAGCACACCCCAGGTGATGTGCTGCTGCAGCGCGGCGGGTGCGATGTCGGCCAGGCTGAGGACGGCCACCACGTTCACCACCGACAGACCCAGCGCCGAGAAGCGGCCGGCCAGACCCAGCAGCAGCAGGACCGGCAGCACCAGCTCGCCCGCTGTGCCCGAGATGGCGGCGAGCTGAGGGGTTAACAGGGGCACCTTGTATTCCTCGGTGAACAGCAGGAGGGTGGTCTCCCAGTCGCGCAGCTTGGTCAGGCCCGAGAGAAAGAACGCCTGGGCGAGGTAGGCGCGCGTGGCGAGTGCGGCCAGGGGACGCGCACCGTCCAGTGTGTTGGTGACGATGGACCACAGCGAGAGGCCACGCTGCAGCAGGGTGGGTGGGTTCATGGGGATTCCTCGTGAGGTTGGGGCTGGATAGATGCACTGACCACGCCAGTCACCACGCCGCTGTGAACGGCTTGGGTGAGCCAGGCGGAAAAATCGAAATCGGTGCCGGCACGCGCGAGGGCGTCGGGCAAGGCCTCTGCAGCGAGCAAGGCCTGCAGCACGCCAGCGGCGTGAGGCGGACACAGCGCCACACAAGGCCGAAAGCCTTGTCGCCAGACCAGGGCGGTCTCGCCCACGCGGCTGCGCAGCTGCTGGCCCACGCCGTCCATGCCGGGCTGGCCCTCGGTGTGCGCGGTGATCAGGCTGGCCACCGGCCAGGGGCTGGTGATGAGCGCCGTGCCGGGTGCCAGGGTCAGGGTGAGGGTGCTCGGGTCGTCGATGGACAGCCGCGCAAAGCTCGGCAGATCGGTGTCCGCGTCCGGCGCACCGGCGGCTCGGTGCAGCGCCCACTCCACGCGGGCCACGTCGGGCAGGTAAGGCAGTTCCCGCAGTTGGTCGTTGGCCGCCAGAAAGGCGGGCAGGGTGTCGCCCCAGTGCGCCAGATCACCGCATTGCGGCGGGTGGCTGTGCCAGAGGTCGCGAGCCAGTGCGTTGAAGTTGTCGATGCCGATGAGTTGCGCGATCACGGGGTAGGCCGCGTGCAGGCTGCGTTCGGCGAGGTCGTGGCTGTTGGCCCGGTAGGCCATGAGGCCCCGCGCGGCCTGGGGTTTGAGCAGCGCATGGAGTTGCTGCAGGGCACGGGTGCAGCCCGCGCTGCCGGGCCGGGCGAACAGCCCGTCAAGCAGGGTTTGTTGCTGCACGGCCAGTGCATTCATGCGGCCACCATGTCCAGCTTCATGGCCTGCCGTGCCTGTGCTCGCGCGATATCCACCTCGTCAAGCAGCACCGCCAGGTCGGGCAGGCCGGTGTCCCATTCGATCAGTGTGGGCACGGCGTCAAAACGCACCAGTGCGTGGCGGTACAGCGCCCACACCTCGGGCACCACGCGGCTGCCATGGTCGTCGATCACGATGTCGCCGCAGTGCACGTGGCCAGCCAGGTGCAGTTCGGCCGCCACCCCGGGATGGATGGCGTCGAGCCAGCGCCTGCACTGTGCGAGCGGATCGATCGATCCGTCTTGCAGGTGGTCGTTGAGGGCGTTGACGAGTAGGTTGTTCACGTCCACCAGCAGGCCGCAACCGGTGCGTTGTGCGAGTGTGTTGAGGAAGGTGGGCTCGTCGAATTCGTTGGCCTGCCAGCGCACGTAGGCAGACAGGTTTTCCACCGCGATTGGTCGGCGCAGGCGGTCCTGAACACGTTGCACGTTGGCGCACATCGTGTCCAGTGCTTCGCGGGTGAAGGGGGGCGGCAGCAAGTCGCAGGCATGCACCGATTGCCCGGGCTGCTGCGACAGCGGGCCGCGCGCAAAGCAGGCGTGGTCGCTCACGCGCACGGGCTCGATCTCGGCCACGAGCGCCGCGAGCTGATCGAGGTGCACCTCGTCAATGCCGGCGGCCGAGCCGAGCGACAGGCCCACGCCGTGCAGGCTGACGGGGTAGGACTCGCGCCCCTGGCGCAGCACCGCGCGCGCAGCACCTCCGGGGGCCAGGAAGTTTTCGGAATGGACCTCGATGAAGTCCAGTGCCGGCCGCCGCCGCAGCAGCTCGGCGTAATGGGGGTGCCGCCAGCCGATGCCCACGGGCGCGACCGGGCGGGTCGGCAGCGAAGGGTCGGCGGCGGTCATGGGGATGTCCTGAAAACGAGGATGTCGATCAGGACTTCTTTTCCATCTTGGCCTGGTCGAGACTGAGACCACCCATTTGCTTGCAGGTGCCGGTGGCCACGTATTTCCATTCGCCCTTGTCGTTGTCGACCTTGGCCTGACCGGCGCAAGAATGCACGCCGCTGACGCTGGCGCAATCATTCTGGCCAGCCTTGGCAATGCCGAAGCACTTTTCTTTGGCAGCGGTCTGTGCGAAGGCTGGGGATGACAGCAAGGCCAGCGACATCAGCGAGGTGGCGGCGGCGGCGATCATGGTGCGTTGGTTCATGGGAAGCTCCTGAAAAGGTGGAACAAGGTTGAAGGACAACCTGCTGCCGTGCGGTGCTCTCGCGTAGGCATCGTCAGCAGGTTGGGGATTGGTCTGGCGGTGGGCGGCTTTCTTACGCAGCCTTGAAAAAATTTTTCAGAGCAGGTCGGCGATGCGGTCCCAGGCCTCGGCCGGAATGCGGCCGTGGTACTGCTCCACCAGCCGACCGCTCTTGTCCAGCAGGAAGGCGGCGGGCAGGTGACCGGTGGGCCCGAAGGTGTCGTGGTACCGCACATCCCTGCTCCACAGCGTGGTGAAGCGCTGGTTGGCCGGCACTGTGATGTTGATCAGTTGGGTGTAGGACTCGGCGCTGCTGCGCTGGCGGTCGGTGCTCACGCTGATGAGTTGAAACGGCTGGCCCATCCAGCCTTTCACATTGGCGCGCAGTTCGGGCATCTTGTCGCGGCAGACCGCGCAGTCGGTCGACCAGAACACCACCATCACCACCTTGCCGCGCAGAGCCTGCAGGTCAAAGGCCTTTCCCTCAAGCGTGCTGCCGCGCAGCGCCGGTTGCGCTTCAGGTGGAGGAAAGGTTTGGGCCATGAGCGTCAGCGGGCTCAAGGAGGCGGCGATCAGCAAAGTTTGGAAACGCTGGGTGAAACGGGCGGGGACCATGGACATGGGAATCTCCTGTTAGCCCTTTCGTCGCCACCCCGCTGCTTTCATTACACTCGGCCCCCATGTCGCAGCCCATCACGCCTTCATTCGAGCATCAAGTGGCGGATCTGCGCGTGTACCTGCTCAAATTCGCGCGCCTGCAGCTGCGCAACGACGCCTGGGCCGAAGACGCGGTGTCGGAAACCCTGCTGGCCGCGATCTCGCGCCCGCAAGGCTTCGAGCAGCGTTCCCAGCTCAAGACCTGGCTGGTCGGCATCCTCAAGCACAAGATCATTGATGCGATTCGGCAGAACAGCCGCGAGGTGTGTCTGTCCAGCAGCGACGACGACGAGGGTGCCGACCCGCTGGAGCACATGGCCTTCAAGGCCGATGGACACTTTGCCGAGAAACCTGCTGAATGGGGCAACCCGGAACAGGAGCTGAACAGCCGGCAGTTCTTCGAGGTGCTGGAGGCTTGCACCGACAAGCTGCCCCCCGTGCAGGGGCGCCTGTTCCTCATGCGTGAGTGGCTGGAGCTCTCCAGCGAGGAGATCTGTAAGGAACTGTCGCTGACCCCGACGAACCTCTACGTTCAACTGCACCGCGCCCGGCTGAGGTTGCGAGAATGTCTGGAACTCAACTGGTTTGCACGCCCGAGAACGCCATGAAGCCCATCTACCCGCTGCGCCGCACCTGCAAGGAGGTTTCCGCGTTGCTCATCGCCCGCGAAGACCGCGCCCTGCCGCTGGTCGAGCGCATGGCGCTGCGGCTTCACCTGGCCATGTGCCAGGCCTGTCCGCGCTTTGAACGTCAGCTGCTCACCATGCGCAACGCCATGGGCCAGTGGCGCAACTACTCGGACAACGAGAACTGAGCGTTCAGGACAGCAGCGCCTGCGCAAATTCACGCGCGTTGAAGGTTTCCAGGTCTTCCAGCTTTTCACCCACGCCGATGAAGTAGATCGGCACAGGCTTTTCGCGTGCGATCGCACAGATCACGCCACCCTTGGCCGTGCCGTCGAGCTTGGTGATGACCAGACCCGTGAGGCCCAGCGCCTCGTCGAAAGCCCTCACCTGCATCAGCGCGTTCTGGCCGGTGTTGCCATCGATGACGAGCAAGACTTCATGGGGCGCGGTCGGATCGGCCTTCTGCACCACGCGTTTGATCTTGCGCAGCTCTTCCATCAGATGCAGCTGGGTCGGCAGGCGCCCGGCGGTGTCCACCAGCACCACGTCGCGTCCGCGTGCGCGCCCGGCGGTCACGGCATCAAAGCTCACCGCGGCCGGGTCGCCGCCCTGCTGCGTGATGATCTCCACCGTGTTCCGGTCGGCCCACACCGCGAGCTGTTCGCGCGCGGCAGCGCGAAAGGTGTCGGCGGCGGCCAGCAGCACGCTGGCGCCGCTTTGCGCCAGGTGGCGCGTGAGCTTGCCGATGGAAGTGGTCTTGCCGGCGCCGTTGACGCCGGCCACCATGATCACGGTGGGCTTGTGCTCGCCAATCACCAGCGGCTTCTGCAACGGGGTCAGCAACTCGGTGATGGCATCGGCCAGCAGACCCTTGACGGCGGCGGGATCGGTGGTCTTGTTCTCCTTGACCCGGCGCTTGAGATCGGCCAGCAGGTGGGTGGTGGCCTTCACGCCGGTGTCGGCCATCAGCAGCGCGGCTTCGAGCTCTTCGTACAGGGCATCGTCGATCTGGGTGCCGGTGAAGACCGTGGTGATGCTCGATCCGGTCTTGCGCAGACCGTTCTTGAGCTTGTCCAGCCAGCCCTGGCGCACGGGTGCGGCGGTGGGTGGCTGCTGCGCCAGTTCGACGGCAGGGGCCACCGCAGGGGGGGCTGCGGAGGTCGTGGGGGTGGCCGGTGAGGGCGCAGTGGGGGCTTTTTTGCGAAAGAACGAGAACATTTGTCCATCTCTAGAATCCATTGCATTCTATGAAACGCACTCCGAACCTGCCTGACTTGCGCCGTGGCGCACTGTCCATCGCACTGGCTTTCACGGCCTTCGGGTCGTTTGCACAGACCCCAACCCCTGCTTCTCCTGCCCCGGTGGCCCAGAGCTTCACGCTCTCCAACGGCATGACGCTGATCGTGCGGCCCGACCGGCGCGCCCCCACCGTGGCCCACATGTTGTGGGTGCGGGTGGGCTCCATCGACGAGGTTGATGGCACCTCGGGCGTGGCCCATGTGCTCGAACACATGATGTTCAAAGGCACACCCGACCTCAAGCCGGGTGAGTTTTCGCGCCGCATCGCGGCCTTGGGCGGGCGCGACAACGCCTTCACCAGCCGCGACGCCACGGCCTACCACCAGCAGGTGCCAGCGCAGGCGCTGGAGGCCGTGATGAAGCTCGAAGCCGACCGCTTCGCGCGCAACCAGTGGAGCGACGACGAGTTCAAGCGCGAGATCGAGGTGGTGAAGGAGGAACGCCGCCAGCGCACCGAAGAGTCACCGCGCGCGCGCATGTTTGAAGCGATGAACGCGATGGTCTACCAGGCCAGTCCGTACCGTCGGCCCATCATTGGCTGGATGAACGACATCGAGTCGATGACACCCGCGGACGCGCGCGAGTTCCACCAGCGCTGGTATACCCCGGCCAACGCTGCCGTGGTGATCGCGGGTGACGTGGACGTGGCCCAGACCCGAGCGCTGGCCGAGAAATACTTCGGTCCCATTGCGGCCCGGGCCGTGCCCGCACGCAAGCCGCGCGAAGAGCCGCCCCAGGCGGGCCCGCGTCGCATGGAGTACCGCGCCGTGGCCGATCAGGCTGTGGTGGCCTTGGCCTACAAGGTGCCGCGCTGGAGCGGTGCCGCCGAGCAAGATGCGGCCAGCCAGGACGCGCTGGCCCTGACGGTGCTCGCAGCCGTGCTCGATGGTTACGCCGGCGCCCGGCTTGACCGCGCTCTGGTGCAGGGCCAGGGCACGGGTGGCAAACGCATTGCCGACAGTGCGGGCGCGTCCTACGGCCTCATGGGCCGCGGCCCGCAGCTTTTTTCGCTCAGCGCGGTACCGGCCCGCGGCGTGAGCGCAGACATGGCCGCCGCCGCGCTGAAGTCCGAGGTGCAGCGTGTCGCGCGCGAAGGCATCAGCGAGGCCGAGCTGCGTCGCGTCAAGACGCAGTGGACGGCGGGTGAGGTCTACAAACTCGACTCGGTCTTCAACCAGGCGCAGGAACTCGGCAGCTACTGGGTCAATGGCCTGGACATCCACACGGGAGACCGCCTGATGGGGCGGCTGCGCGCGGTGACGGCCGCGCAGGTGCAGTCGGTGGCTCAGCGCTATTTCGCCGAAGAGCAGCTCACCACCGCGGTGCTGGTGCCTGAGGGGAACCAGAAATGAGGGTATTTCTGAAACCATCCATCCGCTGTGTCGCCGTGTCGGCGGTCTTGCTCGCTGGCCTGTCCGGCGCCGCCCAGGCGGCCATTCCCATCGAGCACTGGATCCATGCCAGCGGCGCGCGTGTCTACCTGGTGTCCAGCCCGTCCATCCCCATGCTGGATGTGCAACTCGACTTCGATGGTGGCAGTCGGCGCGACCCACCGGCCCAGGCCGGACTGGCCGGCGCGACGGCGGGCCTGCTGTCCGACGGCGTGGCCGCGCAGCCGGGCCTGCCCGCGCTGGACGAGAACCAGCTCAGCGAAGCCTGGGTGGACCTCGGCGCTCAGTTTGGCGCCCAGGCCAGCGCCGACCGCTTCACCCTGTCTCTGCGAACGCTGACCGAGCCCGATCTGCTGCAGCGCGCCGTGGCCCTGGCCGCCCGCCAGATCGGCGCGCCCGCCTGGCCACAAGCCGTGTGGCAGCGCGACCGCGAGCGCCTGCTGGCGTCGCTCAAGGAAGCCGAAAACCGCCCCGGCACGCAGGCCGGCCGCGCCTTTGCGCGCGCGGTCTACGGTACGCATCCGTATGGTTTCCAGCCCGATGCCGCCACCTTCAATGCGATCAACGTGGTCGACATGCAAGCCTTCTACCGCCGCCATGTGGTGGCCTGCCGCGCACAGGTGACGCTGGTGGGCGCGATCGACCGCGCTCAGGCCGACGCCATGGTGGGCCAGTTCATGGCGCCACTGACGTCGCGCGGTTGCGAACCTTTGCCCGCTGTGGCGCCGGTGCAGCCCCTGGAGCGCGCGATCGACGAGCGCCTGCCGTTTGCCGCCGCCCAAGCCCAGGTGTCGATTGGCCAGCCCGGCATCGCCCGCAACGACCCCGACTTCTTCCCGCTGTTCGTGGGCAACTACATCCTGGGTGGCGGCGGCTTCGTGTCGCGGCTGACCACCGAGGTGCGCGAGAAGCGCGGCCTGAGTTACAGCGTGTCCAGCTACTTCGCGCCCGGTCGTCACGCGGGGGCTTTCCAGATCGGCCTCACCACGCGTCCCGACCAGGCCGCACAAGCCGTGGAGGTGTCGCGCAACGTGGTGAAGCAGTTCGTCGAGCAAGGGCCGACCGAGGACGAACTCAAGGCGGCCAAGGCGTTTCTGGTGAACGGCTTTTCGCTGCGCATCGACAGCAACCGCAAGCTGCTCGACAACGTGGCCAACATCGGTTGGAGCGGCCTGCCGCTGGATTATCTGGACACCTGGACCCAGCAGATTGAGCGCGTGAGCGTGGCCGACATCCGGCGCTCGTTTGCGCGGGTGTTGCAGCCGGACCGCATGGTCACCGTCGTGGTCGGCGCCCAGCCCTGAACGCCTGCGCGTTCGGGTCGCGTAAGCTCGGTGGCATGAAAAAACCTCCTGTCTCCGCGGCACGCGCTGCGGCCAGTGCCCCGCACGAAATCCGCATCATCGGCGGCCTCTGGAAACGCACCCTGCTGCCGGTGGCCGACCGTCCTGGCCTGCGCCCCACGCCCTCGCGCGTGCGCGAGACCTTGTTCAACTGGCTGGGGCAGGACCTCACCGGTCTGCGCTGCGTGGACGCCTTTGCCGGTACCGGCGCGCTGGGCCTTGAAGCCGCCTCGCGCGGCGCGGTGGAGGTGGTGCTGGTGGAGCAGGACAGCGCCTTGCTCGCCAACCTCAGCCGCACCGTGACCAAACTCAAGGCAACCGCCGTGCGCGTGGAGCGCGGTGACGGTGTGGCCGCGTTGCGCCAGCGCGCCGGGCAGGGCTTTGACGTGGTGTTTCTCGACCCGCCATTCGCCGACGCGCAGAACGAAACCCTGGTGCTCTCCGCGCTGGCCGCCGCGCGGCAGGCCATCGGCGCCGATGGCCTCGTGTACCTGGAGGCCCCGCGCCCTTGGCTCGACGATGAACTGGCGACGCTGGGTCTGCAGGTGCACCGCCAAGGCAAGGCGGGCGCGGTGGCCTTTCACCTGTTGCGGCCATTGCCCGCGCAGTGAGCGGGCGCTGACAGCCCCGCGCGCATAATTCCGGCCATGAGTTCCGACCTTTCCGTGCCATCGAAACAGCCCCGCGTGGCGGTGTACAGCGGCACCTTCGACCCGCTCACGCTCGGTCATGAAGATGTGGCGCGCCGTGCCGCGCTCTTGTTTGACGAGGTGGTCATCGCAGTGGCCATCGCGCACCACAAGAAGACCCGCTTTGCCTTGCAGCAGCGTCTGGACATGGCGGCCGAGGCCGCGTCGCGTTTGCCTGGTCTGGTGCGTGTGCTGCCGTTCGACGGTCTCATCATGGACTTCTGCCGCCAGCAAGGCGCCTGCGCTGTGGTGCGTGGCATCCGCAATCTCACCGACTTCGACTACGAGGCCCAGATGGCGGCGATGAACCGCAAGCTCAACCCGGCGGTGGAAACGGTGTTCCTGCTGCCGCAGGCCGAGTTGCAGTGCATTTCCAGCACCCTGGTTCGTGAAATTTCGCAGCTGGGCGGCGACGTGTCGCAGATGGTGAACGCCAACGTGGGCGCAAACCTCAAGCCGGCGCCGCTGCGGGCCTGAACCGGGAGCGACCACCATGGCCCTGCTGATCACCGACGAATGCATCAACTGCGATGTGTGCGAACCCGAATGCCCGAACCAGGCCATTTACATGGGCGAGGAAATCTACGAGATCGATCCTGCGCGTTGCACCGAATGCGTGGGCCATTTTGACGAGCCGCAGTGTGTGCAGGTCTGCCCGGTGAGCTGCATTCCCATCCACCCCGACCACATCGAATCGCGCGAGACGCTCTGGCAGAAATACCAGCGTCTGCAAAAGGCCGGTCAGCCTTTGTCGGCTGCTGGTGACGCGCCTTCGGCGGGTACCTGATCTGCCTTCGCCGGCCGGGGCGGTTTGGGTCGCGGCGGCTTGCTGGTGTGGATGAGCCCTGTGGCCTTGTCCATTTCCCCTGCGATCAAATGTGGCAAGGCCTTGAGGCTGCGGTCCAGCGCCTGGGCGATCGCAATGCGGTCGTCGGGTGACGGCTTCTTCAACACCCAGTTCGCCACTTCGTTCTTGTTGCCCGGGTGGCCAATGCCCACCCGCAGGCGCCAGTAGTCGGCGCTGCCGAGCTGGGCGTGGATGTCACGAAGCCCGTTGTGACCGGCATACCCGCCCCCCTTCTTGAGTTTGACTTCTCCTGGCGGCAAGTCCAGCTCGTCGTGAACCACCAGCACTTCTTCGGGTGCAATTTTGAAAAAACGTGCCACCGACGCCACCGATTTTCCCGAGAGGTTCATGAAGGTCTGCGGCTCGACCAGCCAGACACTCTGGCCTTGAACATTGGCGCGCGCCACCAGTCCGAAATGTCCACGCTCCATCTGCAGCGAGGTCTTGAGCAGGCGCGCGGCCTCGTCCACCCACCAGAAGCCGGCGTTGTGGCGCGTGTGTTCGTATTCCGGACCCGGATTGCCCAGGCCGGCGATGAGTTTGATCATGGGGTCGGATTATCGACAGGTGTGGGAGCTGAAAGCAAAACGGCCCGCGTGAGCGGGCCGTTTTGAGAAGGTCATCGGTCCGGGGACAGATTATTTCTTCTTGCCTTTGGCGCCTTTTTTGTCGTCGGCAGCAGCGGCCACGGGAGCGGCCACGACTTCTTCAACCGGCTCCACCACGGTGGCGATGGTCAGATTCTTGCGGCCGTGCATGACGAGCTTGATGCCCTTGGGCAGCTTGATGTCGCCCGTGTGGACGGTGCCGCCCTTGACGACTTCGCCCAGGTCAACCGTGATGTTCTCGGGCAACTGGGTGGCCAGGCACTCGATTTCGATCTCGGTCATCACGTGGTTGATCACGCACTTGTCGGTCTTGACCGCAGGCGCGTTTTCTTCGTTGATGAAGTGCAGCGGCACTTTCTTGTGCAGACGGGTCTTGTCGTCCACGCGCTGGAAGTCCACGTGCAGCACGAGCGGCTTGTAGGGGTGGTACTGCACATCGCGCAACAGCACTTTTTGTACGGTGCCGGCGACTTCCATGTCGAGGATCGACGAGTGGAAGGTTTCCTTCTTCAGCGCATGCCACAGGGCGTTGTGATCGAGTTCGATCGTGGCGGCGGGTGTTTCACCACCAAAGACGATACCGGGCGTGCGGCCGGTGTTGCGGAGACGGCGGCTCGCACCCGTACCCTGCTTGGCGCGCTCAAAAGCGACGAATTGCATACATTTCTCCTGAGGAGGGGTTCCGCGACCAGAACGCCTCTGTTTCAAAAGAGCGACCCCCACCATGGAGGCCACCCGCTTTTGCTGCCTTCAGTGCCTCTTAGAAGAGGTTGTCCTGATCGGCAAACAAACTCATCACCGACTCACCCGAGGCAATGCGCGCGATGGTCTCAGCCATCAGCGGTGCCACGGAAAGTTGGCGGATCTTGGCGCAAGCCTGGGCGGCTTGCGACAGGGGAATCGTGTTGGTGACCACCACCTCGTCGAGGGCACTGCCCTTGGCGATGCGTTCGATGGCAGGGCCAGAGAAGATCGGGTGCGTGCAATACGCGTAAACGTGTTTGGCGCCGCGCTCCTTGAGCACCTCGGCCGCTTTGACCAGCGTGCCGGCGGTGTCGATCATGTCGTCCATGATCACGCAGTTGCGGCCATCGATGTCGCCGATCACGTGCATGACTTCCGACACGTTGGCCTTGGGCCGGCGTTTGTCGATGATGGCCATGTCGCAGTTGAGCTGCTTGGCCAGCGCGCGGGCGCGCACCACGCCACCCACGTCGGGCGAGACCACCAGCAAGTCGGGGTAATTTTTCTGACGCAGGTCGCCTAGCAGCACGGGCGAGGCGTAGATGTTGTCCACCGGGATGTCGAAGAAGCCCTGGATCTGGTCGGCGTGAAGATCCATGGTCAGCACGCGGTTCACACCCACGGCGGTCAGCATGTTGGCCACGACCTTGGCCGAGATCGGCACGCGGCCGGAGCGCGGGCGGCGGTCCTGGCGGGCATAGCCGAAATAGGGGATGACGGCGGAGATGCTCACGGCCGATGCACGCTTGAGCGCGTCGACCATGATGATGAGTTCCATCAGGTTCTCGTTGGTCGGCGAGCAAGTGGACTGGATCACGAACACGTGGCGTGCGCGCACGTTTTGCGTGATCTCTACCGTGACTTCACCGTCGGAGAAGCGACCCACGTTGGCCGCACCGAGCTGGGTGCCCAGATGCTGTGCGATCTCCGCGGCCAACACCGGATTGGCGTTGCCGGTGAAGATCATGAAATCGGGCGGCTGAACTTGCATGGGGTTCCCAGCTGTTTGAGCGACGGCCCAAAAGGATCGCCGTCAAAAAATGGCCGTTCGTGGAACGGCCGGATGGGTACGTGATGTGATGAAAACCGGGTGGCAGGGGAGGAAGGACTCGAACCCTCGCATGCTGGAATCAAAATCCAGTGCCTTTACCAACTTGGCGACTCCCCTACGCAGGAGATCTGTTCAGCGTGAAGCCGGACAAACCACCGAAAAAACCTTGTCGCAGGTTGCGCAACCACTGCCTGGGCTGAACGCTTGCCGATTCTAATCGGAGCACCAGTCGAGCAATGGATGGACATCCATGTTGCTGCATTCACGAACCGTCCAGTCGCTCGGGGCGGTGGTCAGTTGCATGGCCTGCGGCATCTGCGCAAACACCGCCGTGCCCGATCCGGTCATGCGCCCCTGCAAACCCTGGTCTTGCAACCACTGAATGCAGTGCCCCACATCGGGACACAGCGCCTGCGCCACGGGTTGAAGATCGTTGTGTCCGAAAGCCAGAATTTTCTGGGATTCGACCACCCCAATCGCTTGGGCATCTTCTCGCGAGTCGTTTGCAGCAAAGCCTTGGATTGTAGCAGTTTTTGTGTCGCGTTTGAGTTCGGGCGCGTTGAAGATGCGCTGTGTCGCTGCGCCGCCCGGCGGTTTGACCACCACAAACCGAGCCTTGGGAAGTTGCACGGGCGTGAGTTGCTCGCCCACGCCCTCGACCCAGGCATGGTGCCCGCCGATGAAAAAAGGCACGTCGGCGCCCAGCTTCAAGCCGATGGTGGCGAGCTGGTGGCGATTCAATCCCAGGCCCCAGAGGCGGTTGAGCGCCAGCAATGTCGTGGCGGCATCCGACGATCCACCGCCCATGCCGGCTTCGGCGGGCAGGTGTTTCTCCAGGCCGATGTGCACGCCGTGGGCGCAGCCGGTGGCGGCTTGCAGGGCCCTGGCCGCACGCACCGAGAGGTCGTCAGCCGGCAGGGTCATTGGCGTGAGGTCTTCCCGGCTGATGGCGCCGTTCGATCGCCGTTCAAAGTGGAGGCGGTCGCACCAGTCGATCAGCATGAAGATGGATTGCAGCAGGTGGTAACCGTCGTCGCGCCGCCCGGTGATGTGCAGAAACAGGTTGAGCTTGGCGGGTGCCGGCACGTCGAGCAAGCGCCGCAAGCATGTCTCCCGGCTCATGGTTGCACGACAACCCGAAGTTCGGCTGCGGGTGGCGGCGACAGCCGGCGTGCCGTGATGCGGCCTTCGGGTTGTCTGGCGAGGTCGGCCTGCCAGCCGGGCACGTCGCCTGTTTGTCCGCGCAGCCAGCCGAAGAGGGCTGCCACCGGCACTGGCGTGCCGCTGAGTTCGGCGGTCAGTTCGTCCAGGCTGCCGCGTCGCGTGACCTGGCCACCCTGGCGCAGTTCGGCGCTGCCGGGCGACCACACCACCGTGGCCAGCGAGGTGCCCAGAGGTGTGGTGAGCTGCAGTTCGCCAGCCGCCGGCGTGCCGCGCAGATCGAAGTTGGCTGAAAAGGACTGTGGTGGATCGCTCTGCACGGTCATTGCCAGACGGCCACTCCAGAGCTCCTCACCGGGCAGAACGGTGCGCTGCGGCGTGGCGCAGGCCGACAGCAGGGCCACGGTGAGCAGCAGCGCTGCCCACCTCATGGCTTGACGCGCAGGCGCTTGAGCGTGGTCTGCAGGGTCTCGTTGTCCGCTGACAGGAGCAGGCCTTCGCGCCAGATCTTCAGCGCCTGTTCTCGTTGTCCTTGTGACCACAACACCTCGCCCAGGTGCGCCGCGATTTCCGGATCGGGACGTTTCCCGTAGGCCGCCTGCAGGATGTCGAGTGCACGCGCCGTGTTGCCCAGACGGAACTCAACCCAGCCCAGGCTGTCTTGAATGTAAGCATCGCCCGGCGCCAGCTCCACGGCTTTCTCGATCAGCTTCTTGGCCTCGGGCAAACGCACATTGCGCTCGGCCAGGGAATAGCCCAGTGCGTTGTAGGCGTGGTGGAAGTCGGGCTTGGCCGCGATCAGGGCGCGCAGCAGCACTTCCATGTCGGCCGGCTTGCCGGCCTTCTCCGCCATCATGGCCTGGTCGTATCTCAAATCAGCCACGTCGGGGAAGCGGGCCACCGCTTCGCCATAGACCTCATAGGCTTCCCTCCAGGCCTTGAAGTCGCGCAGCAACTGCGCTTCAGCCACCAGTTTCAGGCGGGCATCATCGGGGCGGCGCTCGGGCTGGCTGCGCAACAAGGCGCGAGCCTGGGCCATCCGCCCCTGCCGCGCCAGCAGCGAGGCACGCCGGATCTGTGCGGCCATGACATCGTCGGCGTTTTCAATGCGGTCCAGCCAGGCGTTGGCAGCCGCGAAATCCTGCCGCTTTTCCGCGATCTGCGCCATCATCAAATAAGACTGCGTGAGTCCTCTGGCCGAACGCTCATCACCCGCCTGCCGGGCCAATGCCATGTACTTTTCCAGCGACGCCGCGGCGGCCGGCAGTGCGTTTTCCTGCAGCTGCAACGAGCCGAGCAGCAGCCAGGGTTCGGCCTGATCGGGTTGCCGTGTCGTCAGTTTTTCAAGCTGAGCACGCGCTTCCTGGTTGCGCTGCGTGTCCAGCAAAATGCGTGCATAAGCCAGGGCGACGGCGGTGTCGGCCGATGTGGCGATGCTGCTGGCGGCGAGCTGTTGATGCACGATGGGCTCAGCCGCCTGCTCACCACGTTCCATGAGTTCGAGGGCGAGCAGCGCCGGGAAGGGAGAAGCCGGCTCTGCGGTGTGGCCCAGGCGGGCCGAGACCAGCGCTTCGGGCAACTGGTCCTGCGCCAGATACATGCGGCCCACCGAGGTGAATGCAGCGGCTGCGTGTGCGGGTTGCTTGAGGTACGGACCCAGGGCTTCGCGGACCACCGCAGCGGCCTGCGCCTTGTCTGTCACGCGGGAAAATGTCTGCGGAACGGCATTGATGGTGTCGTTGCGCTCCGCAGCGCTGACGTCCTTGAGGATGGATTGCAACACCGGCCCGGTTTCATTGACGCGGTTGAGGGCCAGCAGGATCTGCAGCACAAACCGGTTGGCTTCGGAGCTGCCGGGAATTTCCTGCGACCACGCCCGCGCCGCTGCAAGAGCAGCCTCGCCCGATCGGGCTTGCAGCGCCACTTCAACCGCGCGGCGGTAAAGAAGCGGATCACGTTGCTTGCGGGCCGCATCCAGGATGAAGGAGTAGCCCGTTCCGGGTTCGCCCGCTCGCACGTTGAGTTCACCCAGCAGCAGTTGGTAGAACAGCGGAGCGTTCAATGCCGAGTTGACGATCTCCCCGGCGTCCGATGCCGTGGCTTGCGCTTGCGCAGGCGCTGCCGGGGTGGTTTGAGCCGAGGCTCCCCAGAAGCAGGTGGCCAGGGCGACGGCCAGCGCCGACTTGCGCACGAGGCCTGCAGGCTGGGTGGACGGGCCTGCGATGCGGTGCAAGGTATTCATCGGGTCATGATAATGGAAGGTTTTCGGGGTGCAGGGGTCTGATCGGAAGACCGCACAAGCGTTCCGGATGCCTTGAAGAAAATACCGATCCATGCCCGAACTCCCCGAAGTTGAAGTCACCCGGCGCAGCTTTGCCGACCGCATTGCCGGTGCTTCCATCCTGCGTCTGGAGCTGGGCAAGCCCTTGCGCTGGCCACTGGGCTGTGAGGCAGCCATGCTGGAAGGGCGGTCGGTCCAGTCGGTCACCCGCCGGGGCAAGTACTTGTTGCTCAACCTTGACCAGGGCCATCTGCTGCTGCACCTGGGCATGTCGGGCAGCCTGCAGTTTGCGCAGGCGCTGCCTTCCCGGGGCAAACACGATCATGTTGAGTTGTCGACCAGCCGGGGAACGTTGCGCCTGCACGATCCACGGCGTTTTGGCGCAGTCGTCTATGCACCTGCGCTGGACGTCGAGCCGGCGGCCAAGCTGCTGGGCAGCCTGGGCGTGGAGCCGCTGGAAGCGGGATTTGATCCCTTGGCGTTTCACCGCGCCCTGCAGCTGCGCCGCTCGGCGATCAAGCAGGTGTTGCTGGCTGGGGACATCGTGGTGGGCGTTGGCAATATCTATGCATCGGAGGCCTTGTTCCTGGCGGGCATCCGCCCGACCTTGCGAGCCGATCGGCTGAGCAAGCCACGCGCTTTGCGTCTGCACGCCGCGATCGTTCAGGTGCTCACCCGCGCCGTGGCGCTGGGCGGCAGCACGCTGCGCGATTTCTCCAGCGCAGAAGGTCAGTCGGGCTACTTCCAGCTGGATGCGATGGTCTATGGGCGCGAAGGGCAACCCTGCAGGGTATGTGGTACACCCGTCAAGGCCATTCGCCAAGGGCAACGATCGACGTTTTTTTGCACCATTTGCCAGAAAATTTGATCGCCAGGCCAACCCGGCCGTCGGGCATGTCGGCCGCCCAGTTTTGCGCAGGAGCCCGATGCTATATTGACCGATGGATGCAACATCAGACCTATGAGTTTCAATCAGGAATTTGACCAACACGGTGTTTGGCGCAAGCAGTTTGCCTTGCGTCTGCGTCTGCTCGCCGAGTGGCTGACCGACCATGACCTGATGGAGCCGGGCATTCGCGAGCGTCTGGATGGACTGCATGCCCAGGTCAAGAACGACAAGATCATGGTGGCCTTCGTGGCCGAGTTCTCGCGGGGCAAATCCGAGCTGATCAACGCGGTGTTTTTTGCCGGCTATGGGCGTCGCATCATGCCGGCGAGCGCGGGGCGTACCACGATGTGTCCCACCGAGCTGGGCTACGACGCCGAAGTGCCCCCTTGCCTTCGCCTGTTGCCCATCGAGACCCGCCTGCAACCCTTGTCGCTGCTGGATTGGCGCAATGCTCCAGACAAGTGGGAGCGTGTGGATCTGGATGTGAACGATCCCAAGCAGTTGGCGCGTGCCATTCAAAAAGTGGCAGAGGTTCGCCGGGTCACCCTGGATGAAGCGCGTGGCCTGGGTTTCTGGAGCGATGAAGCGCCCGAAGACAACCCGCTGGTCGCCGCCGACGGCACGGTGGAGGTGCCGAGGTGGCGCCACGCCCTGATCAATATGGCGCATCCGCTGCTCAAGCAAGGCTTGGTGATCCTGGACACCCCCGGGCTCAATGCGATTGGTGCCGAACCCGAACTCACGGTGAGCCTGCTGCCCCAGGCGCAGGCGGTGGTGTTCATCCTGGCGGCAGACACCGGCGTGACGAAGTCCGATCTCACCATCTGGCGTCAGCATCTGTCGGTGCTGGGCGAGGGCAAGGAGTCGCGTCTGGTCGTGCTCAACAAGATCGACACAATGTGGGATGCATTGAGCTCGCCCGAGCAAGTGCAACTGCAGATCGCATCTCAGCGCACCGACTCTGCCGAGATTCTCGGGCTCTCGCCGCGTCAGGTGCTGGCGGTGTCTGCCCAGAAGGGCCTGCTGGCCAAGGTCAATCGCGACAAGAAACTGCTCGAAGCGAGCAACCTCATGGAGCTGGAAACGGCGCTGGGCGTGGACCTGCTGGGCCAGCGCCGCAAGATCCTGAGTGCGGCCGTGGCCACAGGCATCCAGTCGTTGCGGGTGGAGACCACGCGCATGGTGCACACCCGCTCGCGCGATCTGGTCGAGCAGATTCAAGAGCTGGACGGGTTGCGCGGCAAAAACGCCAGCGTGATCAAACAAATGCGCCTGCGCATCGAGCAGGAGCAAGCCGACTTCGACGCCAGTGGCGCCAAGATCCAGGCGGTTCGTTCGGTCCACCTGCGCCTGCTCAAAGACCTCTTCGCCATGTTGAGCGCCACGCACCTCAAATCCGAGGTGTCGGTGTTGTCCAAGGCGCTTCGGCAGCCGGGCATCAAGCTGGGTGTGCGCCGTGCATACGACCACACGTTTGACCGCTTGCGTGCCGACATGGCCAAAGCCGATGGCATGGCAGGTGATATCCAGTCCATGCTGGAAGGCAGTTTCAAGAGCCTGAACGCCGAGTACGGCTTCTCTTTGCAGGCTCCCACACCGCCGCAACTGGCCCAGTATGTCAAGGACCTCGACCTGATCGAGAAAAGCCACCTGCAATACCTGAGTCTGGGCAATGCGCTCAAGCTGGCGAATCCCGAATTCGCTGAGCGCCTGGCGCGAGCGCTCATGAGCCGCTTGCGGGTGGTGTACGACACGGCGGTCAATGAGGTGGAACTGTGGAACAAGTCGGCAGCTGCCCAACTCGATGCCCAGTTGCGTGAGCGCCGCCGCAACTTCACCCGGCGCATTGAAGCGGTCTCGCGCATCCAGCAGGCCGCAGGCGGCCTGGACGAGCGCATTCGCGAACTGCAGACTCACCAGGCCAAGCTCAACCTGCTCGATGCCAAGCTGGCCGAGCTGACCGATCACCTGCTGGCCGCGCCCGACGAAGAACCCGCCGAAGCCCTGGCGGCATGAGCGGCGTCGTCGGCACGCGCGCCGATCTGCCCTTCACCTTTGCTCCCCTGCTGATCGAATGGCAACGCCGCGCCGGGCGCAGCGGCATGCCTTGGCAGGGCAGCCGAGACCCCTACCGCGTGTGGCTGTCCGAGGTCATGCTGCAGCAGACCCAGGTGAGCACTGTGCTGGGCTACTACACGCGTTTCCTGGATCGGTTCCCCGACGTCCGTGCCCTGGCCGCCGCACACACTGACGAGGTGATGGCCCTGTGGAGCGGCCTGGGTTACTACAGCCGTGCGCGCAACTTGCACCGTTGCGCCCAAGCGGTGGTGAACAGCCACGGTGGTGAATTTCCTGCAACAGCCGCGGGGCTTGAAACGCTGCCCGGTATCGGGGCCTCCACCGCGGCTGCCATCGCATCGTTCTGTTTTGGCGAACGCGTGTCCATCGTTGATGGCAATGTGCGAAGGGTGCTGACGCGATTGCTCGCGTTTGAGGGCGACCTTGCGCAGGCAGCACCTCAGCGCGAGTTGTGGAACCTGGCGCAGGCCTTGTTGCCGATCGACCCTGCTGCAGACGACATTACGGCCTACACGCAGGGGCTGATGGATCTGGGGGCGACGGTGTGCACGCGCAGTCGCCCGGCCTGCGGGCAGTGTCCCATGAATGGCATTTGCAGGGGCTACCTGTCGGGTGAGCCGCAGCGGTTTCCTGTCAAGACGCGGACCCTCAAGCGCCGCCATGAAAGTTGGTGGTTGCTGCTCGTGAAGCTGGTCGATGGACCGGATCGCTTCTGGCTGCAGCGTCGGCCCGCCAGCGGCATCTGGGCAGGCCTGTATTGCCCGCCTGTGTTCGAGAGCGAACAGGCGGCCCACGCGGGCCTGCCGCCGGCCTGGCTGGATTCTTTGATCGCGCTGGACGCGGTGTCGCACAGCCTCACCCACCGGGAGTTGCGGCTACACCCCTTGCTGCTGGAACTCAGGTCGCAGCCCAACCTTGGGGAATTGCCGGAGGGTCAATGGGTCGATGCCCAGATGCTGGGTCAGCACGGCCTGCCTGCGCCCGTGAAGCTGCTGTTGCAAGCCTTGCTGGTGTCCGATCTGTTTTCGCGGACTTAAACGCCGGGCACCAGCGGTGTCGGCCAGCTGTCGGCCTCGCGGTGCCTCACGCGCGTGGACCAGTCCAGGCCGAACGCACGCGCGAGCTGCTCCACCAGGTAAACCGACCGGTGCTGCCCGCCCGTGCAGCCAATGGCCACGGTCACATAGCTGCGGTGGTCGCGCAGCATCTGAGGCAGCCAGTGACTCAGGAACACGGTGATTTGCTGCTCCATCTGCCGAACCTCGGGCTGCGCAACCAGGTAGGCCGCCACCGGTGCGTCGCGCCCGGTCAGCGGCTTGAGGTCGGGCTCGTAGTGCGGGTTGGCGAGCATGCGCACATCAAAGACAAAGTCGGCGTCCATGGGGATGCCGCGCTTGAAGGCGAACGATTCGAACACCAGCGTGAGCGGTGCCTGCGTGGCGCCCAGCAGGTCCTTGATCTGGCTGCGCAGATGTGTGGGGCGGATCAGGCTGGTGTCGAGCACCAGTGCCTGGTCGCGCAGCTCCGCCAGCAGTTCTCGTTCCTGCTCGATCGCCTCGGTCAGCGCACGGTGCTGGTCGTTGAACTGCTTGAGTGAAAGCGGGTGCGATCGCCGCGTCTCCGAAAACCGGCGCACCAGCGTGTCGGTGGTTGCATCGAGAAACACGGTGGTGAGGTTGACCGGGCGCTGGGCATGGCGTTGCAGCTGCGCCAGTCGCTTGGGCAGGCCTGGCAGCGAGCCCGCACTGCGCACATCCATGGCAATGGCCACTTTGCTGGCCTTGTGGCTTTGTTCCAGCTCGATGAAGGATTCGAGCAACTCGGGTGGCAGGTTGTCCACGCAGTAGAAGCCCACGTCTTCCAGCGCGGTAAGTGCCACCGACTTGCCCGAGCCAGACATGCCGGTGATGAGCACCAGGTGGATGGGGGTTTCGTTGGTTGAGGACATGGCCGTTGTAGCGGTCAGGCGGAGAGGAGTTCGCGGGCGTGGGCCAGCGAGATTTCCGATTTTTCGCTGCCGCCGAGCATGCGCGCGAGTTCGATCACGCGGGCTTCGTGCTCAATGGGTGCCACTGTGCTCAAGGTTTGTCGCCCGACCATCTGCTTGCTCACCAGCAGGTGGTGGTCGGCGCAGGCCGCCACCTGGGGCAGGTGGGTCACGGCGAGCACCTGGCGGTCCTGTCCAAGCTGGCGCAGCAACTGGCCCACCGTGTGCGCCACGGCACCGCCGATGCCCGAGTCCACCTCGTCGAAGATGAGCGTGGGCGCTTGCCCCAGCCGGCTGGTGACCACCGAGATCGCCAGCGCGATGCGAGAGAGCTCACCGCCCGAGGCCACCTTGCCCACCGGCTTGGGCGTGGCGCCGGCGTGGCCCGCCACGCGAAATTCGACCTGTTCCCAACCATGGGCCTGGGGCTCGTCGAGGCGTTGCAAGGCCACTTCAAAAACGCCGCCCTGCATGCCCAGCGCCTGCATGCTCTGCGTGACCGCTTTCGACAGTTTGGGCGCGGCCTTCTGGCGTTCCTTGGTGATGGTTTGCAACTCGGCGTTGAAGGCTTTCCAGGCCGAGCGTTCGGCTTGTTGCAGTGCTTCGAGGTCCAGCGCCTGATCGATCGCGGCCAGTTCGTGTTTCCATTGCGCCAGCACCTCGGCCACTTCGTCGGGACTGCGGCGGTAGCGCCTGGCCAGCGATACCCACTGCGCCAGACGCTGGTCCAGCGCCTCCAGGCTGGCGGGGTCCTGGTCGGTGTGGCGGGCGTACTGGTGCAGGTTGTGTACGGTGTCCTGCACCTGAGCCAGTGCGGCTTCCAGCGCGGCGATGGCATCCGCAAACCGGGGCTCGATGTGCGCCTGCGCCTGCAGCGCCGAGAGCGCTCGGTGGATCAGTGCCGCCGCATTGGACTCCTCATCGTCCAGGGCGGTGACCGCGGCCTGCGCTGCGTCCAGCAGACCTTGCGCGTTGGCCAGGCGGCCGTGCTGTGCATTCAATTCTTCCCATTCGCCGGGCAGAGGCGCGAGTTTGTCGAGCTCCGCGATCTGCCATGAGAGGCGCTCGCTTTCCTGCTTTAGCGTGTTCTGCTTTTCGGTCGCGTTGTCCAGTGCCTTGCGTTTTTGGCGCCACTGGGCCCAGGCCTGGGTGGCGCTGGAGGTGTCGATCCCGGCGTAGGCGTCCAGCAGGTCGCGCACCGCCTCTGCGCGTGTGAGGCTTTGCCAGGCATGTTGACCGTGAATATCGACCAGACCGTCGGCCAGGGCCTTGAGCTGTGCCATCGTGGCAGCGCTGCCATTGATCCAGGCCCTGCTGCGCCCTTCGGTATCGACCGTGCGGCGCAGCAGCAGGCCATCTTCGACCGGGAAACCTTGTTCTTCCAGCCATGGGGTGAGCGACGCGGGGGCATCGAACTCGGCAGCGATCTCGCAGCGCAGAGCGCCTTCACGCACCACGCCACTCTCGGCCCGGGCGCCCAGCGCCAGCTGCAATGCGTCGATCAGGATCGATTTGCCCGCACCAGTCTCGCCCGTGAGTACACCAAAGCCCTGGTCCAGGTCCAGGTCGAGGGATTGCACGATGACGAAGTCGCGCAGGGCGATGCGGCGGAGACTCATGATGGATATGGGGCGGTGTGAACAGGCGGGATTCTGAAGGGTCCTCAGACCCCTTCGTTCCAGTGCAGCTTCTTGCGCAAGGTGTCGAAGTAACTCCATCCCACCGGATGCAACAGGCGCAAAGCATGTTCGGAGCGACGCACCACGATGCGGTCGCCGTGCAACAGGCTGGTGAAGGACTGCATGTCGAAATTGGCGCTGGCCTCTTTGCCCGAGACGATCTCCATCGCGATCTCGCTGTGCCCGGGAAGCACCACAGGCCGGTTCGACAAGGTATGCGGCGCGATTGGCACCATCAGCCAACCACCGATGGCCGGGTGCAGCAGCGGCCCCCCGGCAGACAGGGCATAAGCAGTGGAGCCGGTTGGGGAAGCAATGATCAAACCGTCGGCCCGTTGATTGGCCACGAAATGCCCATCCACCTCCACCCGCAGCTCGATCATGCTCGCAGCCCCCCCCCGATTGACCACCACGTCGTTGAGCGCGGTGGCCTCGAACACGCAGCGGCCATCGCGCCACACGCTGGCGGCCATGAGGGAGCGCGGATCGTCCTCGAACGAGCCGCGCAGGATCGGGCGCAGCTTGTCCCGAAAGTCTTCAAAAGGGATGTCGGTGATGAAGCCCAGGCGCCCCTGGTTGATGCCCACCAGCGGCACGCCGTAGCGCGCCAGTTGGCGGCCTATGCCCAGCATGGTGCCGTCGCCGCCCACCACCAGAGCCAGATCGCAGTGCTGGCCCATCTCGGGTACCGAGAGCGCCGGGTATTGGTTCAGGCCTGTGTTGAGCGAAGTCTCTTGCTCCAGCGATACGTCACAGCCTTCGTCGTGCAGGAAATGCGCGATCTCGTCGACCGCATCTCTCGACCCGGGTGCGTGGTATTTGCCGACGATGGCCACGTGCGAGAAGCGCAAGGGTCGGTCCGATCGGGTGGGATTGGACCGTGTGTCGGGGGGCATGATCATCTACAAATTACAACATAGGCCGTCTGTGGTGGATTGCCCGAAAACCCTCGACTGCGAACGGTACCGGGCAATGCTCTCTCCGTAAAATGAAGTGATGTTGGACGACCGCGCGAAGCTGCTGCTCAAAACCCTTGTCGAGCGATACATCGCCGACGGCCAGCCCGTGGGCTCTCGCACCCTGGCGCGAGCCGCCGGCATGGAGCTTTCACCCGCGACCATCCGCAACGTCATGAGCGATCTGGAAGAGCTCGGCCTGATCGCCAGTCCGCACACCTCGGCCGGGCGCATCCCCACAGCACGCGGGTACCGCCTGTTTGTCGACACCATGCTCACCGTGCGCCGCGAAGGCCTTTCGCCTGTGAGCGATATGACGACACCGCCGGGCATCGAAGCAGGCCAGCCGCACCGCGTCATCAGCCATGCGGCCAACATGCTGTCCAGCCTGTCGCAGTTCGTGGGCGTCATCACCGCCCCGCGCCGCGCCTCGGTGTTTCGCCACATCGAGTTCCTGAGCCTGTCCGATCGCCGGGTTCTGGTGATCATCGTCTCGCCGGAGGGAGAGGTGCAGAACCGCATCATTCACACGCAGGCCACGTTCACCCAGTCGCAGCTGCTAGAAGCCGCCAACTTCCTCAACAGCCATTACTCCGGCTTGACCATGGAAGCCGTGCGTGAGCGTTTGAAAAACGAGGTTGACGCCTTGCGCGGCGAGATTGCCGACCTCATGAAGGCGGCGGTGGACATTGGCGCTGAAGGCGACGCTGCACAAGACGAGGTGGTGGTGTCCGGTGAGCGCAACCTGCTGTCGGTGAGCGAGTTCTCCAGCGACATGGGCAACCTGCGCCGCATGTTCGATTTGTTTGAGCAGAAGACGCAGCTGATCCGCTTGCTGGACGTCTCGGCCCAAGCTGACGGCGTGCGCATCTACATCGGCGGCGAGAGTCAGGTCGTGCCATACGAAGATCTGTCTGTCGTGACGGCTCCCTACGAGGTCGATGGCCAGATCGTCGGCACGCTGGGCGTGATCGGGCCCCAGCGCATGCCTTACGAACGCATGATCCAGATCGTGGATGTGACGGCCAAGCTGGTGGGCAATGCACTGAGCCACAACAAGTAGAGGTTTGCCCGGGGTCTGACCCCTACAATCCCGCCTGTTGTCGGGCCGTTAGCTCAGTTGGTTAGAGCAGAGGACTCATAATCCTTTGGTCGTTGGTTCAAGTCCAACACGGCCTACCAAAAAACCCTGCTATAATTCAAGGCTTCGCGGCTGTAGCTCAGTTGGATAGAGTACTTGGCTACGAACCAAGGGGTCGTGGGTTCAATTCCTGCCAGCCGCACCAGAACATCGTTCTAGAACAACGGGTTAGCTCCAAAAGAGCTAGCCCGTTTTTCTTTGCTGCGGGACTTTTGCGGGACTCGGAATTGATCATCAGCATCCGAGGCTCAAGTCCGTGTGCCGGCTTTCCGCAGCGCATGCTCCGCTTTCAGCGCCTGGAGGCTCTTGTTCCAGCCGTTGGTCGGCTTTGTGATCTTCTCCAGAGCTTCGTGAATCTCTCGGATCTGGGCCATGGAGTAGTGGTCCGTGACGGAGCGATTGCTGTGCCACAGGACGTCCCGCCGGGTCGACTCACTGACGCCAGCCTCACGCAGTCGCATGCCCACCGTATGGCGAAGGTCGTGGACATGCAGATCGCCCAGACCCGCCCTTGAGCGCGCTGCTTGCCACGCGCTGTTGTTCATGGCCTTGATTGGTCCAAGTTCACGGTGGCGCCAAGACATCGCGAAAACGTGGGTCGGGTGGTGCCCCCGCGCTTCCTCAATCACGGCCTGGGAAATGCTGTTGCACACCACCAGCTTTGAAGTGCGGCGCCCCTTGACGTTTTCTGGCGGGGTCTCGAAAACAGAGATGTTGAGCTCCGGCACTGGGATCTCCCAAGCCCATTGGAGATTGCAAACCACATCATCTCGCACGCCACTGTGCAGAGTAAACAGCGCCATGTCGTGAAGATGCTTCGGCAACTCCTTCAGCAAAAGCGCCTGCTCGTCCCAAGTGATCGGCCGTGGAGGACGCTGATGACCTGTCAAAGGCAACATGGTGATCAGGGGGGCAGAGACCAGCCAAGGTTTGCCCGACTCGGGATCGCGCCAAGTTCCCGCTGCCAGATTGAGGACTCGACGCACCGCGCCCAGGCTCAAATTGATCGATTTGTGTGAGATCTTTGCCTTGCGTCGAGCATCAATGAAAGGCTGCAGTGTTCCTGAATGAACTTGCTCAAGCAGAAGGTCGCCAATGTAGGGCATCACGGCCTTCAGGTGATAGCCAGATGACTCCACTGACGCCATATGCGCATTCTCTTCAATGAAGCGCCCAGCAGCTTGGTCAAAGGTAATCTGGGGGGTGACACCATGGACGCGCGTCTGCCGTAGTGCCTCTAGTTCCCGGGTGAGCCACGCTTCTGCGTCTTCATACGATCCAAAGCTTTGGTAAACCCGAACTCCTTCGACGAACTTATCGACGACCCAGCTGCCGTTTTGCCGTTTGTAGATGCCGGTTGATTTTTTTCCCATGGTGTTGCACTCGTTTTTTCTGGTTTTGTCTGCATGTCGTCGGCGCGAGCGATCTCAGTGCCGGGTGCATTGAACATTTCGTATGCGATCGCCTTCACTTCTTCGCAAAGGAACAGGAGAGAAGTGCCTTGCTTTGTTGTTCTCAGGCGCGGCCTGATGTGCGTGTCGAAGTAGTTTGGCTTGACGCAAAGTGCTTGAATGGCGTGTTGGCGGTTCATGCAATACCTAGGGAGCTCATCGTCTAAGTCGGGCCGTGGTTTTTCTTTCATGTGTAGTTCTCTCTGATCAAGATTGCATAGGTCAGTCACTTGTCAAGAGCACGGCAGTACGCAAGCGCCCCAGTGAGGCAAAGCCGAGCCTGGGCACAGACAACTTGCCCAATTGATGAAAAGGAAAAAAATGAAGAGCCCGCTTTGCGAAGAGCGGAACGGAAAATACCTGTGTGGCCTACGCAGAAGGCGGCCGGTGCGAAGCTGGCGCGTGAATGGCTGCTAGCTCGCGGTGATTGAAGGATTTCGCCTTCACGCACTTGCGTGCGCCGACCCGGGCATCTGGGTCAGATCAGAATCAACCAGCCGACCATGACCAGTCTTTTCATTCGAGACTTGTCACAACGCTGATCTGGGCGGAGTTCACTCATAAAAATCAGTGAACTCAAGTTGAAGGAAGGCATGTGCCTTCACGTACTGTCGTACGGTGACTAGAAATGTATTGTGCTGACCGAACCTGGTCAATCGATCACGACCAGTCCTGCGGCTGGAGCTTGTCAGTGCTCGCACGCCTGCCCCAACTGTCCATCGCGTTTCACGCTGGCCCGCGTCTCATGGTTTCGGCGACAACGCCACTGCGTGTGGCCCAGGCAAGCGACAGGACGTGTTTTGCCATGAAACGGCTGGCGTGAGTCATCTGAGGAGTGCCGTCCGCAATACTCAAAACGACGATCCGCGCTGGATGGGTTGCTGCCGCGCTTGCATGCCAGAGTTCCAGAAAGGGTTTCAAGTCATCGCGGGGCCAATGTTGATAAGCAACTTCAAGTTGTGCTGGTCGCCCGTGCTCATCAGCCCTGCTACCGGGAGCAGGAGCAGATGGGTCCATCGCAATCACCTCGACGTTGCAGGTTGGGCTCCGGAACTTGACTGTGTTTGCCAGCGTGCTCGGGAGCATGGCTATGCACTCCGAAGTAGCCGGTCCCGAGCTCCCCAAGTTCGCAGTCGCAATGTTCACGACCAATCCGATCTTGTGGCGCGTCACCGCCGTACGAAGTTCGTGTAGAACGACCGCCCGCTCTGTGAGCAGATTCACCCCGAAGTGCCGCTGAGGTGTGAACACCAGCAGGATCGGTTCATGCTGCTGGTTGACCAGGGCGAGCTTGCCGAGCAAAGCCTCAAGCCGCAGGGCTTTTTCACGCTGCTCGTCGGGGCTATGCAGCTCTCCCTCAACTCGATTGGCCGACACTACTGCGACAGGACCTAAATGGCTCGGCGCAGCCGTCTGATTGAAGGTTCCGCCAAGAATCACAGCGGCGGAGATGGCAACTGCGAGCGATCGCCCGGAGATCACGCTCACCGGTGCCTGCTGCTCACGTTCTCTGCGAATGGCGGTGAGCAGTAGCGAGGTCAACACGCCAGCAGCGACAAGGGTCAGCGCGCCCATTCCCCCCTTGCCGATGAAGAGCCAACCCAGGGCGGGATGTGCCAAACCCCATCCACCCATTGGTGTGACGAGTGTCACGAACCACGCGCCCAGCATGGTGATGAACCGCCTAAATGTAGTTGGGTGGTGGCCACCAGTGAGCGCCCATGCCGATGCGGAGAAAGCCAGAACCAGGCAAGCGGTCATCAGCCTTTCCCATCCATCGGTGCCCTGTGTGACCAGGAGTTCACCGATAGCGTACGGTCCGAGCGCGCCAAGGTAATAGCCAGCGGAGATTGCCAAAGCTCGCAGACGCGTTGGCTGAAGTCCACACATGAAAGGCAGCACGATGCTGAGGGCACCTCCCCATGTGGTCCCCGGCCAAGCCACATAGCCAAGCGCAAGTCCACAGACGCCAAGCGCAAGCAGATACATCTCAAGACTGCGCTTCACTGCCGTACCTCTGGGTGGCGTGGGGCTAGTAGGCCCATGTGGGAGGCGATTCGTGACAGGCCCGTCGAGCCAACCAGATGGGACCGGAGGGGGACGCGAAGCTGGGACGCTGGCTCGCCTGCTCGCGCGAGATGGATCCACCTGCGATCCGCGTCGTATCGGTCGAGATGAAGGTCCCAGGCGTTGTGGCCTGAGAGCTTGACCTCCAGCGTCAACCAGTCGCAGATTCCCTGTGTCAGTGCTTCCGATGCGGGTAACACCGCACCCACTTGCGCGACACATGCCACTTCGATTTCGAGCAAAAATTTCAGGACAGCTTTGAGACGCGCGCCCTCCTGCTCACGGCGGAGCCATCGCGTTGGCCAGCCTCGTTCACTGCTTGCCATCAACAGGAAGAAGCCAAGGCGCGATGCTGGGCTGTGTGCAGGTTGATGTGCTGGTAGTGCGAGCTCATGCTGAAACGTCGCACCTCCGGGCAGCGCGTGTTCCAGCAAGAAGCGGGTGGTCTCAGGTTCCCAGTGCTCAAGATCGGTTATCCACGGTAGCCGGTGCAGGACACTTGTGCGTACGCCTTCGGGTGCCCAATTTTGCAGGGCCTCCTGAACCATGCCCCAATGTGTTGAGCGCGGCCGCAGAGCTGGGCCGTTATTAACGACCACATGGTCCATCTCGCAGAACAGCACGGGAATGGCCAGGAGTTCATTGAAAGTGACTTTTTGGCGGTGCCGGTAGGCCAGCCGGGTCGCCGTGACGGCAAGTTGGTCCAGATCCTCTGCGGTTTGTACGCCGGGATCCATCGCGTTCTCGCCTGTTTGAAGGGATGTGCGCCCTGCACCCCTGGTCTGGCTTCCCTGTTGCATCTCGCTTAAACACTTCACGAGCAGCGATTGCCGTTCTTCTTTCATGGCATCCCTGCGGTCCGGACGGTGGCCTGTTTCGCAGGAACCAAGTCAGATGTCACCTGGTTTGTGCTGATGTGTGATGGTTTTGTCATGGCTGAATCAGTAGTCGCTGTCCTGCCAGAGGCGGTACAAGTGGTCCTCCTCCATCTGATCCTGAATCTGCTTGTAGGGGTCGTCATCGTCGTCATCAGAGTGTGATGATCGGCCTCTCGCGCTGCTGTTACCTTGAAACGCGATCCAGACAACAAAAATCAAGAATCCGAGCATCAGCCAGGTGGTGGAGTTCATGCTCGAGCTCCTGTGAGGAGGGAACCTCGGCCAAGCAAGCGCAGTGGCTCCCTCGAGATAATTCGTGCAGCGGCCCAACGCAGAAAGCAGATCTGCTCTTGCAGGTTGCTAGGTTCCGGCATCGTGCGCAGCCCAAGCTCGTCGACCATGGCCTCGAGCAGGGGATCCAATGCACTGCGGGTTGCCCAGAGCGAGAATCCCAGGCCGGGTCGCACTTGACGCAGCTTCTGCATGAGCAGGTTGCGTCCGCACACCGACTTCAAGAGCCAGTGGGGCGCCCCGGTGATAGATCGATTCAGCGCGGCAACGTCGAAGTGCTGTCTCAGGGGTTGGCGCCAGGCTGTGGCTCGAATCGCTTCTTGGAGAGTGGGAGTCATTCGTTCCTCTTGCGTGTGGATTGGTCAGACCAAGTTCGCACAAGAGGCCCTGATGTCAAGGCCGCGCGGTCAATGTTTCGTCGACTGCAGCTCGCCCTGCAGGCCGCTGGCAAGCGGAGTACATCGGGTGAATGAAAAATCTAGGGGCCCGTTGCCAACGCTCAACAAACCAAGTTGCGTTGACATTCGCAGGAGCACGCTTTTCCGCTGCGCTCAGCTTGCTTTCTGAGCATGGACGCCTAGAATATTTTTCAATGATTGTGTTCAACCAGGAGTTCAAATGTCGGCGCCAGATCTGCTCAAGGTATTCATGCTTGTTGGAATCCTGTTGGCCATTTGTGGAATCCGTTGGTTGAACAGAGAAATTGCAAGGCTTGCCGAGGAGAATCGGCGCAAGCGTGCTTGTATGAATTGCAGTGAAGAGTCGCCCTGAAGTATTCACCTCACCACGATCTGTTGTTGATCGAGTTGATGGTGACTGCGTCACTTCATCCCACTCCTGGCCAAGTCAGGCCGACGCCTTTCGGTTCCTTGTTCGTTCGTACGCGGGCCCGAATATGCTCTTAAAGCTTGCATCGAACGGACTGGCAACGGATGCTCCTTCCTCCAAGGGATCGGCAGCATTGACTTGGATGTTTTCAGGTACGCCAGTGGGAACCGATAGATTCAGGGGAGCGACTGACGCTTCAACTGCAGTTGGCGTGGGATGCAGTTGGCCGAAAGGCGGCAAGCTCCAGCGGCCCATGGCCATTCGGAACTGGTAGCCCAAGTGGACCAACTGCAGGATCTCCATGTTGAGACCTGCAGGGCTGATCCCCTTGAGATAGTCCAGGACTCCAACTCCATCGGGGGGAATCGTGACTCGGACCCGCAGAGCTTCGTCTGGATTCTGTGATCGTTTTCGTTGCACCATGGTGTGCTCCCTTTGATCAACCGTTCTTGTAGGCTTCATTCGCAGCGTAGTCGGCGACTACTTGGAAGCCGCGCACGTTGGAGTAGGTTGAGCCACCATCCATCTTCAGGCGGCGCCGCAGTCCGGGTGCGTGTTCACGGAGAAATTCAAAGAACACCGCACCTCCACCACCGCAGACCAAGATGTTGTCAAAGTCATTCAAGGCGCCCACCGTGTTTAGCATTGCCTCGTAACCCCTGCGCAGGACCTCGTTGATGGCACCCCTGTATCGGGCCATTTCGTAGTCCTCGCCGCCAATGCGAACGGTTTCCCGGTTGTCGCGGATGGCCAGGTCAATCGCCTGAATCACACCGTATTGATTCTTGAGCTCCGGATTGATCGCTTTGGCCACTTCGTACGCGCACGCCATCATCGACTCTGGATGAGCACCCGACCGTCCGTAGTTGGGGACCTTGTCGTAGGCCGCCAGAAAGTCAATCGTTCCGCTGCCCACGTCGACCACGAGATTCCAGACGCAGCGCGCGTTCGATCTCGATCATGTTCATGACTGGGTGCTCTCGGAGGATTGGGTGGCGGTGGCGACGTGGTCAAACAGATCGCCATATTTATCGGCGCTGCGGATGAGCGCGTGCTGCTGGGTCAGCGTTGAAGGCGACGCCAACGGTGTTGGTGAGTCAGCGTCCAAGGCAGCCAAGGCATCGGCCACCAGCCGCTCGGTCAGCGCCTTGACGTGGCCGTAGCTGTGCACCCCTTGCTCCATGGCGGCGGCACAGGCCGCGTCGATGATCCTGTGCGGGTAGCGCCGCGCCAGGTTGACGATGCCCCAGAGCTTGCGCTGGCCCACGCGGCCCTCGATGGCAAACAGCATCTCGCACAGCCGGGCCGCCTGAGGGCCGATGGCTCGGGCCTGGCTGAGGATGAAGCGGGTCTCGCGCGAGGGGTTGAACACCCGCTCTGCCAATGGCAGCACCACGGTGCCGGGGCGCTCCACCCGGGTGTGGGTGCGCAGCAAGGCTTGGGTGCGCAGATCTGGGGACTTTTCCTCTGAAGTGCAGTTGTCCAAAAAAAGCCAGTGTTTGCTAACCCGTTGAGTGAGCCTTCACCTGGGTGGAGCACTACAACCCTGCGGTACGGCGATGAGCTGCACCGAAGATCCTGCTGAACTGCTCCACGCCGGCAACGTCTTCTGGAGAACTGTCCTCTCGCCTCGGAGCTTGCCCAGATTTTGGGTCCAGGTTTGCTGGTGATTGTGTGTCGGCCGTCATTGCATGCATCGTTACTGCCTGATTGAATGGGGCGAGGTTGAGTGCCATCTCACCATCCCTCCGAGCCAATGCGTTTCTAAAATGGAACCCCATTCGCATGAGATGCAGGATTTCTGAATGGAGACCGGCGACGTTGATGTTGTTCAGGTACTCCATCATTCCGTCGCCGTCGGGATAGATGGTCAGTCGAGTTCGCAGTGGTGGAGCAGACTCGGCAGTGTTCTTGCGTCTGGGCATCTGAAAATCCCAACTGCTTATCGCGCAGCAGTTGTCTGTTCGCGCATGAACTCCGACACAACGTGAAAGCCGCGCACATTTGAGAAAGTGGAGTCAGCGCCGTTGCGCAAGCGTCGACGCAGAGCGGGATAGTGCTCACACAGGAAATCATAGAAAACGGCACCACCACCACCGCAGATCAGAATGTTCTGAAAATCCTCCAAAGCTCCGACCGTGTTGAGCATTGCCTCGTATCCACGGCGCAGGACCTCTGTGATCACCCCTTTGTAGTTCGCCATTTCAAACTCCTCGCCCGCGATGAGAACCGATTCACTGCCATCGCGAATGGCCGTGTCGATTGCTTGAACAACGCCGAACTGACTCTGAAGGTTGGGGTTGATTGCCTTCGCCACGGCGGTCGAGCAGGCAAGCATCGATTCAGGGTGTGCGCCAGAGCGAACGTAGTTAGGGGCCTTGTCAAACGCAACAAGAAAGTCGATGGTTCCGCCACCCACGTCTATCACAAGATTCCACCCACTTGTGTCAAAGTCTGAGTTCACTAGACCATAGTAGTAGAGGGATCCCAAAGGCTGGACGATGACACTCGCATCCATGACGGTGACATGCCGAAGACCGACGTTCGGGTCGGGGCTGAAAATCGCGTGGCGACCCCGTACTACGTCTATGAGACGCGCACGGTACGTATCGAAGTTGTTGAGAGGAAGCCCAACCGTGAGATGTTCGATCTCCATTTCCTTGGGATTTCCTTCGTCCTCCAACATGTAGTGCAAGGCGCCGTGAACGAGCGCAAGGTAGGGCGGTGAAGTGCAATAGTCCGCCATGACATGTCGTGGCTGAATCCCACGCAGATGCATCGTCACACCAAGGCCGGCGAAGTGTTGAACGCCATCCACATCGGTGATGCAGCCATCAGCGCCCAAGGTTCCAGGAGCGTGTAAGAACGAGGCGCCTGGCTGGAGCTGCCCAGTGATCGAAGGAAAGAGTCCCGCTCGGATGATGTTCTGTCCTTGAACACGCTTGCGCTCACATGTGAATTTGGTGTTTGCGTACCCTACGTCGATGGCTCTTGCAGGTACGGTGATCATTTGCGCTTCGCGCTTCATAGGTTTCTCCACATTGATTCAAAGCACGAACATGTGCTGGAACCGAAGTCTGTATGCGGATCTGCAAGGCTGCAAGCGTTGGCGACCAGCTCGTAGACACTGTTGGCACGCGACGGATCCGGTCTAGCTGTGAAGGCCGGGTTCCTGCGCAGGGAGTATTGAAAGATTTCGACGTCGAGCCTGACACCAGTAGCCTGGATGCGACCGCTAACGGCCAGGACAGCCTCAACGTGTTCATGATCCCGATGTGCAGAGGGCGCTAGCGGCCTGAACTGGCCACTTGAGGCCATCGAGCCGGTCTGAGCATCTGGTCCGTTTGGATGTCGGTCACTAGTGGCCCCCCAGGAGAAAACGAGAGTTGTTCACATTCCTCGGTTTGTCGAGCGGTCGAATTTTCCGGGAGGGTCGCGAGTTCGCGGTTGTATGCCACCTTTCTTGTCTGCACCCACCCAATCGAACCTGCTGGAGGGTTGCACCGCAGTCTCAGCATTTCGTCATCTGCAGCAACGCTGCGGTGAGCGTCCAAGTAATGATGTCCATCAACTTATTCGGCTGTATGACCTAGGTCCTGCAGGAGTTTGGACGCTTGTCGCTGGCCGATGAACTGACAGGTTGAGCATCACGGTCGAGCCGCTGTCGCTTTTTGGCGACGCATGGCTTAGTCGAATTTCTGAATGGAGAGAAGAGGCAGAGAGATACACAAATCATTGATTCTTAAGTAAAAAATGTGAGTTTTCGGGTGCGAGATTTGAGATCTGAAGAATTTTTCTTGGCGATGGACAACCCGGAACTGGCGAGAGCTGCGGTCTCATAAACTTCGCAACTGGCCTGCATTGCGCGACATCCACAAAAAAACCAACTACTATCCGTCTCGCTGTACTTTGTACTTCGGACATCCTGATTAATCCCTGTGATGTCATGCTCCTAGCGAGCAAAACTTTGAAAGACGTTCCTTCGTAGACGTCAATGTGAAGGCAACCCTCGCTGCTTGGGGAGGTTGCCTCGGACGCTTCGTTTTCTGAGCGTCGTACCAGCAGGTCACCAAGACCTGGCAACTGAGTTCGCCCCGTGGCTCAGGCAGGACAACCCCGCACAGGGTTGCTCCGTGCAATTCCAACAAGTCTCCTTCGAGGGATCCATTCAACGCTCTGAGCTACGGAGCATGAATGTGCGCGCGAGCGCACCTTTCAACTTACGTTTTGACTTTGCTCTGACGCCAGCCCTCGGGCGCGGTGTCACAAAACCTCCTCGCCCGGCAACTGCGCCGGGAGCCTTCCGGGCTTGAAATTGAGAAGTTTGGACAAGACAGCGAAGGACAACGCCGCATAAAAGTCATGCGGTGAAGTGAGTTCACCTGGGTAGTGACGAACTACCTCGATCTGGCCAATCACATACGGCCCTGTCCGAAAAAGACAGTACCCCCCCGACCGCCATTTCCGCGCTGGGGTGCCCGTCAACCAATGACGGTGGTCGCGCAGCTGCCCTACTGCGCCGACAGGACAGCTTGCTAAAGAAGCCGGGATTTCAAGACTTTGAGTGGCCTGTCCGAGGCGATGTATCGGGCAATCAGTAGCAAAGCCGAGTTGTTAGAGCGATCTGGCATGTAGTCCCTCGTTCGTAGGGCTTCATCTGCAGGCATGGTGCCTGCAGATCAAGCCCCTCATCTTGAGGTTTGAAACCTTTCAGAAAGCAAATATGAAGAAAGCCTCTAATCGTCCAATGGGTCTGACCCGTATCAATCACGCAGTGCATGCTCATGTCGGCGTAACGGGAAAGTCCTGTAAGAACAAGCGTGCTTTGACTCGCGCTGATACCCTGGCTACCGGGGGGCCTGGTAGCTATGTGGTCTTGATCAAAGAAGCGAAGGAAAAATTTCCCACCGACCCTTTCAAGCAAACGACTTACGTGTTGGGGAAAGGTGATCTTCAGGCGCACACTGGACGCCGCCGTTCGGTGTCAGAAACGACGCGAACTAGCTTCGGCAAGACCCTGATGCTCGCGATCGCTGATTTGAAGAAGCTGCGTATGCCGATTCAGCAGATTGATCAAATCGGACGAAAGCAAGCCGTCGCGCTGGTGGCGTATTGGGCGCTTGAGAAGGGTCAATCTGCCGCGACGCTGACCACGAAGCTGAGCCAACTCCGCAAGTTTTGCGTGCTGATCGGTAAACCTGATGCCATCCCGATGAGGGAGGATTTGTATGCGCTGCTGGAAGCTGTAGGCGTCGACCGCTCTGCGCTGACTCGCGAGCAGGTCACGCCAGGAAGCAAGAACTGGAGCTCGGTGTCTGTTGATCCCAAATCGATCATTGCGCAGATCGCAATCGAACACCCGCATGAGGCCCTGTTGCTCGAACTGATGTTGTACTGGGGACTGCGCGTATCCGAGGCGCTGAGCTTGCGCCCGCAGGACTCCGACATCGGTAGCGAGTTGGAGGTGACCCGAGGGACAAAAGGCGGTCGCGCGCGGATGGTTCCTTACATGACTGATCCCTCGATTGCAACGTTGCAGCGTGACCTCCTGGATCGTTGCCTCGGCTGGTCCAAGGCATTCCCAAAGCTGGGTATGGGCTACCGGAATCTGACGATGGAGGCTGCCCGCAAGAAGTTCTACAACACCATGGAAAAGCTCGGCATTACTTTGGAAGGACTGGGTGTGACGCCCCATGGTTTGCGCCATGAGTTTGCTGCCAACTTGTTCAATGACATCACCGGGCACCGCCCGCCCGCTGAGGGCAATGAACCGCCAGACTGGTTCAAGGCAAACCGCCAGCTGGTGGAGGATGCTTACAAGCGTGTCTCGCGGGCACTGGGTCACACCCGGCCCGACATTTCGTCCGCTTACCTGGGTTCGGTCACGAAGATGAGCAAGCTCCAGAAAGAGCGTGTTGAGCGTTGGGTGCAGTTGGTAGAGACAACGCCGGGTGTGGCGCAAGCGCTGATGCGCGCCGGCGTGGAGCGCGCATGGCTGACGGGTCGTGCTGCCAAGGGTCTCGATATTCACCCCGAGGAACAGGTGCATTTGACCGTCCAGATCAAGCCGGACTTTGATCGCGTCGAGCTCGGTGTCTCCATGGGTGTTCTTGATTCGTTGTTGAGCGGGCGCGTTTTGCTCGTCTTGCTTCACGGTGAAAACCAACCTGATGGCGGTGCTGAGGTTTTCTTCAAAGCGTAGCCGAAGAGTCGTTCGCGCCCATGTGTGGAAACATGGGCGTGGACGCGGTTTGCGGATTGACTGCGCACCCATCGGTCGGTTCAGAACTGGCCAGAAGCAGGTCAATGCTTTTGCTTGGTACCAGCGCAGACACCAAAGTTCGCTCTTGCACAACGTCTTTGCATCGGGAAACCACATCGCCACCTCATTCAGCCCGCAAGGGGTCGATAACGAGGGGGTTTCCCTGCGATAGCAGGGGGACCATGATCAAGGAATGGCATTAACGTTGAGGCGTCGGCATCGTGTGTCAGCACACTGTGCCTGCTTCCAAGGGCCATTGCTCTTTACATCCCCAACTGAAACTGGAACAGATTAAATGCAAGACGATCTTCCCAAGAACCCCAGGCAAGAAAGGGCTTTTCGCAGGCTGAACGTTGCAAGTCCAAGTGCTTCCTTCCATGAGGTTCTGGTCGTAGCCCGGTCAAGAAACCTTGAGGCAATATGTAAAAACTTTATAGAGAGGTTGGCGAAGACGAACCCTCATGATGCATTGTTATGCAACCTGATGTTTGTCTCTGGTCTTCAGCTTTCAGAGGCACTGGCTTTCAAGCCGCACGATTCGATTCAGCATGACGGATTACATATTTCACAGGGAACAATGGATGGACGGACACGTTTCATCCCCAATGCAAAGTCGCCACACTTGGCGCAACGGCAGCGCCTCGTGTACGAATGTTGGTTGCGCCAGACAACGAACAGCAATCAGCGCAACCTGTTCCTCGAAGGCTTGTCGATAGAGCGGAGAGTTTGTCGGTTCCAACGTGTGCTGGCCTTCCATCGTCAATTGAGTGGATTGAGCATCACAGATCACCATTTGCGCATTGCTTATGCACGCATGATGTTCGAGGACTGCATGGGGTACTCTCACCCTACTAAAGGTAGCTACTCGCTTGCATCAACGGAAGAGCATTCTTTGCTGGTGAAGGCGTCCATCCAACTGGTGATTCGAGCGATGGGTCACTAGGCCATGCACATTTCCGTTCCTGTTTGCGAGCCCTTCCCAAAGTTATTGAGTCGATGAACTCACGATTCTGGGCAGTGTTCACGTTGACGCGAGCATCCTTTGAAGACTTCCCAGAACTTCAAGATTCGGACGTGATGTACGCGGGGCCAGCTTCCCGAGTGGCAGTGGAAACAAAAATCACTCGGGCCATGATCCTCAACCTCCTCACAGATAGAAGAAGTCACATCCGGGAACTGTCAATGCAGTGCCAGCCCGCAGTGACGAAAGCTGTATGCAAAAAATCAATTGAAGTGGCTGGCGTACCTCCGCCCGGAAGGAGGGAAATTTTCTTGGCCCATCGTGCAGCCCGTAGAGTCAGGGCTTCTGTTTGAACTCCTCAGGTGAGCATGGAACGATCGACCAAGTCAAATACAGGTTCGGACTGTCAGCTGTCGATCCAGTCGGCCCCGTGCCAAGGTTGAGGGCCTCAGGCGCTCTGGCTTATCAATGCCAACGCATCGCGCTTGCTCATTGCGAGCCTGTCAAGAATCTGAGGCACTCGAGAGGCCCTGGGAACAGCACCGCCTGTCTCCCATTTCCAGATGGACAAACCGGAGACGCCCAGCAGTTGGGCCATTTGTTCCTGGGTGAAGCCGAGTCGGGCGCGTTGGGCTTTCAGACGCTCCGCAGTGAACGTCACTTTACGGCCTGGTTTTCCTCGGGGTGTAACGGGAGTGGGTTTGGCCGTCGGCGAAGGTTTGGCCATGGAGCCAGGAGAGGAGGGCGCCGCCCGTATCTTCTCCAGCCGGTTCAAACTCGACTGAAGGGAATTGACCTCCTTCTTCAATGCTGAAATGTCGGCTCGCTGTGTCGCGCCGAGCTTGCGCAGCGCCGTGATCTCCTCGCGCAGCTCCTTGCGGGCCACGCGAGCGATCTCTTTTTTGAGGGTTTCGGCAAAGGTAGTCATGTTCGCATCGTACGACATCGCCCGCGCCGCATCCTATACTTGTATGAAAGCCGGCGTATTTCTCTGGCTGGTGAGGCGGTATTGATAATGGGTGTTTTCAACACCAATTCGTTTGGGCGCCCTGAATCTGCACCTTGGTCGTATCTGCGTTGTGTGCCGCTATCGATCGACTCGACTTAGGTCCGAGCGGCAGCGTTGGCCCGAGCCTGCACTTGGGCGCAGGCCTGCATCAGTTGATCGAAGGGCAGTGCATCACCCACCAGGACCTCGTCCTCCAGCATCTTGGCGTAGTCAGCGGCCAGCGCGTCCCGTGCGGCCCCCTCGGGCACGATCCGCAACGCGCCCAGGACCGCGAAGGTGTAGTTGATGGTCTTGTTGTCCGCGGCCTTCTCGCTGAAGAACCAGGACTTGTGTTCCGCTACCTCCCGGGCCACGGCGCGATCAGCAATGACAGCATCAAAGTGTTCACTGCGCATGATGGCCGCCAGGTCGTGCCAATGGCGCGCGTACCGCTCACCCCGGATGCGTCCCTGCGCGCAGTAGACGTGTGTCGCTGTCGCCTTCTCCCAGAACGTTCGCGCCACGCTCATCACTTGGGGCAATGCCTGGGGGAACGACACGCCATCGACATGACCGGCCATGTCGCAGGTGACGGGGAGCACGCCATGCGGCTCGCCGGTGGCGCGGCCACCAAACTCCAGCGTGATGACGGGTGAGACGTACCCCGTGCCCTGCTTGATTGCCGGGTAGTGCAGTTGGAGTGTGTCGTGCTCCGCGCCTGCGATTTCCAGCGTTGCCCGAAGTCGCTCGCGCTCAAGCGCTGCCTGCAGATGAGGCTGTACGGTCGATCCGATCCAGTCGGGGAGCCGATCCCTGACGGCCTTGCTCCATTTGCTGGCCTGGCTGTGGCTTGCCGGGAGAAAGTACCCGTCATTGGTGAGATCCGGGATCAGTTTGCGGATGTCGTAGGTGAGGTCGATGTCCTCGGAGAACCGCTCGATGATCTTGTACGCCTTGGACAGCGATGTGCCACCCTTGAAGGTGAGGTCGGCTGCAAACGGCGATTCAAACAAGACGCCGAGTGTCCAGACGACCCACAGGTCCTTCTCCAGCAGATGGGCAGGTCTGCCCGTCCTCGCCCGGGCCTGCTCCAGAACTTCGTTCTGGTCCTCCTCGTTCAAGTCGAAGTAGCGCTCAGCCACGCAGCGTCTCTTCGCCGATGGCCCTGGCCATCCAGGAGGGCAACGCCGCTCGGGCCGCAGTCAGTGCCTGCCACTCGGCGGGCGGCAGCGTGCGATGCAGGGTGCTCAGCGATTCGCTCACGTGGGAGGGCCCCATCCAGGCCAAAGCGCGCACGGCGGAGCCGGCTGGACCTGGACCAAGCGCCAGCATCCAGCGAGGTGCGTGTTTCACCATGACCTCGGAGCGGCCGAGCTTGAGATGGCGGGTGCGGCCCGAGGTCAGGTACACCTCGCGAATCGGCACCTGTTGGGTCAGCCCCAGTGCATTGGCCGCGTTGGCTCCGTGAGGCGAGACGATCTCGCCATGTTGGGCGGCCAGGGCCTGGACCACTTTTTCAGGTGATGGCGCACGCGTTCCGAACCGGCTGGATACAGGCATGACGTAGGTGCCCCGCGCTACACGCAGCAGCTTGCCCTCTTTGGTGAGGCGAGACAAAGCCTGGTCGACCGCATCGCGGCTTCCCATGTGCAGAAATTCCTTGGGCGACAACACGCCTCCCTCGGGCAGGGACTTTGCGTGAAGCAGGATGAACTCAGGGAGGGTGACCATGGTTGGGCAATATTATCAGAAGCAGACTCTAGTTTCTGACATCTACAACGTCTTTTGTTGTCCGGAAAAGTTGCCGGCTTTGGGGTGATCGTGTCCAGGCGGTGCAGTCGTTTGGCCAACGATCACTGAAGAAGAAATCTGTCTTGGATCTCTTGACTCCGGTGCTTTGTTTGAGATTCTGAAGAGAGGCAGCCAGTGCGTCTCTGTTCATAAACCAACCGAAGTAATTGACCCATGAAAATCATCTTCTCCTGCCGCGCGAGCCTGACCACATTGGGCGTCGCAGCTTTGCTGAGCGCATGTGGCGCTGGGTCGAACAGTTACCCCTCTTCAGAAGACGTCAAGGCGTGGCATACCAAGACGGCCAGTAATAGCTACTTTAAGCTGCGCACGGTTGAGATCACCGATCTCGACTGCACAACCCCATCGAGGAGGGAGATGGAGCAACTGACCCGCGCGGCTGCCTTCATGGGCACAAAGGCTGAAGAGGCGATCAAAGGGGCCGTCAAGTGCAGCTACACAGTCAACGCCTCGTTCAGCGGAGTTGACACGCCGTTTCTCAAGACGAACGGTTACGAGGTGAATAGTCTCAAGCTCAAGAACCAAGGGTTCATGCGTGTGCCCAATGGCGACGGCTTCGAGTGGCAGGGCAGTACACGTCGGCTTCCAAAGTCTGCGGGGTGACCGGGTTCTTTGCTGCAAGGTTCGTCCTGACTTCGGATGGACGCAGAGGGAGCGGTCGAGATCGATGATGCGATACGTGCATGGACCTGGCATTACCTGGCTCTCGAGCATGGGGTCGATCCCACCCGCTCAACCATGGCGACTCACCATGACGGTGGTCGGCAGGATGGGCAGTTCACGACAGCGATTTCGGCGGGCCGATGTATGTAGACGGAGACGAGGGGCTGGGGCCGCCCGCTTTGAGTCGCGCTGAGCATCACGCTGCCAAGACCGAAGTGAAGCTGATTTTGAGAAAGTATTAGTAGCTCGGGGCTGGCGAAGAGGGGCAATCGTTTGATCGCTCCCTATTTGCAGAACATGCCTGCAGGCCTATGGGCCACGAATGGTGGCGCTTTCACTTGATGGTGCAGGGCATGCTGTCAGCACCTCTGACAGCGAGGGCTGTTGAGAATCCTGGTGAAGCATCCCCAAGATTTGATTGGCCAGCAAGGTATCGTGTGATTGGCCTAAAATCTGTCCTCAGGACAGATTTTAGGCCAATCACGTGACCATCAAAAACATGCAATGTTGCACTTGGAGACCACAAAACCAAAATTCTCAGAAGCCGCCATTGGTGCTGCAGAGGGCATTGCAGAACGATTGGCGACGTGGGAGCGCCCGGTCGTCACCGACTATGAGCTGGGAGCTCTGCTATGTGCAACCCAGCCAGACACAGATGCCGTCATCGAGCCTGGCTTGTACAAGGCCATCGTGTACCGGTTGAGATCCTTTCACCTGATCTCGCCGGCCAGGGACCTCAAGCCTGGGGCTGTATTCCAGTTGTTTGGCCGAGCCAAGCCCTCGGCCATGGAGGTCGCGTGTGCGGTAGATCCATTTGCCTGTGTGACCCACCTCAGTGCGATGGAGTTTCACGGTCTCACGGATCGCTTCTCCAAAATCCTTTACCTGACGACGCCCCCAGACAAGGAGTGGAGAGAGCAGGCTCACGAGAGGATGGCCAGGGATCTCGGCCAACACCTTGCGGTGCACCGAGCCGCCAAGTTGCCGATGTTGCGCTACTTGGGGTTCGAGCGGGTCGAGGGTGTGCGTGTCGAGGTGATGCGACGCTCCAGCCGCGGGGCATTCAAGGCCATCAAGTCTCCTGCGATCAGGGTCGCCATGGTCGGCAGGGTGTTTCTGGACATGGTGCGCGAGCCCGACAACTGCGGGGGCATACAGCACGTGGTGGATGCCTACCGCGAGTACGGCTCTCAGTACCTGTCCCTCATCCTGGATGAGATCGATCGTCATGGCAAGCCCATCGAGAAGGTGCGAGCTGGCTACCTACTAGAGGCCGTTTGCAGGATCCAACACCCGCGCATCGACGGCTGGAAGGACTATGCACAGCGCGGCGGCTCGCGCAGGCTCGATCCCCAGGGCGAATACGCCCCGACGTTCTCTGAGACCTGGAAACTGTCGATCAATGTTCCTTCGTTGTTGACTGATGGCCGCGACGGGGAAAATTAAAATGGAGAAGAACTGGACGGGGAGGGCAGTTCAGGCATTTGAACGAGGTGGACATGGAGGCCTGGGTGCAGCAGGCCCCCGACAAACCCCAGAGAGGTTTTCAGGAGGCGGTGCACATCATCCTGGAGAGCATCGAAGGGCTCAAGGACGATGACGCCGGCGACCTCCCGGACTTTGAAGAGGCCATGACCCGGGTGCAGGGGCTGTACCGCTCACTGCCGTGGAAGTAGAGCACCTGGTGAAGGGTCGCCGTTCATGTGGTCGATGGTGTTGAAAACACCGATTATCGAGACCAGGCTGGCAAGGCCGAGATTGGGGTGTTCGACCGATTTCGGCCAGCAGCTCAGGCACACAATTTCCTCGCTGTAGGGCGGTTGTGCAGCGATGGACTAAACCGCTTTCGCGGTAATCGCTCCGGCAGCATCGTGGTTATTCGTTCCACCGCTGGTTCTGCCATGTTGACGGGTGAGGCAATCCGCCTCGCTCTTCGACAGGAGTTGAACCATGAACTCATTGACGCCCTCCGTCTCCCCGTTGCGCCAGCGCATGATCGACGACATGCGGATGCGCAAGTTCAACGGCAAGACCCAGATCCACTACATCCGCGCCGTTCGCAGGCTCGCCGCCTATCTCAAGCGATCGCCGGACACCGCCACCGCCGAGGACCTTCGGGCCTTCCAGCTGCACATGGTCGAGACCGGCACGGCACCGCCGACCATCAACTCCACGCTCAGTGGCCTGAAGTTCTTCTTCGATGTGACGCTGGGCCACGCCGAGCTGCTGGTCAAGGTGCAACCTGTGCACCAGCCACGCCCGCTGCCTGTGGTGCTGAGCTGCGACGAGGTCGCCCGTCTGATCGCCGCTGCACCAAACCCCAAGTACCAGGCGGCGCTGTCCGTGGCCTATGGGGCCGGGCTGCGCGCCAGCGAAGTCTGCGCGTTGAAGGTCACCGATATCGACAGTGAGCGCATGACGCTGCGTGTGGAGCAAGGCAAAGGCCGCAAGGACCGCTATGCCTTGCTCTCGCCCGTGCTGCTCGAGCGGCTGCGGGCATGGTGGCGGGTGGGTCACGCGCAAGGCAAGATCCTGCCCAACGGCTGGCTGTTTCCGGGGCTCAACCCCTTGGACTCGCTGTCCACCCGGCAGCTCAACCGCGCGATTCACCTGGCCGCCGACGCCGCCCAGATCGACAAGCGCGTGTCGATGCACACGCTGCGCCACAGCTTTGCAACGCACCTGCTGGAGCAGAAGGTCGATATCCGCGTGATCCAGGTGCTGCTGGGCCACAAGCGACTGGAGACCACCGCGCTGTACACGCACGTGGCCACCGAAGTGCTGCGCGCGGTGATCAGCCCGCTGGAGACGCTGCCCTCGTCGTGAGTCTGCGGTCTCTGCGGTCATGGGGCGCGCAGCCCTGGAAGTCGCCGACATCTTCCGCATTCATGGACCCGCCTGGCGTCAGGCTCAGCGTGGCCACCTGAGCCTGGCCCAACTCAAGGTCATGTCGGCCATCGAGCAGTGCCGCAGCGCGGCATTGGGTGGGCATGTCTTGCGCTGCGAGGGGTGTGGCACCGACCAGATCGCCTACAACTCCTGCCGCAACCGGCACTGCCCCAAGTGCCAGGCCAGCGCGGCCCGGCGTTGGCTGCAGGCGCGCAACGCCGACCTGTTGCCGGTGGAGTACTTCCACGTGGTCTTCACGTTGCCAGCACCCATCGCCGAGATCGCGTACTGCAACAAGGCGGTGGTCTATGGCTTGCTGTTCGACATCGCCGCTGAGACTCTTTTGACCATCGGAGGTGATCCGAAGCACCTGGGCGCTCGACTGGGTGTGACGCTGGTGCTGCACACCTGGGGCTCGGCGCTCACACACCACCCGCACGTGCACGGCATCGTCCCCGGTGGCGGCCTGGCGAGCGACGGCGAACACTGGATCGCCTGCCGGCGCGGGTTCTTCCTGCCGGTGCGCGTGCTCTCCCGGTTGTTCCGCCGGCGTTTCCTCGAAGCGCTGCAACAGGCACACCGGGATGCCCGGTTGCAGTTCTTTGGTGAACACGCAACGCTGGCGGACGCTGCCGCGTTCGCCCGCTGGCTGGCACCGCTGCGCCAATGCGAGTGGGTGGTCTACGCCAAGCGCCCGTTCGCCGGACCCGAGGCGGTGCTGGCTTACCTGTCGCGCTACACGCACCGGGTGGCCATCTCCAACAGCCGACTCGTGGCACTTGATGAGCGCGGCGTGACCTTGCGGTGGAAGGACTACCGCGACAAGGGCCATGTCCAAGGCAAGACACGCCACAAGACGATGACGCTCGATGCCGGCGAGTTCATGCGCCGCTTTCTGTTGCACGTGCTGCCCGGAGGCTTCCACCGCATCCGCCACTACGGGCTGCTGGCCAACTGCAACCGAGCAGCCTGCCTGGCGCTTGCACGCCAGCTGCTGCAAGTGCCTCTGCAGGATCCACAGGTTCCGCCACCCTGCGACGATCCGCAGGACACCGTGCGCCCAACCTTCGTCTGCCCGCACTGTGGCCACGCGATGACCATCGTGCTGACCTTCACGCGCGGCGAGACGATCCGTGCGCCACCTCTTCAGGCGCCGCCATGAACGTTCCTCGCTGCCTCGGCAACCCATGTTTGTTGACGCTTCAAACGTCGGCACGGTCAGCTCGTGTTCGGCGCTCCACACGCTCACGTCCGCGCCCGCACAAGGCCTCGTCGATGACGACCTTGCGCCTCCTTGCCCGTATGAGCCCGGTCGTTGGGAGGCAGCGCGCCATTCAAAAGCACCATCACCGCGCCACCGCACGCATGCAATCGCCATAGCGTGAGCGGGCACCGTCGCGTTCGCCGCGGTTTCCTCCCTCGAGGCTTGTTCAACACCCGCCCTTCATCCTGGCGCATCGTGGTGTGTGTGGCTCGCGGGCAGGTGTCGAACAAACCTAAACGATTGCTGCCTTTGGCTCAGTCGGGTTTCAAACGCACTCCATGCCAAAAGCGGTCACTCTTCAGCGTCTTCTGGACGGCTGCTTGCGGACAAAGCTGTCGTAAAAGGCGATCCGTTGCATTGAGATTTCTGGGTGGGTCAAGTTGACTCCTGAACCTTGGAGGGTATGCGCGGTCGTCGCATCAATCGGTAAACCACCGGCACCACCAACAAGGAGAGCAACGGCGCGCTGATCATCCCGCCGATCATTGGGGCGGCAATGCGCTGCATGACCTCGCTGCCGGTGCCCATGCCCCAGAACAGGGGCAACAACCCGGCCACGATGGTGGCCACCGTCATGGCCTTGGGCCGCACGCGAAGCACCGCGCCTTCGCGGATCGCCTCCAGCAGCGAAGGCTCGTCATTGCGCCCGGCGTCCAGCCGCTCCTGCCAGGCCTGCTTGAGGTAGATCAGCATGATCACGCCGAACTCGGCCGCCACACCGGCCAGCGCAATGAAGCCCACCACGCTGGCCACCGACAGGTTGTGCCCGAGCAGCCAGAGGAACCACACCCCACCCACCAGCGCGAACGGCAGCGTCGCCATGATCAGCAGCGCTTCGTCGAAGCGGCGAAAGATCAGATACAGCAGCACGAAGATGATCAGCAGCGTGACCGGCACCACCAGCTTGAGCTTGGCCGTGGCGCGCTCGAGGAACTCAAACTGGCCCGACCACGACACCGAGTACCCGGCGGGCAACACCACCTGCTGCGCCACCGCGCGCTGCATGTCCAGCACCGCGCCGCGCAGGTCGCGCCCGCGAATGTCCACGTACACAAACCCGGCCAGGCGCGCGTTCTCGCTGCGCAGCATGGGCGGCCCATCAGAAATGCGAAGGTCGGCGACATCAGACAACACCAGGCGCTGGCCGCCGGGCGCCACGATGGGCAGTGCGCGCAGCTCAGGGAGTGAGTCGCGCAGCTCGCGCGGGTAACGCAGGTTGATCGGGAAACGTTGCAGGCCCTCCACCGTCTCGCCGATGTTCATGCCACCCACGCCGCCAGCCACGATGTCCTGCACGTCGGCGATGTTCAGGCCGTAGCGCGCAGCGTCCGCGCGGCGGATCTCCACGTCGATGTAGCGCCCGCCCGTGAGGCGCTCGGCCAGTGCGCTGCTCACGCCGGGCACGTCCTTCACGGCTCTCTCGATCTCGCCGGTGAGGCGGTCGATGGTGGTCAGGTCGGGCCCGGCCACCTTCACGCCCACGGGGCTCTTGATGCCGGTGGCCAGCATGTCGATGCGGTTGCGGATCGGGGGCACCCAGATGTTGGAGAGGCCAGGCACACGCACCGTGCGGTCGAGCTCTTCGATCAGGGCCTCGGGCGTAAGGCCAGTGCGCCACTCGTCTCGCGGTTTGAACTGGATCGTGGTCTCGAACATCTCCAGCGGCGCCGGGTCGGTGGCGGTCTCGGCGCGTCCGGCCTTGCCGTACACGCTCTGCACCTCCGGAATGGTCTTGATCAGGCGGTCGGTCTGCTGCAACAGCTCGGCCGCCTTGGACGCAGAGAGCCCAGGCAGCGCGGTGGGCATGTAGAGCAGGTCGCCCTCGTCCAGCGGCGGCATGAACTCGCTGCCCAGCTGGCGCAGCGGCCAGATGCTGACCACCAGCACCAGCGCTGCCACCACCAGCGTGAGCTTCGGTGCTTTCAGCACAGCATCCAGCACCGGGCGGTACAAGGCGATGAGAAAACGGTTCAGCGGGTTGGCCGTCTCCGCCGGTATGCGCCCGCGAATCAAATAGCCCATGAGCACCGGGATCAGCGTCACGGCCAGGCCGGCAGACGCCGCCATGGCGTAGGTCTTGGTGAAGGCCAGCGGCGCAAACAAACGGCCCTCTTGCGCCTCCAGCGTGAACACCGGAATGAAGCTCAACGTGATGATCAGCAGCGAGAAAAACAGCGCCGGCCCCACTTCGGCCGCGGCGTCGCCGATCACACGCCAGCGCGGCTCACCCTGCAGTGTCTGGCCCGGGTGCTGGTGCGCCCAGCGCTCCAGATGCTTGTGGGCGTTCTCGATCATCACGATGGCTGCGTCCACCATGGCGCCGATGGCGATGGCGATGCCGCCCAGCGACATCACGTTGGCATTGATGCCCTGCTGCTGCATCACGATGAAGGCCATCAACACGCCCAGCGGCAGCGACACGCTGGCCACCAGCGCACTGCGCAGGTGAAACAAAAAGGCCAGACACACCAGCGCCACGACGATGAACTCCTCCAGCAGCTTTTCACCGAGGTTCTTCACCGCGCGTTCGATCAGGCCTGAACGGTCGTACACCGGCACGATCTCCACGCCCGCCGGCAGGCTGCGCTGCAGCTCGGCCAGCCGCGTCTTCACCGCTTCGATGGTCTGCAGCGCGTTCTTGCCGGATCGCATGACCACCACGCCGCCCACGGCCTCGCCCTCGCCGTTGAGCTCGCCGATGCCTCGCCGCATCTCGGGCCCGGTCTGCACCCGCGCCACGTCGCCCAGGCGCACCGACACACCAGCGCTGCTGGTGATGAGCGGGATGGCGCGGAAGTCGTCCAGCGTTTTCAGGTAGCCGCTGGCGCGCACCGCGTACTCGGCCTCGCCCAGCTCCAGCACCGAGCCACCGGCCTCCTGGTTGCCGCGCGCCACCGCCTCGGCCACCATCGCTTGCGTCACACGGTAGGCGGCCATCTGGTCGGGGTCCAGCACGATCTGGTACTGCTTGACCATGCCGCCCACGCTCGCCACCTCGGCCACGTCGGGCACGGTCTTGAGCTCGAAGCGCACGAACCAGTCTTGCAGGGCCCGCAGCTGCGCCACGTCCTGCCCGCCCGTTCGGTCGATCAGGGCGTATTGGTAGATCCAGCCCACGCCGGTGGCGTCGGGCCCGATGCTGGAGGTGGCGCCGCGCGGCAGGCGCGCCTGCACTTGGTTGAGGTACTCCAGTACGCGCGAGCGCGCCCAGTACGGGTCCACATCATCTTCAAACAGCACATAGACGAAGCTGTCGCCAAACATCGAGAAGCCGCGCACCGCGCGCGCGCCCGGCACCGAGAGCATGGTGGTGGTCAGCGGGTAGGTGACCTGGTTCTCCACGATCTGTGGCGCCTGACCGGGCCAGGTGGTGCGGATGATGACCTGCGTGTCGGAGAGGTCGGGCAATGCGTCCAGCGGCGTGCGCTGCAGGGCCACCACGCCCCAGGCGCTCAGCAGTGCGGTGGCCAGCAGCACCAGGAATCGGTTGGCAATGCTCCAGCGGATCAGGCCGGCGATCATTTGCCGACCTCCGGCGCCACGCGCTGCAGGCTGGTGATGCGCGGAAAATCGCCCTCCTGCATCTCGAACTCGATCTGCAGGCGGTCACCGGCTTCCAGGTTGCGTGGCTGCTGCGCGCGGGGCGGCAGTTTGAAGTCCATCTGCATCTGCGGCCATTTCAGCGCCGCAATGGGCGGGTGCGTGAGCGTGACCGTGTCGCCGCTGAGCGCGTCGATCACCGCGTCGGTGGTGTAGCGCTGAGCTGTGGACGCAGGCTCCTGGTTGAGCCGCGCCTCCAGCCCGCGCAGGCTGGCTTCGGAGTCAATCAAAAACTGGCCTGAGAGCACCACGCGCTGCCCCATCTGAAGCCCCGCGCTGATTTCGGTCTGGCCGCCCACCTCCAGGCCTGCAGTCACCTCCACCGGGCGGAAACGTCCGCCGTCTTCGGCCACCATCACCACACTGCGCCGCCCGGTGTGAATCACAGCGTCGCTGGGCACCAGCAGCGTGGCCGCGGCCTTGGGGCGGTCCAGCCGCATGCTCACCAGCATGCCTGGCACCAGCCGCCCCTGTGGGTTGGCCAGCTCGACCCGCGCGCGGATGGTGCGCGTGACCGCATCCACCTCGGGCAGCAACGCCTGCACCTGGCCCTCGAAGGTCTGCCCCGGCGCGCCTGGGCTGGTGGTGCGCACGCGTGCACCGGATTGCAACAGCGCGGCCTGGCTCTCGGGCACCGCTCCCTCGGCCCACACCGTGCGCGTGCCCTGCAGGCGCATCAGCGTCATGCTCGGCATCACGGTGGCGCCCTCGCGCACCATGAGCTCGCTCACGATGCCGGCGATGGGCGCGGTGAGCGTGAAGCGCGGCTGAACCACGCTCGATGCCACCACGCGCTCAATGTGCGCGGGCGTCATGCCGGCCTGGCGCATGCGCTGGCGCGCCGCATCCTGCAGTGAGTCGGTGCCTTCACCGCTCAGGCGCGCCAGCGCCAGGTATTCCTCCTGCGCGGCCACCCAGTCGGGCACGTACAGCTCGGCCAGCGGCGCGCCGACAGCCACGCGGTCCAGGGCGGCTTTCACATGCAGCTTCTCCACAAAACCCATGGCGCGCGAACTCAACACCACCTGTTCGCGCTCGTTCCAGGCCACGTTGCCGACCGCCGTCACCTCGGACACCAGCGAGCCTTCAACCACCGGCGCCGTGCGCAGCCCCAGGTTCTGCTGGATGCGCGGGCTCACGCTGACGCTGCTGGCATCCGCCGCACCGCTGCCGGCGTAGCGCGGCACCAGCATCATGTCCATGAACGGCGACTTGGCCGGTGCCTCGAAGTTCTTGCCCGGCACCATGGGGTCGTGGTAGTTCAGGATTTGCCGGCCCGTGGCCGGGTCCACGTCCCCCGCCTTGAGCGATTCGCGGATGTGCCGGCGCGTGGCTTCTTCGCCTTGCGGGATGGTCCACAGCGAAGGGTCGTCGCTGGTGCTGGTTGGCGTTGACGCAGACGACCCGCCTGCTTGCGAGGTGGTTCCCATGCCCTGCCGCATGCCCAACCACCACGCGCCAGCGCCCACAGCAATAAGCGCGGCCACAGCAGCAAGTGCGACGAAAGATGTTTTTTTGTTCATGGCTTCACTCCAGTGGAGCTGTCGGGGATGAGGTATTCGAGTTGAGCCCACAGGCCAGAGGTTTCACGCTCCAGCGCCAGGCGTTCGAGCGCGAGGTTCAGTGCGTCGCGTCGCGCCTGCAGCACCGGGCCCAGGCCTTCGCGCCCGCCCCGGTACGCCGCCAGTGCGGCATCCACGCGCTGTGTGGCCAGCGGCTGGCGCTGCGCATCCAGGTAGGCCAGCCGGTCCAGCCCGGCGCGCCAGTCCTGCTGCCAGCGCTGCACTTGCAGCACACGCTCGCGCGTCTGCTCTTCGCGCTCTGCCTCCAGTTCGTTCACGCGCGCCAGGCGCGCGGCGAGCTCGCGCTGCTGGCGCTGCGGCTTGTCCCACTGCAGCGGCACCGACACGCCGATCGACACCATGTTGGAGAACGCCGAGCCGCGCTGGCTGAACATGATCTCGGCGCTCCAGTCGGGCTTGAGGTCCTGGCGGGCCACTTCGGCCTCGGCGCGGGCCACGGCTTCGCGAGCCTGCAGCGCAACGAGATCGGGCAGGTTGCGCAATGGGTCCGCTTCACCCACCGCTGCGGTGATCTGCCGCATGGGCGGTGGATCGGCCAGCGGCTGGTCCGGCGGCCCACCGGTGAAGCGCGCCAGCGTGAGGCGGGCGTTGGCGCGCTCGGCCTGCGCGCCGATCAGGCCTTGCTCCAGCTGGGCCAGCGCCTCGCGCGCGCTGAAGGCATCGGCCGTGGAGCCTCGCCCACCCCGCAGGGCTGCCTCGGTTGTCTGCACCAGCACGCGCGCCTCGGTGATCTGCGCCTGCAGCAACCCAATGCGTTGCTCTTGCATGCGCCGCTCCAGCCAGGCCTGCGCCGCTTCGGTCTGCAGCACGGCTACACGCTGTGCTCGTTCGCTCAACGCCACGTCGGCCTCGCGCTCGAATCGCTCACCCCGGGCGCGGCGCTTGTCCGCGTTGGGCAGGGTCTGCATGAGCGCGATGGAGCGCATGGTCATGAAATCGCGTGTGGTGCTGAAGCGCTCAGGTCCGTCCACCGGCAGGTTGTCCAGCGACAGGCGCAGCACTGGGTCGGGCCGCTGCGCTGCCGCCACCGCCATCTCGCGTGCGCCTTGCGCGGCGGCGGTTGATGCGTCGAGGCTGCGCGAGTGGGCCAGGGCTGCGCTCACCGCAGCGCTCAGGCTCAGGGGTTCATCGGCGGCAGCGGGTGTGACCAGCACAAGCAGGCCAGCGAGGGCCAGCACGGCGCGTGCAAGAAAAAGCGAAGGGTGTTCCATGTCTGAGCTCCGGAGCAGGCACGCCCGGGCTCAAAAGCCCTGACAGCGCGCGACAGCAGCGCCACCGCCGGGTGGGCTGCGCAGTGCGGGGAATCAGACGGAAGTTGGGGGGCGCCAGAGGCGCGAAGTCGCGCCCGGGGGAAGGCTGCGCCAGGCCGGCGCTTCAGGGTCCTGGGTGACCGAGGTCTGGGCCACGAGGGATGGGAAAGACGGCAAGGCTGCGGCGGGCACGACGCAACTCTGAATACTCTTGCAGGGCTGGCCCGTGCTCTCAAAGGTGGCCATGTCGTTGCAGCAATCGTCCATGGCCTCGGCCAGGGACTCTGCCATCCCGTCAACTTCATCCGCCATGGCCATCATGCCCTGCATGGGGCATGGCGCGGCAACGCCCTGCACTGCCGCAAATCCCTGCAGGGGAAACAGCAGACACAGGACGAGGGCGAGCAAGCGGCGCATAGCTGGATTCTATGGCGCGCAGACTGACTGCGCTTGCCTGATTGGAGAGCCTGCCCAAACAAGGCACCGTAGACTGTTCAGCGAGAGCCAATCTGTGCTTGGAGGCCAACGTGGACATTGCTGCACATGCGCTGTGGGCGGGAGCGGGCGTCGTCCTGCTGTTACGCCATCGGCCAATACCCGTTGCAACTGGTCTTGCCACTGCCGCAATGGCGGCGTTGCCGGATCTGATGCACATGTTGCCTGTGGCGGCGTGGGCTCTCTTCAACGGGCTGCCGGCCGAGTTCATAACCTATGTCCGAGCGCTGCAGGAAAGGGTGCAGCCTTTACCCGAGAGCGTGGAACTGTGGTCGCACCATCTCCACTGCATCTTTCACAGCGGGGTGATCGCCATGGCAGTGACGTTGGTCGCTTGGCGATGGTCTCGTGTCTTCTGGCTGCCGTTGGCTGGATGGTGGTCGCACATCCTCATTGATGTGTTCACCCACTCGGACGACTTCTTTCCGTCTCCAGTCCTCTACCCGCTCACCTACCGAGGATTTGATGGCGTTGCCTGGAACACGCCTTGGTTTGTCGTCGCCAACTACTCGGCGCTCGCGCTCGTCTGTGTTTGGCTGTTGGCGACGCGAAGAGAACGAGACCCATGAGAGCCCGGAAACTGCAGGCAGAACCGCGTTGTTCCCTCCGACGAAGTAACCGACGCGCTTCCGCCGTGAGCAAGCATGATGGCCTTGGTAATGGCCAGACCCAGGCCAGCACCATCGGATGAGGGATGCGCGCGCGCCTTGTCCACGCGATAGAAGCGATCAAACAGGCGCGGCAGGTCGGCGGCATCGATCGGATCGCCCGTGTTGGTGACACAAAAGCTGGTGCCATTCATCTGGGTCTCGACAGTCAGCGCAACATCGGTACGAGGGTGGGCGTGCCGCAGCGCATTGGACAGCAAGTTGCTGATGGCTCGCCGAATCATCAGTCGATCACCCACCACGCTACCCGCTCCCACCACCCGAAGGCGAAGTTCTTTGTCCTCGGCAACCGCATCGTAGAAATCCAGAAGGCTCTTCGCCTCGTCTTCGAGTGCGACGTCCTCGCGATTCGGAAGCTGGATGCCGTGGTCCGTCTTGGCAAGAAACAGCATGTCGGACACCATGCGCGCCAAGCGCTGAAATTCCTCGGCGTTGGAGGCGAGGATGTCGCGGTAGGTTTCTGGATCGCGATGCTGCGAAAGCGACACCTGGGTCTGCGTCAGCAGGTTACTGATGGGCGTACGCAGTTCGTGGGCGATGTCGCTTGAGAATTCCATTAGCTTCGCAAAATCCTGCTGCAGCCGCTCCAGCATGGCGTTGAGGCTGTGGGCCAGCTCCGCCATCTCCACAGGCACAGCGTCGATCGGCATGCGCTCGTCGAGCTTGTGGGCCGTGACCTTGAGCGCGCGCTCTCTCATGGTCCGCAGCGGGGCCAGACCGCTGCGGGCTGCCCACCACCCCAGGAGGCCGCTGAGCAGGGTGGCCAGGACGACATAGATCGCCAACTGCTGACGCAGCATCTGCATGAAATGGGTGTGGTGTTGCGTATCCAGCGCAAGTGTCAGGCGCATGGTCTGACCTGGACTGCTCAATCCGCCGGGCATCTGCGCTGTGGAAAGCTGCGTGCTCATACCTCGTAGTTGTCGCTCACCATCGGTCCAGTCCATGGGCTGATCTGCGGCGCTTCGTGCAGCGAGTTCTGCTGGAAATGTGATGCCGCCTTTTCCAAACAGCTGTTCGTCACCGCGCGTGATTGAGATGAAAAGGCCTTGGTGGCTGTTGAGCGATTCATCCAGCTTGGCCGCGAGTTCAGCTGGCTCTGGCGTTTCATCGACGATCTTCTCGATGAGCTGCACCTTGTCCAGCAGGTAGTCGCGGTCAAGGTCAATGAAGTGCAAATGGGTGGACCACGCCACCAGGACACCAAGGCCCAGCAACACTACAGCCGATACCAGGGTGTACAGAAAGGTGAGTCGTGCGGTGAGGGTCAAGCGCCGGATCATCAGGGGTGCTCCGGCACTTCCAGCACGTAACCCATGCCTCGCACCGTCTGCAACAGGCGGCACTCAAACCCGTCGTCCACCTTGACACGTAGCCTGCGCATGGCCACCTCGATGACGTTGGTGTCGCTGTCGAAGTTGACGTCCCACACCTGGGAGGCGATCAGCGAGCGTGGCAACACCTCACCCTTGCGGCGCATCAGCAATTCGAGCAATCCGAACTCCTTGGCGGTCAGGTCGATGCGCTTGCCCGCGCGGGTGACCCGACGGCGCAGCAAGTCCAGCTCCAGATCCGCGACCTGCAGGGTGGTGGGCTCCATACCCGAGCGCCCACGGCGCAAGATGGTGCGCACCCTGGCCAACAGCTCAGAGAACGAAAACGGCTTGACCAGGTAGTCGTCCGCTCCGAGCTCCAGACCCTTGACGCGGTCGTCCACATGGTCCTTGGCGGTCAAGAACAGCACCGGCATCTCCCGGCCTTGGGCACGCAGACCTCTGAGCACCTGCCAGCCGTCCATGCCGGGCAGCATGACGTCCAGAATGATGAGGTCGTGGTCGCCCTCCAGCGCCTGGTGCAATCCGTCCACACCGTTGTTGAGCAGCTCTACCGCGTAGCCCGCCTCGCGCAGTCCCATGCACAGGTACTCACCCGTTTTGCGTTCGTCTTCAACAATCAAGATTTTCACGTTCACTCCTGCGGCGATTTTGACTGCCAGCGGCCATCTGCAACCGAACCTGACAACTTTGTAATGAAACCGACAGGTTCGTGACGGGTGGCCTTTTGCACACTGCCTCCTGCTTGAAACAGTTGAACAGGAGCAAATCAGTGATTCATCGACGTTACCCTTCCTCCGCACTGCGGGCCATCGTTCTGGGCGTGCTGGCGCTCCCCATGGTCGTTTCCGCCCAGATCGCACCGGCCCCTCCTGAGAAAAACTGGCGCGAAGCCAACGACGCCGTTGGGCAGTTCAAACGCGGCCATGCCGACATCCTCAAGTGGGAAAAAGAGAACGTTCCCGCTGCAGCAGGTCAGGAGTTGGCGTCTCCCAGCCTGAGCCTCATGACGGCGGAAGACGCCGTGCGTCAGGCCTGGCGGGCCCACCTGGATTTGGTCAAACCCATGAACAGGATCGGTACGGCCAACGTGGATTTGATTGCCAAAGGCCAGTGGGCCGAGCTTGATCCCATCCATCAGCGCAGGGTAGACGACATGGACGAGCTGCTGGAAGTCGCCGCTCAAGGTCGCAAGGCGTGGTTTCAGGCAGTGGCTGCGCGCCAGGTTCTCAAACAGCACCGCGATGCGCTCGACGCCGCCGAGGCCGGCAACGAGCTGGGTCGCCGCATGGTGAGTGTGGGCAATTGGAGCAAGCTCCAGCAGGCCCAGGTTCAACTGGCTCAGTCATCCGCCAAGATGAACGTGCGACGCGCACAGAACGCCGCCGCGCAGGCCGAAGCCTCACTCATCAAAACGTTGGGCCTCACCGGCATGCACAGCGCTGTTGCGCTGCCTGACCGTTTGCCCGATGTGCCGGTCCAAGCCTTGTCGCCGCAAGTGCTGGACGAGCGCGCTGCGGCCATTGCTGCACAACTGCCGCGCGCCGAGGGCATGCGCAATGGCGCCAACGCCCGCCTCGCTCGCCAGGCCTACCTCTCCAGCCACGCCCTGGCTGTGAGTGCGCGCGAAGAAGTGCTGAAAGTTCGAGAGTTCATCACCGAAGAAACCGTTCTTCACTACAACGGCATGCTCAAAAGTGTGTGGGACTTGTTGGGTGAGGTTTCCAGCCAGTCACAAGCGGTGGCCAGCGCCATCGAGGCGCAGCGGGACTTCTGGATTGCAGAGACCGATCTGCAGTGGGTCCTTCAAGGCGGTGCGCCCGACAGCTTTGTCTCTCTGGGCGGCGGCGGCGGTGAGCCCGCTGCCGCCGCTGGCCACTGATCGCATCGAACGCATAGAAAGAAAACCAACATGAGTCTCCTCAATTCACGTCGTCAGTTTTTCGCGGGTGCTGCCGCTTCGGTGGCTGGGCTGGCGGTTGCGCGATCTGCCATGGCCGCTTTGCCCGAGCCTGTCTACCAAACGTCTGTGGACACAGCGCCTCCATTGGTGCCCACCACCGGTCGACCCTACAACCCGGTGGTCACGCTCAACGGCTGGACCCTGCCGTGGAAGATGAACAACGGCGTCAAGGAATTCCATCTGGTGGCAGAACCCGTGGTGCGCGAGGTCTCGCCGGGCTTCAAGGTCAATATGTGGGGTTACAACGGCCAGAGCCCGGGCCCGACCATCGAGGTGGTCGAGGGCGACCGCGTGCGCATTTTCGTCACCAACAAGCTGCCCGAGCACACCACCATCCACTGGCACGGCCAGCGCCTGCCAAGCGGCATGGACGGTGTGGGTGGCCTCAACCAGCCTGCCATCCCCGTGGGCAAGACCTTCGTCTACGAATTTGAAGCGCGCCGCCCGGGCACCTTCATGTACCACCCGCATGCGGACGAAATGGTCCAGATGGCCATGGGCATGATGGGCATGTGGGTCACCCACCCCAAGGGCAAGCATCCCCACATCAGTGAGGTGGATCGTGACTTCTGCTTCCTGCTCAACGCGTTCGACATCGAGCCCGGCAGCAAGACGCCCAAGATCGCCACGATGACCGACTTCAACATCTGGTGCTGGAACAGCCGGGTGTTCCCCGCCATCGACACGTTGAACGTGCGACTGAACGATCGCGTGCGCATTCGTGTCGGCAATCTCACCATGACCAACCACCCGATCCACCTTCACGGTCACGAGTTTTTGGTGACTGGCACCGACGGTGGCCCGACGCCACCGAGCACGCGCTGGTATGAAGTGACCACCGACGTGGCCGTGGGACAGATGCGCCAGATCGAGCTGATTGCCGACGAGGAAGGCGATTGGGCCATGCACTGCCACAAGAGCCACCACACCATGAACGCCATGGGCCACGACGTGCCCACCATGATCGGTGTGGACCACCGAGGCCTTGTCAACAAGATCCAGAAGGTGGTGCCCGACTACATGCTGATGGGCGAGCGCGGCATGGCCGACATGGGTGAAATGCAGATGCCCATTCCGGACAACACCGCTCCCATGATGACGGGAACGGGCCAGTTCGGTCCGCTGGAGATGGGTGGCATGTTCACCGTGTTCAAGGTTCGCAAGGACCAGAAACCAGGCGACTACAAGGACCCGGGTCCGTACAAGTTCCCCGAAGGCACTGTTGCGCACGAATGGACCGGTGCGCCGTTGCCCGCCGTCAGGCCCAAGGTCAGTGCAGACACGGCACCCGCCACAGCAAAGGCGGTCAAGCCCAGCGGCTCCGCCATGAAGCATTGATCAAATCATTCGCGCCCCTCAACTCAACCATCGACAAGGAATCTCCACATGCACATCACCAAAACCCTGATCGTGTCCGCCATGCTGGCGGCCGCAACGTCTTCATTTGCTCATGGCGACAAGGAACACGCCAAAGGAGCAGCGCCCATGAAAATGGAACAAAAAGATTGGGGCATCGGCGGTCACTCGAACGCCGTCAAGCGCACCGTGGAAATCAGTATGACCGACAACATGCGCTTCACACCCGATCTCGTTGAGGTCAAACAGGGCGAAACAATCAGGTTCGTGCACGTCAACGGTGGCAAGGTGATGCACGAGTTCGTCTTGGGAACCAAGAAAGAGCTCGATGAGCACGCTGCACTGATGAAGAAGTTTCCCAATATGGAGCACGATGAGCCCTACATGGCCCACGTAGGTCCTGGCAAAAAAGGAGAAATCGTCTGGAACTTCAACAAGGTCGGTGAGTTCGACTTCGCCTGCCTGCTGCCAGGCCACTACGAAGCGGGCATGGTCGGCAAAATCAAAGTCGTTGCCAAATAAGCCTCCCCGATCACGAGATCTCAATCAAGGAAACACATCATGAACAAATACACCCAAACCGTTGCGCAACTCCTCACCGCTGCCGCGCTCTCCCTGTCCTTGCCTTCGATGGCGCAAGCGGGTGCAGACCACAGCAAAATGGGAATGGATCACAGCAAGATGACCATGACAGCCACACCAGGCATGACCGACGGCGAAATTCGCAAGATCGACAAGGAAAACGGCAAGGTCACGATCAAGCATGGCGAGATCAAGCACATGGACATGCCTCCGATGTCCATGGTATTCAACGTCAAGGACAAGGCCATGCTGGACAAAGTCCAGGTGGGCGAGAAGATCCAGTTCATCGTCATTCAGGACGCCGGCAAGATGGTGGTCACCGATATCAAAGCGATGAAGTGATTTAACCAATCCGACCCTATGGGTCGGTTGTGGTCAAGGGATCGGTTGTGATGACCGATCCCTTTTTTGCATGGGCGACGTCCTCCCTGCTATGTGAAACCGGTCCGACACAGTCTCGCAACCAATGAGCAGGCGTACGTTGGCGCACAGTCAATCCGAGCGTCGTTGTCAATGATGGTGAACCCGTCTTCGGGCAATTTATAGGAACTCACATGAACCATCAATCCACCGCAAAACGCTTTACCACTGTGCCTGCCAAAGCTCTGTGCGCCGTTTCGCTGACTGTGCTCATGTCGCTATCGGCGCATGCCCAGTCCACGCCAGCCACAGGCCCAGCGACGATGCCCATGTCCGATATGCACAAAGGCGCCACAGGTGCACACGACATGAAAGGTTCCATGATGATGGGCATGGAGGAAATGCAAAAGATGCCCATGTCAGGCAATACCGACAAGGACTTCGCGATGATGATGAAAATTCATCACCAGCAAGCTTTGAACATGGCCGAGATGCAGCTCAAAACCGGCAAGTCACCCGAGATGAAGGCCATGGCAAAGCAGATCATCGTGGCGCAAAAGAAAGAGATTGCTCAGTTCGACAAGTGGCTTGCCAAGCAGAAGTGATCTGTATGGCAGGGGCAAAGCGGCGGTGCTGCTGACATACGCATAAGCGCTGGCTCAGGCACTCAACGAAGCGTCGGTCTTCAAGGCTGCAATCAGCGGGCATCGCACCTTGCCCCTGGATGCTCCGCAGAGTCGAATCAATCCCTCAAGCACTCCTTCAATCCGGTGCAGGTCCTCAAGCCTGCTCTTCACATCCGCGAGCTTGGTCTGTGCTTTGGTTCGGGCTTGGACACAGCTGGCGCCATCGTCGAGTTGCAGCAGCTCGGCTATCTCGTCCAGGCTGAATCCGAGGCGCTGCGCCGACTTGATGAAATGAAGGCGAGAACGGTCAGCTTCTGCGTAGCGGCGAATCCCGCCGGATGGGCGGAGCGGCTCAGGCATCAATCCCCTCCGCTGGTAGAAGCGAATGGTCTCCACATTGACTTCGGCTGCCTTGGCCAATCCGCCAATCGTCATGTTGGAGGCGGAAGGTGTGTGGATATCGCTCATGTCGCTTGACTCCGTACTTGGGTACGGCTTTAAGGTTATCTCATGCCAGCGCACTCCACCACCCCGAACACACCCATCTCCAGTCCCGCTACCGAACAGGGCGGCAAAGCCCTGCTGGCCGGTGGTCTTGCAGCCCTCTTTGCATCGGCCTGCTGCCTGGGCCCACTGGTGTTGATCCTGGTGGGCATCTCGGGCGCCTGGATCAGCCATCTCACGGCCTTGGAGCCCTATCAACCGCTGTTCATGGGTGTATCGCTGGCGGCGCTGTTCTTTGCGGCAAGAAGCATCTGGAGGCCAGCGGCTGCCTGCGAACCAGGTCAGGTGTGTGCGATTCCCCGCATCAACCGCATCTACAAACTGCTGTTCGGTGTCGTGGTGCTGCTGCTCACCACCGCAATGGCATTCCCGCTGATAGCTCACTGGTTCTATTGATGAAAGGCCTGGCTGTGAAACACATCTTGATTGCTGTCGGATTTGTGCTGAGTCCGCTTGCATGGGCAGCGCAGAGAACCGTCACTCTTTCCGTCCCCGGTATGTCCTGCGCCACCTGCCCGATCACGGTCAAGAAGGCGTTGACGAAACTGGTTGGCGTGGTCGACGTGGAGTCCAATCTCGGCAGGCGGGAGACCTCGGTGGTTTACGACGACACCCAGGTTTCATTGGACGCTCTGACCCGGGCGACCAAGGACGCTGGCTTCCCGTCAACCGTCACGGGAGTTGAGCCTTGACCGAAGTGCTCCTGACGTCGGTGTTGACCTGTCCTGAGTGTGGACAAGCAAGGACTGAAGTCATGCCCACCGATGCTTGCCAATGGTTCTATGAATGCGAAGACTGCCACGCTATTCTTCGGCCGAAGACGGGTGACTGCTGCGTGTTCTGCAGTTACGGAACGGTGCCATGTCCACCGATTCAAGGAGGAGACCAATCGGGTTGCAAGAAGGCCTGCTGACTTTGCGCTGACCAAGATGTAATGCGTTCGCAAGCTGCCGGTCATGGGTGCCTCGCTACATTGAATCTGTACTTCGTACCACATTGATTCAGTCGAACAATGTGATTTGTTCTTGAAGGAGAAACCCCATGATTCGCAAGCTCAGCATCCTCGTCATCTCAATGGCAGCATTGGCCCCGGCATTCGCGATGGACGCAGCCAGATCCGAGGCCAAGCAGGTCATCGCACTGCAGAACGGTGAAACGCTCTACGTCTTCAAAGACGGACTGATGGCCAAGGAAAGCAAGTTTGGAAGCGTGACTCACCTTAGCAAGGGTCAAGTCGTCCAGACCGTCGATGGCAAAAGCATCACGACGATGGGTAACGAAGTTGCGCGTCTGAGTTCCCTGTTGAACAAGGGGCACGGGAACTGACCTTCAGGCGATTTATCCAAACGGGGACGATCGAAAAGTCTCTGACCACGCAGCCCTCCCGCCGACATCGGTGCGAGGGCTGCTTTTTTTGGTCAGCGATCTGGACGCAGGTCGCACTGCAACCCCTTCGTCTGAGCAAAACGCCACTCAATTGCTACGGCCTGTAATCACGGAAGAAACCGGTCAAGTGGAGTTGGCCGAGGCTCGCAGAACCGACGCGTTATGGCTTGCCGCGCCGCAAACGCAGCGCATTGCCAATTACCGACACCGAGCTCAAGCTCATGGCCAGCGCGGCAATCAACGGCGACAGCAGCCACCCCGTCAGTGGATACAGCACGCCGGCCGCAATCGGAATGCCCAGCGCGTTGTACAAAAAAGCAAACACCAGGTTTTGCTTCATGTTGCCCACAGTCGCTTCGGACAGGGCGCGCGCAATCACGATTCCGCGCAGATCGCCCTTGACCAGCGTGATCTGTGCGCTGTTCATCGCCACGTCGGTCCCGGTGCCCATGGCCACACCCACATCGGCCTTGGCCAGTGCCGGTGCATCGTTGATGCCGTCGCCTGCCATGGCCACCACACGGCCTTCCTTTTGCAGCTTTTCCACCAACTGCAGTTTGTCGGCCGGCTTGACTTCGCCGTGCACCTCATCGATGCCCAAGCGGGCTGCAACAGCCTTGGCTGTGGTCAGTCCGTCCCCGGTTGCCATCACGATGCGCAGGCCGGAGGCCTTGAGCGTCGCCAAGGCCTCCGGCGTGCTTGCCTTGACCGGATCGGACACCGCCAACAGGCCCATCAGCTGTCCATCAACGGCCAGGTACATCACGCTGGCACCTTCTGCGCGCAGGGCCTCGGCCTGCGGCACCAGCGCACCAACCGCTACACCGATCTGCTCCATCAGCGTGGTGTTGCCCAGAGCCAGCTGACGACCTCCCACTTGCCCACGCACGCCAATGCCCGAGCCAGATTCAAAGTTCTCGGGTTTGTCCAAAGACATGCTGCGCTCGCGGGCGGCGCGCACGATGGTCTCGGCCAAAGGGTGTTCGCTGCCCTGGTCCAGGCTGGCGGCTAGGCGCAGCACCTCATCGGCGTCAAAGCCTGGCGCGGGAACGGCGCGCTCAAACGTGGGACGGCCTTCGGTAAGCGTTCCGGTCTTGTCGATGATGAGGGTGTCGATCTTGCGCATGTTCTCTATGGCCGCTGCGTCCCGGAACAACACGCCGTGTGTGGCGCCGCGACCGGTGGCGACCATGATGGACATGGGCGTGGCCAGGCCCAGCGCGCAAGGACAGGCAATGATCAGCACGGCCACCGCGTTGATCAGGCCGAACACCCAGCTTGGCTCGGGACCGAACAGACCCCAGCCAAAGAAGGTCAACAACGCAATGCCCACCACAGCGAGGACGAAGTAACCCGCCACCACATCGGCCATGCGTTGCATGGGCGCACGGGAACGCTGTGCCTGGGCCACCATCTGCACGATCTGCGACAGCATGGTGGACGCGCCGACGCGCTCAGATCGCATCACCAGCGCGCCACTGGTGTTCAGCGTGGCGCCGATCACCATGTCGCCCACGCGTTTGGTGACGGGCATCGGCTCGCCCGTGAGCATGGATTCATCGATCGAGCTGCCGCCCTCCGTCACCTCGCCGTCCACCGGTACTTTTTCGCCTGGGCGCACGCGCAGCAAGTCGCCTACATGCACATGGGTCAGTGGCACATCCTCTTCGGTGCCGTCTTCCCGGATGCGCCGGGCGGTCTTTGGCGCCAGACGAAGCAGCGACTTGATGGCCGCCGAGGTCTGAGAACGGGCCTTTAGTTCGAGCACCTGCCCCAGCAGCGTAAGCGAGATGATCACGGCGGCGGCTTCAAAGTAAACGGCCACGCGGCCCATGGAGATGAACGAGTCCGGGAACACCTGCGGGGCGACGGTGGCCACCACGCTGTAGACGAAAGCGGCGCCGGTGCCCAGGCCGATCAGGGTCCACATGTTCGGGCTGCGGTTCACCACCGACTGCGCGCCGCGCACAAAGAATGGCCACCCGGCCCAGAGCACGATGGGTACCGCCAGCACGAGTTCAATCCAGCTTTGGGTACCCATGTCGAACCACTGCAATCGGTGACCAAACATCGCGAGCACGAACACCACCCCCGTGAGCGGCAAGGTCCACCAAAAGCGGCGCTGGAAGTCGCGCAGTTCAGGGTTGTCATCGTCGTCAAGGTCGGGCAGCAAGGGCTCGAGCGTCATACCGCACTTGGGACAGTTCCCTGGATGGTCCTGGCGAATCTCCGGGTGCATCGGGCAGGTGTAGATCGCACCGGTCACAGCTGGACTGGTTTCTGCGGGTGGCTCGGGTGCGAGGTATTGCAGCGGGTTCGCAGCAAACTTGCCCTGGCACTTGGCACTGCAGAAATAGAAGGTCCGGCCCTCGTGGGTCAACATATGACCAGACTGCGCCGTGACGGTCATGCCACACACGGGATCCTTCAGGTCCGTTGGTGAGGCCGATTCCGACGGGGCACTGCTGCCGTGATGTTGGTGTGCATTCATGTTCGTCTGCCTATTTTTCGTCGTTGTGGGTACGCCCGGAGTCCTGTGAATGGCTGCCATGCCCCCCGTGGCCGTTCCCGTGCATCAAGTGCATCAGCGGACAAGCGAGCAGCAGCAGATAGGGCCAGTAACCCAGCACATGACCCCAGTGCTCTCGCAGCAAAAAGAAGCCGGCGATCAAGGCAACCGTGAGCAGCACCATGCCTGCAGGCCGGCGCCAGAACGTTGACCCGTTGGATTCGTCGTTGGCTGGGTTCATTGAATCGCTCCGCCAGGGTTGACTGCGAAAGTTGAGGGAGAACGTGTCACCCCTGGCGATCAATGCGCAGTTCCATCGCACCCGGTTGAGCGTTGATGGCTTGTCACTTGCTGACGGGCGCGGTGGCTGCACCCGGCATGCGCTGCATCATCATTTCCATCATGGTCTGCATCATGTCCATGCGCATCTCCATCATCTGATGGTGCTTGCCCATGTCCACGGGCATCTCCTTCATGCCGGACATACCTGGCATGCCTTCCTTGCCATGCATGCCGCCCGTTCCCTTCATGCCTTTCATCATCGCCATGCCTTCTTGCATGGTTTTCATGTGCTCGTTCATCAGGGCCTGCCGTTCGGCTGGGGTCTTGGCATTCATCATCTTGTCGCGCATGGCCTGCATGTCCTTCATGCCGTTTGGCATGGCAGCAGGTGCTGCAGAAGATGCCGCAGCCGCTTGATGGGCGTTGTGTTCGTCGGCTATGGCTACCGACATTGCGCCGGTTCCCGGTGCGCTTGGGTTTGCGCATGCCGTCAGCAAGAAGGCGGCAGAGATCGCGAAGATGGTGTGGAGAGTTTTCATGGTGGTGTTCTGTGAATGAATATGAGAGCCGCCTCATGCGGCGACAAGGTGGCGGAAGCTAAAAACGGGACGGGGGCCATCTGGCCAGACCAGAGTGCGGAAGCACTCTTCGCAATGGACTGCAATGCGGCCTACAACGTCAACCGATGCGGGCGGGCTGCGGTGGGCACAGTCAGATGCACGGGTCTGGTGGCCTGCACCCGGACTCGTGTGGCGATGGCCGAGGTCATGGATGGCCCCCATGCCTGGTGTGGCAAGCCCACCAACCCTGGACTGACATCGGCGATGGGCTGATCCACCTTGGTGACGGCCAGAGCGGCTTCATCACAAAACTTCAAGCATCCGGCATCGTCGGGATCGGATTGTTCGCCGTGATGGGTTTGGGCGACGGGTACATCCTGTGGCATCGCCGCGAACAAAGATTGACTACCGTTGTTCGATTCGTTCAAAAGGCATGCATTGGCCACACCTGCTCCCAACGCAAACAGCCACACCGCCAAAATCATCCAGGTGGCATGGCGCAGCGAGTGGCGATACAGGTGCATATCAGTCAGGTGAACAGAGGCAACGATCCAAGGCTAACCCTGGACGCTTGAGCAGCCTTGACGCAGATCAAGAAAGCAGGTCAAGGCAGGCTCCCACGTCGAAAGAGTGTGCGACTGGGCGCTACGTCGGTCGGTTCGTCACCGAACACACCGGCTCGCTGCCTTGGCAGTGACGGCTTGTCCTCTAAGTGAGCGTCATGGTGAACGTGCACGCCCCGCATCCAGGCCATGAGGTCGATCGGGCTGGAGGTGCCAGCGCTGGTTGCCTCTGCCTGAGCACGGGACTTCTTGAGCTGCGGCTTTTGATGAGGTTGGTGTTGGGTCAGGCTGCCGCGCGATAGCTTGTCCAGGATCGCGCAGTGAGGCAGTTCGTTGCCATGGCAGGCCTTCACCAAGACCGAGAGCCCGTCCATCATCTGTTCGATTTCACGCCGCTTCTCTTCCAGGTCCGCCAGGTGCCGTTGCGCCACGGCCTTCACCTCGCGGCTCGTGCGCTGTGAATCGCTCCACAGGCCGATGAGCTCGGCGATCTGGGCCACCGAAAACCCCAGATGGCGCGACTGCCGGACGAATCGCAGTACCGAGACTTCACGATCACCATACAGACGGTAACCCGCATCGCTGCGCTCTGCCTCAGGCAGCAGGCCGATCTGTTCATAGTGGCGAATCATCTTGGCGGAGACGCCTGCGGCGGCAGCCGCCTCGCCAATGTTCATCAGAGTGGTCATAGTGCGATCCGGGGTTTGAATGACTCCAACGGTCGAAGGATGTAGCTTGTCATGGTGGGAAGGTCAAGGCCCTCACCGGGAGAGCCCTGAGGAGCGGGGTTCAAAGGGTTGGATAGCCAGCGTCAGCCAGCGCTTCGACCAGAACATCGCGGTCTTCACCGCTTTTCACGGTGATCAAACGCCGCGGCAGATCGACCTGGATCTCGCATGCTGGATCAACCAGTTTCAGGGTGACGTTCACCTTGGAAGCGCAGTGGCCGCAGGTCATGTCGGGGAGGTGGAATTCGTGCATGGATGACTCCGTAAGAGGGTTGAGGGAACCCGCACTGTGGGTATTGCCACGGTGGCAATGTCAAGTCGCATCTGCCGTTGCGCTTGCCACCGTGGCAAGGCCAACCATTCGCTCCACCCTCAACCCTTGGAGTGCCTCATGAACACCGCCACCTTGTCGCTCATCGAGCATCAGTTTCCCATCGAAGGCATGACCTGCGCCTCGTGCGTCGGCCGCGTCGAAAGAGCCTTGAAGGCCGTTGCTGGCGTGAAGGAGGTCAGCGTCAACCTGACCACCGAACGGGCCACGGTGAACGCGGCCTCTTCCACGCTGGCTGCCAGCCTGGTGGCTGCGGTGCAAAAGGCCGGTTACAGCGTGGGCGAAGAAACCAGTGCGGAGCCGGGTGCCGAGCCCGCAAAACGCAAGGGCGAACCCTGGTGGCCGGTGGCGCTGGCCGCTGCGCTGTCGCTGCCTTTGGTGCTGCCCATGTTCGCCATGCTCTTGGGCAGCGATTGGACGATCAATGGCTGGTTGCAGCTCGCATTGGCCACACCCGTTCAATTCTGGCTGGGTGCGCGCTTCTACCGCGCGGGCTGGAAGGCGGTGCGTGCCGGCGCTGGCAACATGGACCTGCTGGTGGCGCTGGGCACCAGCGCCGGATACGGCCTGAGCGTGTATCTGCTGTTCAAGCACGCCGAACACGGCATGCCGCACCTGTACTTCGAGGCTTCGGCGGTGATCATCACGCTGGTGCTGCTGGGCAAATGGCTGGAGTCGCGCGCCAAACGCCAGACCACGGCCGCCATCGCCGCCCTCAACGCCCTCAAGCCCGAGGTGGCGCGGGTGCGCATGCCTTATGGCGACGTGGACGTCGCCATTTCGCAGGTGAAGGTGGGTGACACCGTGGTGATTCGCCCGGGTGAGCGCGTTCCGGTGGACGGTGTCATCACCATCGGCTCCAGCCAGGTGGACGAATCGCTGATCACGGGCGAGAGTCTGCCGGTGGCCAAACACGCGGGCGACAAGGTCACCGGCGGTGCTGTCAACGCCGAAGGACTGCTGCTGGTGGAGACCACTGCGGTGGGTGCCGAGTCAACGCTCTCGCGCATTGTGCGCATGGTCGAATCGGCGCAGGCGAAGAAAGCCCCGATCCAGCGAATCGTGGACCAGGTGAGCGCCATCTTTGTGCCGGTGGTGCTGCTGATCGCCGCACTCACCCTGCTGGGCTGGGGCCTGACCACCGGAAACTGGGAGCAGGCCATTTTGAACGCGGTGGCGGTGCTGGTGATCGCCTGTCCTTGTGCACTGGGCCTGGCGACACCGACTGCCATCATGGCGGGCACCGGGGTGGCCGCTCGCCAGGGCATCCTGATCAAGGATGCCGAAGCGCTGGAGGTCGCGCACCGCATTGACACCGTCGCGTTCGACAAGACGGGCACGCTCACCGAAGGCAAGCCGACGCTGGTCGCGGCGGTGCCGGCCCCCGGCCACGACGATGAGTTGCTGTCCTGGAGTGCCGCGATCCAGGCGGGTAGCGAGCACCCGCTGGCACGCGCAGTGATGAACGCCGCTGAAGAGGCCGGCCTTGAGCTGCTCTCAGCCGCCAAGGTGAGCGCCGTGCCGGGACGCGGCATGTCGGCCGAGGTGCAGGGTCGTGCATTGCGTCTGGGCAGTCCGCGATACATGCAGGAACTGGGCGTGGACACTTCGGCACTGGCCGGACCCGCCCGCCAGCTCGAAGACGAAGGACGCACGGTCTCATGGCTCGCCGACGTGACGCAAGCACCTGTTCTGGTGGGCATGCTGGCTTTTGGCGATGCGCCCAAGGCCAGCGCCATCATCGCCATTCGGAGCCTGCAAGCTCTGGGCATTCGCACGGTGATGGTCACTGGCGACAACCTGGGAAGCGCGATGGCCGTCGGGAGTGCTCTGGGCATTGACCAGATCGAAGCCCAGGTGTTGCCGGCAGACAAGGCAGCCATCGTGAACCAGCTCAAGGGAGGAGGCCGCTCTGTGGCCATGGTGGGCGACGGCATCAACGATGCCCCTGCGCTGGCCTCGGCCGACGTGGGCATTGCCATGTCCACTGGCACCGACGTGGCCATGCACGCCGCCGGGATCACCCTGATGCGGGGCGACCCCGCGCTGGTGGCCGACGCGATCGACATCTCGCGCCGCACCTACCGCAAGATCCGCCAGAACCTGTTCTGGGCCTTCGCCTACAACGTGATCGGCATCCCGCTGGCGGTGGCCGGTCTGCTCAACCCAGTGGTGGCGGGTGCTGCCATGGCGCTGAGCAGCGTGAGTGTGGTGAGCAACGCGCTGCTGCTGCGGGGTTGGAAACGCCGAGGGTAAGTCCTGAAGCGTGTTCGAAGTGGGCGCTGTAACAAAAGTCGCAGCGCCCTGCATTCACTTCATTTGCTTGATGTCGGTGTAGTCACCGCGCGTGCGCAGGATGACCTTGACGTTGGCCTGGCCCCGGTTGCGCCAGTACCAGCCGTGGTTGCCCGTGAATGCCGCTTCCAGCACGCCTTTATCGGCCGCAACCCCACGGCCTTTTTCGTAGCTGATCGATTTGCCCGATGCATCTCAGTGCGTGTCGAAGTTCACCTCTCCACCTTCGACCACCCACGAATACTCGGCTTTGGCACCCTGGACCATCTTCAGCTTGATCTCAGTGCCCTCTCCAGGCGTCAAGGTGCGGGCACTTCGTCGCGCCAATCAATCTTGGGGGCTGCGGCAGCTACTGGCGCTGGTGCGGGTGCTGGAGTCGAAGGCTGGGCAGCGCCGGCCGTGGCTATGCCATCGGCGCCGTCTGCCTGCGCGGGAGATGCTGGAACAGCAGCAGCGTCGGCAGCAGCTTCTGCCGCCAGTTGCTGCTTGATCTCGCCCATCTCGGTCATGCGCAAGACGCGGCCGATGTCGGTGGGATCGACGCCGTATTCGGCTGGCAGCACGACGGCTACCAGAAGAACAATTGCAGCCACGGCGGCGAGGATGTTGGTGTGGTGGTTAGGGGAGCTGCTTGAGCTCGGGTTGAAGGCGAGGCTCCTGCGGATCTGAAGCAGCCTCACTGCTTCTTCATATCGCCGTGCCCAGCATGGCCAGCCATGGCGTCCTTGCCGTGATCGGCGAGTTGGGCGTCAAACTATTCGTGCAGCGCATACACGAGGTCGAGATCACCTGCGCATCGGGTCCGGTCTGAAGTCCGTGGTAACCGAACTGGCCGTGACCCACTAGGCGCTTTACCCCACTTTTGCCACGCTGAAAAAAGACGGCGTGGTGTTCCGAGAGACAGGGTTCATCGCACTGGCGCGCGACCAAAGGCGCTGAGAACCAACGTGCGCTGTCCAATGCGTCGCCATGCGCGAGAAATCGCCGTCAAGTGCTGCGCCCTCGCACCAAAGTCACGAGGCAATCGCTCATGCTCACGGCGACTACCGAAGGCGCTCCACCTCTCTCTTGACCAGCTCGAAGAGCTGATCCGGATCGGTCGAAGACAGCGGCTTACCGTTGACGAAGAAGGTCGGGGTGGCTCGAACCCCGATCGCCTTCAGATCCACGACGTCTTGCGCCAGCAAGGCATCCACCGAACCAGCGGCGATGTACTGGCGTGCCTGCTCCACGTCCAGGCCGACCGATTGCGCAATGGCCCACGCTCGCAAGGAGGCGTTCGTGCGTTGACCCGTCCACGCCCGCTGCCCGTCCAGCAAGGCGTCAAGCACAGGTTCAAATTTCCGCTGTGCACGCGCTGCTTCAAGAATCCTCACCGCTTCCACAGACGCCTCCCTATGAAACGGCGTGTACCGAATCACCAAGCGCGTCTCACGCGGAAACGCCGCCAGGATCTGTTTCACGCGAGGATGGAAGGCCTTGCACGCCTCACAGGCGGGATCGAAGAACTCGACGATGGTGACCGGCGCATCCTCGGCACCAATGATCGGCGAGTGCGGTCGCACCATCGCGCCGGCCTGCTCTGAAGCCTGCAACGCCGCAAGCTGCAGCGTGTGTCGCTGATAAAGAAAGACGGCGGCAGCAAACACCGCGAGGGCGGCCAGCGCCGAGAGGAAAACAATGTGGCGGCGGGTCATGCAGTGGCACCCAACGCGTTTGATACCGACGCTCGGTGAGAGACAGACGCATTGGCTTCTTTCATGGTCAGCAGGCCCTCTTGTTTCATGCTCGGGGTTGGTACGCAATGATCGCCATGCCCGCCAGCGTGACCGCCACGCCCACCCCATCCCAGATCGACGGGCGAACGCCATCGACCGACCAGAGCCATGCCAGCGCAACCGCCACATAGACCCCGCCGTAGGCCGCGTATACCCGCCCCGAGGGCGCGGCGTGGAGGGTCAGCAGCCAGGCGAAGGTGGCCAGGCTCACGGCCGCTGCGGGCAACAACAGCCAGCCCGACCCCTGACCGCGCAGCCACAACAACGGCAAGTAGCAACCCACGATCTCGGCGATGGCGGTGGCCAGGTAGAGCAGCAGTGTTTTCATACCGGCAACGGGTAGTCAGGCGTCCATGGATTTCAGCAGGGCCAGGATGTATTGGGCGATCACGGCGGGCTCGGTCCCGTAACTCGAAAACAGGCGCACGGCTCCGTTGGTGTCGAACACGTACTTACCCGCCGAATGGTCCATCGTGTACGAGGTGGGTGTCGAGCCCTCGGCTTTTCGGTAGTAGATCTTGAAGCTGTCAGCGACGGCCTTGAGCTCGGTCGGTTCAGGGCGCAGCGCCAGAAAGCTCGGGTCGAAGTTGGTCATGTACTCCTTGAGTAAGGGCAACGTATCGCGCTCCGGGTCCACTGTGATGAAGAGCACCTGCAACTGCTTGCCTTGATCGCCCATGAGGCGTTTTACCTCGGCCAGGGTGGTCATGGAGGTGGGGCACACATCGGGGCACTGCGTGAAGCCGAAAAACACCACCACAGCCTTACCGCGGAAATCGGCCATGGTGCGCACCTGCCCGGTGTGGTCGGTGAGCTTTAGGTCCTGTGCAAAAGCAGCCCCTGTGATGTCGGTGCTCTTGAAGGTGGGCGCCTGGGGCGAACAGCCCGCCAGGAGACCACCTGACGCAAACCACGAAGCGCTCAACACCAACACCTTGCGTCGGTTGAAAGGACGTACGGGAGCCATCTCTCTCATTTCTTCACCTTGGCCAATTCTTCTGCTACCAGTGCGGCAAGCTGATCGGGCCCGAAACTGGACAGGCTGCGGCCGTTGACGAAGAAGGTGGGCGTCTTGGTGACTTGCAGCGCGGTAAGGTCTTCTATGTCCTGCTGCAGGACTGCCTGCATACCGGGTTTTTCCATGTCCTGCCGCGCCTTGACGAGGTCCAGCCCGGCCTGCTCGGCTACCTTGAATGCGGTCTCGATGCTGGGTTGACCGTGGTCGGCCCAGGCGGGCTGCGCGGCCAACAACGATTCCAGCACCGGCTGGTACTTGGCCTGGCTCTTGGCCGACTCCAGCAGCTTGACCACCACGTCCGAACCCTGGTGAAACGGCGCGTACCGGATCACGAGCCGCACGTCGTTGGGGTACTGGGCCATGAGGTTCTTGACGATGGGATAAAACGCGCGGCAGGTCTCGCAGGCGGGGTCAAAGAACTCGACGATGGTGACGGGTGCGTTCTGCGGGCCGAACACCGGTGAGTGCATGCGCACCAGGCGGGTCTGCTCGGCCTTGACCTGCACGTCCTGCGCGGTCTGCACCCGCGATTGATAGGCGTTCATGCCCAGGTAGAAGAACAAGGCAACGATGGCCACCAGGCCGATGACGGTGAATTTTTTGGCGTTCATGAACGGGACTTTCTCAAATAGACAAAAAGCAGGAAGGCGATGGCGATGAAGGCCAGGAGAGACAACCAGGGAATCTGGATGCCGTTCAGGATCTCTAGGCTCTGTTCGCTGCACGAAGGCCCGGCGCCGCAGGGCACCCACCACTGGGGCACCCACCCAGCGATCAGCGCGGTGTGGTAGCCCGCGATGGCGGCACCACCCAAGGCCAGCGGCAACGCGTACACCGCACCGCGGCGGTCTTCGGCGAACGCGGCCATGCCCAGGATGATGGCCAACGGGAACATGCAGATGCGCTGATACCAGCAGAGCAGACAGGGCGTCATGCCCATGACTTCACCGATAAAAAGCGCCCCGAGAGTGGACGCAAGAGCGAAGGCCCAGGCGCCCAGGATCCAGAACCATCCACGCTTCATGAAGGAAGCTCCTCAGGGGTTTTGCGGGTCGGTTGGCGCGGTGGCGCTTTCAATGAAGCAAGGCACCAGGTCAGCGCGGCGCAGACGATGAAGACATCGGCGAGATTGAAGGCCGGCCAATGGATGTTGCGCCAGTGAAAGTCGAGGAAATCCACCACAGCGCCGATCTGGACGCGGTCCACGAGGTTGCCGCCACCACCGCCAGCCACAAAGGCGCCCAGCCAGCGGTCCATCGGTTCGGCTTGCCGCGCGAGGCTTACCACTGAAACGAAGCCCACCACCAGCACCGAAACGCCGATGAAAAACCAGCGTTGCCAGCCACCGGCATCCGCCAAAAACGAGAATGCCGCACCTGCGTTGAGCACATGCACGAAGTTGAACCAGTCGGTGACCCGAACCGCTTCACCCAGTTCGAGGATGGTGGAGAAATACGATTTGCTGAGTTGATCAACAAACAAGAGAGCCGCGACGGCAGCAAGCCAAGTCCATCGCGGGTTTCGCTGGGTCCAGCGAGTATTCATGAGAGAGTCCTTCCAAAACGATCCGGGGATGACCACCGCATGAGGTGATGGCCACTTGATGCCAGCGGATCGGGGAAGAGGTGCCTGTCAGCGCATCAGGCGAAAACGTTCATCCCCGAGCCTTGCGGGGCGGACCATTGGGGCCTGTAGGGTTGCTCGTGCCAGGGCAACAAGACAAGTTCAACGAGGTGCTCACCTCGCTCGATGCCAGCTGGGTCCACAACGGTCTCGGTCGTTGCCATCACGGCGGCCGTGCAGTTGGCGTGACAGGTGCCACAGTCAAGATCGAACCCAAAAACGTCGGAGCCCATGCCGTCCGTGCCGGAAATCACCGGCTGGTGGATGGGCTGGTGGTGATTGGTTGGAGATTGCTCGAAGGCCGCCCCATGGCCGCAGCAGTCAGCATCCGCTGCGGCAGAGAACTGCAACGGCAGCAGTGTGAGCATCAAAAGAGCCAAGAACAGACGCATAGTTGAATTTTAGGGCCGTGGGATAGACCAGTTGATGTGTGGCAGTTCACGGCGGGAGCACTTCGCCCATCGATAACCGCCTAGCGAGCAGGCGCCAACGGCGCTGTCGGTGCCGGTAAAACGCTTGTGCAAACAACCAGACTGGGAGCGTGAGCAGGCCCGCATCGATGATTACCGAATCCTTGTAGCGGGTTCGCCCGGCGTTTGATGTGATCGAGATGGTGTGGTCCCAAACCTTGACCAGGGCGCTGTGGCCGTTGTCACGGAGCAGGAATCCTCCCCCAGACTGAGGAAAGGAGATCACGATGGCTTGTTTGCCAAAAGGCAGGAAGCCCAGTAGTCGCACTGCGACCCAGAAGGTGCCCTCGGACCATTCCACGGGCCAAGAGCTTGGGTTGATCGGTGCGAAGTGAACCAACGGATGGGCAACGAACTTGAGCAGTTGCGTTGTCTTGGCATTGGCGACCGCTTGCTCAACCGAGCAGTCAAGCAATGTGGAAACATCGATTCGCACGTTTTGGCCGGCGGTTTCGCGGGACGATCTTCAACGCAGCGGCTGGGCTGCTTGAGCAATCAGCTCGGCCAGTTCCTGACGCACGGGAAGCGGCTCGAAGGCGCTCACGGTTGATCTACCCGGGTTGCCCAAGGGCAAGCGCCCGCTCAAATGCCCCAAAGGCACCAAAGCCAGTCTGAGTACCTGCCCAGCAGCTTCTGCCCAGTCGCGGGTGCGCCATGCCAACCGCAGCATCAGGGCGTGCGTCTGCAGATGCGGCTTAACGTGGAGCTGCCCCGCGACATGCGCAGCCTCAAGGTACAGCCACGCCTGCTGAGGGGACTCAGCGATCTTCGCCGCATGGACTAGTCGAGCAAAGGTGTCTTTGTCGCATTGACGGTCTGACATCGTTTCAGTGGACGTGGCCATGGCCGCCTCCCTCGTTTTTGCTCTCGCCAAGCTCACCCCTGGCCTGCCGCAACACGGTCCAACCGCCGTGTAACGCCAGAGCCGCCATGAGACTGGCCACCAACAGGTCGGGCCAGGCAGAGCCGGTGCCGAACACACCGAGCGCGGCCATGAACACCGCCACGTTACCGATGGCGTCGTTGCGCGAGCACAGCCACACGCTGCGCATGTTGGCGTCGCCCTCGCGAAACGCGTAGAGCATCCAGGCCACGGCCACGTTGGCCACGAGTGCCAGCAGCGCCACCGCACCCATGGTCGTGGCTTGCGGGACCCCGCCGTGCCACACCGACCACACCGCAGCGCCCAGCACATATAGGCCAAAGCCCATCATGCTCACGGCCTTGAGCATGGCCGCGCGGGCGCGCCAGGCCAGGGCAGACGCCAGCACGGCGAGCGACACGGCGTAGTTGAGCGCGTCGCCCGCAAAGTCCACCGCATCGGCCAGCAGCGAGAGCGAGCCCGACTGGAAGCCGGCGCCAATCTCCACCAGAAACATGGCGGCGTTGACGATCAACGCGATCCAGAGGATCTTGCGGTAGCGCGGCAGGTTGACGAGGGACTCGGCCTTGGGGGTGTCGTGTTCACAGCAATGGGCGGACATGGTTTTTCCTTTCGATGCCTGCATTGGAAACCCTGGAGTCGCTACAGTGTCAATCACTTGTTTGAACTGAGGGCTTCAACATGCAGATCAAGGACCTTTCCCGCGCCACGGGCGTGGATGTTGAAACCATCCGCTACTACGAAAAGCAGGGTCTTCTGCCCGAGCCGGCGCGGCGAGACAACGGTTACCGAGACTACGCTGCGCAGCATCTAGAGCGTCTGTCCTTTATCCGGCACTGCCGGGCGTTGGACATGCCGCTGGCCGATGTGAACCGTTTGCTGGGTTTTGTAGATGCGCCGCTGGCTGATTGCAGCGACGTGGACATGCTGGTGGATGAACAGCTGGCGCGGGTGCGCGCACGGCTCAAGAGCATGCGGGCGCTGGAGAAACAGTTGCTGCAGTTGCGGGCGCGCTGCTCGGGCTCGCACGAAGGGCACTGCGGCATTCTGGACGAGCTGGTGTCTGCGGCGCATGGCGAGGCGTGCGCCAGCCATTCAGGATAAAGCCACGTCAAGGATCGGTAAGAACTGAAAACCAGTCATTGCCTTCGGAATCCTGAACGGCTGCATCGTGCTGGATTCTCATTGCCCCTATTTCTTCTGCGAACTTCCGCAACCAGTCTGGAGCTGCCTTCCCACGTGCGCACTTCTACGTGGCAGATAGTCGCCTGACACGCAGGGCGAAGTTCAACGCTTTCCAGCAATCAGACACCACGGTTCTTAGCGTTCGCGTGCGCGCTCATGGTTTCTACAATCGCGTTGCGCGTTTTGCGCATCTTCATCAATCGAAAGTAGATAAATCCATGGCAACTGCAAAGAAGACCATCGCTGCGAAGAAGGCAGCTCCCGCCGCGAAAAAGCCAGTTGTGGCTCCCAAGGCCACCGTGGCCAAGAAGCCGGCGGCAAGCGTGGCGACACTGAAGCCGATCAAGACGGCCTTCAATAAGACCACGCTCCAGGTTCACCTGGCTGAGGTCGCCGGTGTCGAGCCGAAGGCCGCCAAAGCTGTGTTGGCTGCGCTGGAAGCCACGATCGTGGCCTCCATGAGCAAGAAGGGCCTGGGCGAGTTCACGCTGCCAGGTCTGCTCAAGATCACCGCGCAAGCGATCCCCGCCAAGAAGAAACGCCGTGGCATCGACCCCTTCACCAAGGTTGAGCGCGAGTTCGCGGCCAAGCCCGCCACCGTGCGTGTGAAGGTTCGCCCCCTGAAGAAGATCAAGGACGCCTCCCTTTAAGGTCTCCCGGGCGCTCGGCCGCAAGCTGAGCGCCCAGATCGGCAGCTCGGTGAGGTACTCCAAACTGTCGGTCTCGCCACGGTGGTAGAAGCCAAAGACCAGCGTCGCAACCGCACATGTGCGAGTTCACTTGCGCCGAGCAGTTTGGAGAGCGGCGAATATACTGACCGCCACTAAAAAATCGAAGGCGGTGCATGTTCAATCTGCTGGTGTCCGGGAACGGGTGGGAGCCGAACAGGCGGGCGTTTGGTCGCGGCCGGACGCTTGAGTACACAGAAGCCGACATAGTCACCCGGTTCATGCCGAACGGTGCAATGGACACTACTGCGGTTGCTCAACTACCTGCGCTATTCGTTGCCGAGACAAGCTACGACAACAGCCAAGGATCGGCGCACATCGGAACGCTAACGCGGATTAGAAGCACTGGCCCCGGGTTTGACTACCAGCTTGAATACACGTATGACCCAGACATTCCGCCGATTCCGAACGCAAAGCTCGCGGAGCTTCGGCACGAGCTTGGCATCGAAGAGTTCGAATTCTCTCGAACCCACTGGGCGATCAAAGACATTGACCTCTTCAGGGTTCTATTGCGTGCAGGGCACGGTCAGCGCCTGAAACCGAAGGTTTTTGATCTGACCGACGATCCTGTCGACGAGAGCCTCGTTGCCGTGATGATGCCCTTCGACGCTCGATTTAACCCGGTTTATGCCGCTCTGCAAGGCGCCGCAACAGGGCTGCGAATGACGTGCCAACGCGGGGACGACATTTGGGACCACGACCACATCATTCAGGACGTGGTGTCATTGATTGGCAAGGCCAAGGTGGTGATCTGCGACCTCACTGGCCGAAATCCCAACGTCTTTTACGAGACGGGGATCGCACACACGCTCGGCCGTGACGTAATCTTAATCGCTCAGTCTGCGACTGACGTCCCCTTCGACGTAGCAGCGATTCGGCACATTCGGTATCTTCCGAACGCCGAAGGATATGCGACCCTCGCGACCCAAGTGGCGGCGCGTCTTGAAACGCTTCGGAGCCGCTAAACGTTTGACAGAGCTGACTAGGCCGCAGGCTTTGGCGTAGCGACCATGCTGACCGAATGTTCCGCCAGGACATTGGTAGCGAGTCGAACACCGCTGTGACGAGATGGATGCGATCAGGTCGGTGAAGACGAGCACCGTAAGGACCAAGATGTCGAGAATGACCAGTGATACCACCCACCGACGGTTGCTGGAATGAGCGGTTCGTCCTTGAAGCGGCGACGTTCGCTCCTTCGCGCTGCCGGCACCTTTGGCCAATGCTTGGACTGCTACGATTTCCCAGTTGAATCGCATGTTTAAGGAAAGATATGGCAGCAAAGCAAAGGGAGACCGTCAACCTCGACGCACTGATCCCGAGAGATGACGTAGAGGCGAAGAAGCCCAAGTCTGGGAAGGGCGTCATTCAGGTGACCGAGCTGGAGTTGGGCCGTCACTTCTACGGGCTGCTTCGCAAACCTTTGTTTCAGCGCGAGACGAACGACTGGGGAGTTGACAACGTAGTTTCGTTGGTCCGCAGCTTCCGCAACGGCCACCTGATTCCGGCGGTCATTCTGTGGTCTGCGGATGGTTCCACGTTTGTCATTGATGGTGCTCACCGGTTGAGCGTCTTCGTCGCGTGGGTCAACGACGACTACGGTGACGGGTCACTGTCTCAAGCCTTTTTCAAGCACCAAATTCCGAAGTCTCAGCGAGAAGCAGCACACAAATGTCGCGTACAAATTAAAGCCGAGGGCCTGGAATATGCAGAGTTGCAGAAACTGACCAAGTTGCCGACCCGAACCCCTGAGCAACTCGAATGGAGTACGAACATCGCTCAGCCTGTTGAAACACAGTGGGTTGTCGGCGATGCGGATGTTGCGCTGCAGTCGTTCCTCGATATTAACCAGCGGTCAGTCGAGATTGATCCCACAGAGCGCTACATGATCGAGGAGCGCAAAGCACCAAACGTGGTGGCTGCCCGAGCCTTGGTAAGCGCCGGACGTGGCCATGCCTATTGGGGGGCTTTCGAGCCGCAGTATGTTGAGGAGATTGAGCGATATGCAACGCGCATCTACGACGCAATCTTCGAGCCAGAAAGCGCACAGCCACATACGCATGCTGAACTACAACCTGCGGGTATGGCACAGACGGCTAATGGCCTACGTATGGCGCTCGAGTTGGTTAACATCGCCACGGGGATGAAGGGAGGGTCAAAAAACATACCTCCTGACCACGACGGCAGCCAAACGTCACGAGTCCTTGCGAAGGTATGGGGTGTAGTCAAGTACGTCGCTGGAGATGAACCGGCCTCCCTAAGCTTGCATCCGGCCATCTACTTTTGGGGGACCACCGGAAACCATCGCCCTAGCATGTTCCTGGCAGTGGTGTCATTTGTTCAAGACCTGATCGCGTCGAACGAACTGGCGAAGTTCACCCTACACAGGGCAGACTTGGAGGAAATGCTGATCGGCCGAGGCAATCTCGGTCAACAGATCTTGACGCGGTATGGCGGCTGGAAGCGCAGTCTCGAACCGATCAAGGCACTTCTGCGAAAAATTCTGGATGGCCTGGACGCAGGCAAGACAGAGGCAGAAATACTTGGCGAATTTTCGTCTGCGTTGCCGGAGGCTTTAAGGGACGCCACAGAGCGTCCTGACGCTTGGAAGGAGACGCGCAGCGCCGCGCGAATAAAAGCGAGTCTGGCTACTGCACCGCGGTGCGGAATTTGCAAGGCGCGACTAGTTCTCGCTCACGCGAGTGATGACCACATAGAGCGCCGCTCCGACGGCGGGCATTCGGGTCCGGGTAATGCACAACTAACCCACCACTACTGCAACCACGGGTTTAAGGAGCACTTTGCGCAGATCGGAAGGCCACTTCCAACGATCGCAAGCCCTGCCTAAAGAGTCCCGGGTGTCATAGGTACGGGGCAAGCGAAAATGCTAGTCATTTCGCGTCAGCACCCGGGACTTCGGATTGATCGGGTGACGCCATCGACATCTCAGAGTAGAAGGAAATCTGACTGCTTTAATCCCGCCGTTTAGCTCTCCACGACGGCAAGCGCGAGGAACGGCTCCGACCCTGGATGTCGAGGCTCGCACTGGCGTTGACTCCCCGACGTCGCCTTGTGCCACGACAAAGTCGCGGCGCTCTTCTCCGGAATGGTCAGAAAAGTTCAGGATTCGGAAGACCAGGCCGCGTCTCCCGCTGACATCTTCCCGGCTTCTTCTACGCTTCAATGTCATTGCGGGGATACGTTACGCTTGCTGTTTGCCACTCAGGTTTCGGTCTTGCCACCGTCTTTGAACACCAGCAGCTCTGGCGCACGACCCGTGACCAGGTCGCGGTTGGAATGTCCACGCCAGAAGTCGAAGAGAGAATGCTCCGTGCAGGCCTCGATGTGCAGGAGCGACTTGGTCTCCTCCTCATCGAACGGTGCAATCAGCCCGACCTCGGTGTCTGCATCGCCCAGCACCATGAACTCAAAGCGCTTCCGGTCCGCCTCAGGCACAGTGAGCAAGCCGTCCGCGAATGGCGCGACCTTCTCTGGCTGCAGCCCCACCCGGTAGATGTCGGGGCTGCAGGCCTCGAAGTACACCGCCTGACTCCGCGGCGCATGTCGATAGATGTGCTGCGGCGCCACCAAGCTCGCCGGTATCGAGACAGGAACGGTCGCTGTTCGGTCCGAGGTTGACTGGCGATAGACCTTGAGCGGGATGGCCTCTCTCCTCGACACCGCGTTTGTCCGGAGGAGACCGATATGACCGGCGGACGCCATGGCAATCCTGACCAGGTCCGCCTCCGACGCAATCCGCTGAAGGCTGGTGAAGTACGCATACGCGACGTTCTTGAGTTCCCGCGTGCCCTGCACGTTCCAGTAGGATCCGCGAAAGTGGCCGGAAGCCCGTATCGCAGCCGCTGCTTGGTCGGTGGTGTGATGAAAGAGGTCAAGCCGAATGTCGCCGGTCGCGTCCATCGAGCATGTCCCGTCGGCCGTCTGCGCAAGGTCGGCATGGCCGGATATCAAGCAGCGGTATACCTGCGATGAGTCGCTTAGCGATGCGACGAACCCGGCAGAAGTGAACCCAACGCTTACCTCGGGACCGCCGCTCACCTCGAGTTGAATGTCAACTGCCGCATAGTCGTCCCAGAAGGACAGCAATGGAGCGTAGAAGTACTTAGGCTGAAACCAGCGCATCCCGCCAAGGTCCACCGCCAACAGATCGGGGACGAGCAGTGACGCGCCCTCCGCATGCACAAGCTTTAGCTTGATGAAGCCATCAACGACATTCGGACGCATCTCACGCCAGTGCTCGAGGTAGGCAGACTCGGTTAGGTCATCCAAGGTAGGTCCTTTAATGCAGGGTTGCTTACTGCTTACTGCTTACTGCTTACTGCGTAGTGCCGCTGCCGCTGCTCATGCCTAACTTTTGAGGGACTTCTTCGAAGCAGGCTTGGCAGGGCCCTTCGCCCTGCCGGTAGGCTTTGTCTCCGAGGCTACGGTCAACTGCTCAACTGGGAGGTGAGACGGGCGACTGGCGATGACAACGCCCTCGATGCCAGGTGCGCGACGAAGGGCGCGGGCAGTAGTCTCGTGAACTTGGACGCTGGCCGAATGGTCGTAGATAAATACGACGATTCGGCTGTACCGCTCTGGCGTCTGAAGGTAGGGAACGATATCCTCCAACACCTCTTTCTCGATGGCCTTGAAGTCTGCAGCCGACCGCGAGTACTTCGCTTCGACCAAGAGACCGAGACTTGGGATACCGAAGTCTGCGCGGTAGGTCGAGTGCCCAAACTTCGGCAGCGTGTCTTCATCTTCAAGGTCGAGAAATACTGGCCGAAGCATCAGGTACAGGATGTCTTGGACCTCGCGCTCGCTCAGCAACGGCCAGCGTATGGGAGTCTTCAACGCCGATGGGTCCCAGCGCCAGCGCTTCATGCTCGACTCGAACTGCTCCAGCATATGCACCACGGTCGCAGGGGAGCGCAGCAGGTCGCTGGTGGCCTCGGAGATTGCGCATTGCACGGCGTGCCAAATAAGAGCGGCATCGTGCGCGGTACGGTTGCCTATGTCCTCTCGCATCGCTTGCTCGACAAGGGCCTGTTTGAGCGCTTTTCGTTGTGCTGCTGGCCTCGCCTCCGCACTCGGGAGCGATAGCAGCCATTCTTGTGCAGCCAGTTCAGATGCACTACTGCCTTCGACATTGACGGACGTGGGCATCGCCACCCCTGCAAGGACCCCCGCGTACACGACCAACGCATCCACCTTGCCGCTCGACGTCACTCGCAGCGCTTGAATGACGTCGCGGCACCAACTCAGGTAGTGCGGCTTACGCTCCTTGAAATGCTCCGCGGCGAGTATGAGTCCAACCAGCACCGGTGGGCTGTGCAGTGCCACGCTGCTGGCCGCCGCCGATGCATCTCGTCCTATGGCCCTCTTTAACCCGGTTTCGAGACTCGTCAGCATCGTCTCGTTCGAGCGCCGGGCAACGGTGAATGCCAGGGCCGCGACGCTCGGGAGGCTGCTCGGGTCATAGCTGCTTTCCAGCCAGACCGGGCCGCAGTCAACACTCCAGTCGAACCCAAGCCTTGGGTCGTCACCAAGCAGATGGCGAGCCAACAGGCCTTCGATGTTGCCTGCCACGTTGGCGGCTGAGATATCGGTTCTCAGCCTCTCAAGTACCGGTGCGATGAGGGCTTCCATCACAGGAACCACCTGCTCTCCCTGAGCTTGGTGGTCAGGATGTCCGGATTGAAGTTCGGGACTTGGCGCAGGTTCCCAAGCAGGTCGACCACCATGTTGGGATAGGACACCGACACCGGCTGGGTCGACGGGTTGAATGAGCGCCAGGACATGAACGTAAGGTCGAACACCTGTTTCGTCACATACGCGAGGTCCCTGAACGTGGAACTGGGATGGATGCTCACGAGGATAGGACTCGGACACCCTTGCAAGTCGGTTTTGAGCTGCTGTGGCCCCACCAAGGTCACCAGGGCTGCACGGGGGCCGAGGGGAACGATGACGCCGCGGTCGGGCACCTTGGCGCCCTTCAACCTCGACGACTGGTACCTCGCACCCTGCGCACCTTCATCGAACAGTTTCCAGTCGTGGTCACTGCTCACCTGGACGAAAGCAAACTCGACCTCAAACTCGTCAAGTTCAGAGATGAGGTCAGATACCGCAGCGGCCTCGGTCTCCTTGTACCGTTTGAAGGACTGGTGAAAGATGATTCGCAGCTTGTCGCCGCTTTGCCACCCGAACCTCCTTCGAAGCTCCGAGAGGGTCCCACGGAGCGACTCTAGTAAGCGAATCTTGTAATCCTCGGAGCTGGCCTCGGTGGTCGCGTTGCCGAGCAGATAGCTGCCGTCACCGCTGAAAACCGTCGTTATGCCGACGAGCCGCTCCCGTTCAGAAAGCCTGTCAAACCCGACTCGCGCGCTCCCGATGCCCACGATGATTTCGTGCACTAGCCGCTGCTGCACGGAGAGCGTCCAGGGTATGCCGCCTAGCTTGGCGTAGAGCGACAGCGCAAGATTGTTCAGCATGTATGGATTGAGCTTGTTGATGGTCTCCATCGTGATGGCCTGCACGGGCACCCCCTGGGACATCAAGGTCGCTTTGGCGGTGTAGTACGGGCTTGCAGGGCCCAACAGCTTCTTGTCGCTCTCGGAAATGACGACAAGTGCCAAGTCCAGGTCTTGCTGCGCCGCTTCTAGTGAAGCAGCCTTATAGGCCGCCGCCCGGTCTCCAGCCAATCTGATGGTCGTCGGCGCGTAGGTCATGCGCCTCAGCCGGTACTTCCGAGGCATGCCCTGCGGAAAGGCGGACTCCTTCGGACCGTCTGATGGGACGCCGTCGCGAAGCTTTGCCGCTAGCTCCTCAACGCGCCCCTTGTTCTCTTCGGGGAACAGGATGCCAATCTTTGGCTCCTTTCGTGAGAACGAGTCGGTGTCGAAGGGACCGTTGGTGTTCAGCTTGCCGTCGACTGGCCACGACACGGTGATGGTGCCGCCAGGCTTGAGGCTGCACTGTGGGGAACTGAGCCTTCTAAAATGACCCACCTGGTCGCCGTAGGGCACCTCAGTCAAGCCTCCCGCAAGTTTGACGGTCATGCCGGCACAGCATGGGATATCGCCCTGCAGGTCCTTGAACGATCCCAGCAGCTGCTGAAGTCTCGCCAGCTGCTTCTCCGCGCCGGAGACCGCAAACAACGTCGGGATGACTTGCCGAGAAACCATATCGTAGTCGCGGCCCAAGAGCGCCCGTCCGACTCGTTCGAAGTTCGCCAGGTTCGCCTCGACATGCAGCTGCTGCGCAGGTACATCCTGTTCGCGCTCGTCAACCAGCTTTGCGAGGCCCCCAACAATCTCCTGAACCCGACCAACCAAACGTCGGTTGAACATGGGCAGGATGTACGGATTCTCGCGCTCTGCCTGCTTCATCACATAAAGGCCGCGGGGGTCCAGGCCTTGCGCTATGAGGTCATCCAACGACGGCTTGATGAGGAAACGGGCATTGAAGTTGACGAGGACGCCGTTTACAAACGAGCCGTCTTGTGGCGCCAGCGGCCGAATGTCGAATGAGTACTCAGGGTAGATAGCGAAGAAGCGCCCAGCGTCGCCCTTAAGCAGGTTCTCGTTGTCCCTTACGAAACTGACCGGTCGGACGCCTGAGATGCTCCTGTTCTGATTGTAGAAGCGGAGCAGCAGGCCGTTTCGTGCAAGCGCGTTCGCGACGGAGAAGTCGGTGCCTGTGTCGAAGAGGCTGCACGTTCCATCAGTCGGCGTGTTCTCCTCGTATGGGAAGAGAAGCACGTCGTCCCCTTCGCGCAGCACGAAATGCGTTCGCGTCAGCTTCTCGCGAAGCGCACGAAGCTGCCCCTTGTCTACGTACCGAATTCGATAGCCCGTGAACTGGGCGGAGGAAAACTCAATCGGGAGATGGTTCAGAAGCATGTTTCCGGTCCTGGGTTCAAAATCCGATTGGCTCTTTGACAGTCTGACCGGCCAGTCGTGCCTCGTCGTGGGCACAGAGGCCGTTGACTAAGCTGATAGCGTAGTCTTGACCTTGTCCGACCATTGGATTGCTCGCCAGAGTCTGCCCTTAGAAATGACGCCACCAGCGACTCCCCATCGCGAGGCGCAAGCAGATAGATGAACTGGACGCGATCGCGGTCCCCGGCCTTCAGCTGAACGCAGTCTTCTGGCTTGAACTCAGCCCCTAGTGGTCCGAAGCAGCGAATGCTCCTGAGAAAAATGCATTCGATGTGCACTGCGTCCTCCCTTGGTCCGTCAGGCTGTTCCTCCAGCCTCTGTTCCAGAATGTAACGCCAGTCCTTGTCGTCCCCTCGCCCTAAAGTTGAACGACCACTTGCGGGCGCGAAGTTCAGCAAAGTAAAGGACGGCTCGCGCTGCACACATGACCTCCGTTGTGTCGCTGAAAACTTCAGCCGCCTTGGCTCCTGCCCTTGACGTATCGGAAACACATGTTATCGATACAGGGACCCCCAGATTTTCTGCAGCGTGCAGGGAAGGGGAGACACCCACCGTCAATGCACTCTCACGAACACCCCTCCGATTCCATTGCCTCTCAAATCCACAGGCCCCCGTGCTGGCCCGAGCTTGCCGCAGGCGCCAGACGTTTCGCACAGCTGGGCCTCATGACCATCGAGACCCAGTGGCTGGCCAACTTCGCCAGCGCCTGCACCCGGCGCGCCTACGCCGCCGACGTGCGGGACTTTGCGGCGTTCTCGGGGTTGCAGACCCCGTCCGAGTTGCTGCAGGTCGCACGCTCCCATGTGCTGGCCTGGCGCCACCACCTGCAGGCCCAGGGCCTGTCGCCGAGCACGCAGCGGCGAAAGCTCGCAGCCCTGTCCTCGCTGCTGGAGCATCTGGTCGATGAGCAGCTCATCCCCACGAACCCGGCGCGCGGCGTGCGCAGGCCGCGCCTGGAGAGCCATGAGGGCAAGACCCCGGCGCTGTCGCTGGAGCAGGCGCAGGCCCTGCTGGAGGCGCCCGACGCGAACACGCTCAAAGGTCTGCGGGACCGTGCGATCCTGGCCGTCATGCTGCTGGGCGGCCTGCGCCGCGCGGAGGTGGTGGCCCTCAGGGTGCGGGATTGTGATGTGCAGCGAGCTGGCGTACCGCACCTGCGCGTGATGGGCAAGGGCGGCAAGACGCGCTTCATCGCGGTGGCGCCGCTGCTGCGTCAACGGGTGCTGGACTACCTGGCCATGCGGGGCGCATCGTCCCATAGCGAGGCGCGCTTGTTCGTGCGGATGCAGGCTGGAGAGCGCAAGTCCGAGACTTCGCACGATGGCGACGCTGCAAGACACTGCGGCGCAGAGGAGGGCAGGGGGGTGGGCCGGGGTGTGGGTGGTGGGGAAGTGGTCATGCGCCGGCGCACCACCAAGCCCACCCGCGCCCCGGCGGTGGGCCGTCCCGCGGGCGGCGCCCCAGGTCCTGCGAGGAGCGCTGAGGCGCAGGGGCAGCTTGTCCCGCGATGCAGCGGGCCGCGCTCTGACTCACCTGGCGCGGCCACAACCAACACAGCGGCACCTGGCACCAGCGCCTCGCACAAAACCACCGGGAGGCCTGCCGCGCTCACCGCCGGGGCGGTGGCCCAGCGCATCGTGCAGCCGTACCTGGCGCAGATCGGGGTGGTGGGTGAGCGGTTTTCTGCGCACGCGTTGCGGGTGACGGCTGCCACGCTGGCCTTGCGCGAACGCGCGGATCTCAACGAGGTCCGGCATTTCCTGGGGCACGCCTGCATCACGACCACCACCGCATATGACCGGCGTTGGAGCGATGCGGGTCGGCCCGTGGGCCTGGTGCTTCCTTTTGTCTGAGGCATCCGAACGTGAGTTGCAGAAGGTTGAGCGCCGACCGTTTGCTGGCGGCGTTGGTCAGAGTTGGCTGGTGTGCGGTCATGCACCAACGCTGCTGCAACTGACGCCCGGCCGACGTCCCTGTCGATGGGCCGTATCACCGTCAGGACCAGTGCACTCGCAAGAAGCGCAATCTCAGGGCTTGACTTGGAAGCGATTCGTGAGAGCTTGTTGGCAAGGAGATCACCACATGCCAACCCTTGCGACCCAACCAATTTACCGCCGTGAGCCAATGGGCTCGAAACAGATCTCACCCACGCGACCTTCAGCCCAGCACGCGTCACAGAAGCCGGTGTTACCGTACATGCGCCAAGTTGGGCTCGTGCACCGCATCGATGTCGGCATCCATACGCTGGCCACCGAGCGCCTCATCATCGAATTGCGCAGCATGGACGCAGGTGAGCTCTGCACGCTCTATTCGTGGGTGGGTCAACTCGTTGACCCGGCCAAGGTGCGTGCCCTCATCCCATACCCGCAAGAGCTGCCATGGCGCAGTGTTCGCCGCAGCGAGCGGCATGGCGGCGAGTCGTACGCTCGCCAACACACCCTTTACGTTCACATTCACGCACCCTTTGAGGGCCGCTCGAACAATGTGAACACCCATGACATGGTTCAGCGTCGCTTCCTTGAGTGGCTCGCCAGCGATGCAGTTGGCGAATCCCTCAGTGCCAGCTGAGGGTCGTCTGCGCAATCGTCAGATGCCACGCCCTCTGGCTCCACGCGCAGACACCAGGCAGACAATCTCGCGGAACCTCGGATGGTGCAGAGGCGCGCATCAACATGGGGTTGCAGTTCAAGGCGTGTTGGGTGGGCTTCCTCTGCGTTTGCGATGCGGCGCTGATACTGCACAGCCTTCACCGGGAGCATTGGCTGGCGCAACCGAGCTCGCGCCGTTCGCTTGACCGTCAAGCCAGCGCAAAAGCTCAACGGTGCGAAAGTAGCGGGTCTTGCCAAACCGGATGGGTTGGGGCATGTCACCCGACTGGCCGCAGCGAAAGGTCTTGTCCAGTTGGCCAGGTGTCCAGCCGATCAGTCTGGCGCCAGCGAAGGGGATCAGACCAAGGGGTTTTGCGCATTGGAAGCAGGCGTGGGTTGAGGAGGGTGGAATCACAGGATGTTTCCTTGTGTGTGCATCCAAACTCGTCACCTGTGTAATGGCCACAGACAAACCCCAACCGGTCTTGGCAGAAGCGTCATGAACAGGTTGTGCCGACCCTACAAGTCGTGGCGGCGAGCGAAAAGCCAAAAGCGGGTCAGCGAATAGCCACCTGGGTGGCTGTGAGCGGCGGCTTGGTACCGACGCTCTGGGAGTGGTTGTCGACAGAGGCCGATGTGATATGTCGTTGTTGCTTCAACTCACAGGCGAGAGATTCAGCGCCCGCCCGATTCCTTGCAAGCGATGGCGACTACCCTGTTTTATGAAATGTTGGCGGGGTATCTTCAAGGCGCCAGCCCGCACCCAAATGCGTCACTCAGCTACCTCACTCCCGAGACGGGGTCAGCAAAAAGGCATCGAGATACTAAAGACGGCTGTGCAGCGACTGCCGTCGTTCGATGCTGCAACGCGATTTCACGCTGATGGCCATGAAGCGGCTGTTGGCTAGGGCGAAAAGACACCGGCTCCAATGACCGCTGCTGGAGGTGCTGCAGTTGTAGTGCCACCGCAAGCTTGCCGACGCCGATCCAACGTCCGTTTCCGAATCACCTGGACTGCCAGTAAAAAGCCACTGCAGTCGGTCAGTTTTGAACGAAGTGAACGCAATGGATCGTTCACCAATCCGTGGGCGCGCACGCTCATCCGGGAAGCGTATTGGCGCGAAGAAGCTCTGCTGGTTCAGTACACCGACAGAAACGGGGAGTACACCGAACGCATCATCTGGCCGCTGGCGATCGTCTACTTCGACAACACCCTCCACATTACTTCGCGCGCAGCGCCTCCACAGGCCTCTCCGAGAAGCGCATCGAAAAATCGATGGCCGTAATGTCTTTGATCAGAGCCCCGACGGAAATTCGATCCACCCCCGTCTCGGCGCACTGGCGAATTGTGTCGAGGGAAACTCCTCCGGAGACTTCCAAGCTGCATCGTCCCGCTGCCAACGTAACAGCCTCTTTCGTTTGCTCAAGCGACATGTTGTCGAGCAAAACCATGTTGACTCCGGCGTCGATGGCCTCTTGAAGCTGCGTCAATGTCTCCACCTCAACCTGGATGAACGAAACCTTGTCGGAAAGCCTTTTGGCCGCTGCATAGGCGGCCGTCAGCCCACCGCAAGCGGCGATGTGGTTCTCTTTGATGAGGATCGCGTCATAGAGCCCCATTCTGTGGTTGGATCCACCGCCACAACGCACCGCGTACTTCTGCGCGACTCGCAGTCCGGGAATCGTCTTTCGTGTGTCGAGAACTACAGAATTGGTGCCTGAAACGGCTTCCACATACTTGGCGGTCTTCGTAGCCACCGCGCTCAGTGTTTGGAGAAAGTTGAGGCACGCCCGCTCTGCTGTCAGCAGATCGCGTGCGGGTCCGGATATTTCCACGACGGTCTGGCGAGATGTGCAGGCCTCTCCATCTTCGACGAACCATTGAGCGACCGAAGTTGGTGCCACACGGCGCAGAATTTCATCTACCCACGGTCGGCCGCAAATGATTGCCTCTTCCCGGCAGATGATCGCGGCTGTGACCATCTGCAGTTCTGGTACAAGAGCCGCGGTCACGTCGCCAGAGCCAACGTCCTCTTGCAGGGCGCGTTCTACATCGATTTGGACTTGAGCAGAAGTATCGTTGGCTGTATCTAGCAAGAATGCCTCACTTGGTTTCAGAAATTGAGTGCTCTGCAAAAGAGAGTTTGCGGCGAACTACAACGGGTTTCCCACCCATGCGTATCTTGCTCATCCAGTGCGAAAGGGCTGAGTCCAGGTAGTCGGCATGCCCAGGAAACCATTGGCAGAGTTCGCTGCCGAACCTGCGCACGATCGCCGCATCTCCCTCCGACCAAAGCTCCTTAACTTGTAGGAGAGAACGAAGTACAGCAGCATGTTCGTTCACATGGCATTCACGCGCTGGGTAATCGGTTTCAGCCATCCAACGGTCTTCTGTATTGAAGTGTTCGAGCAAGTGCCGTTCGACCAACTCAAGGCTCGCTCCGAGTTGGTCATCAGTCGCGTTCATAAGTGCGGTCACGACCTCAACAAATTCGCGATGTGAAGCGTCCATTGGGTCGTAGCCCAACAACAGCGAATCATTCCAAACCAGTGGAATTGCGGGCAAATGGGATGCGGTCTGCATGTGGCTCAGCTCAGGAGAAGGATGGCGATCACCGTAAGGAAGAGCAGAAGAAGTTTTCGAAAAAATGCTTCATTGACGCGGGTTCGCAACGCTCTTCCAATCAAGAGGCCAGCCCCCATCGGAGCCAAGGCAAGAATGGAAAGTCCAATATCTCCGAGGCCGATCCGGCCAAAGTAAAGCATGGCGGCATACAGAGGGATGGCGCCGCACAAGTAAATGACACTGATGCTGCCTACGAAGGCCTCCCTGTTCAGTCGCAGAGCCATGAGGTAGGCGATCACCAAAGGCCCCGTCAGCGAGGAGATACCCCCAAGCAAACCCGACAACGCTCCGACTCCGATGCCAGCTGCGCCTTCGTGCCGCGGGTGGACTGTGAATTGCGGGCTAAAGGCCATCAACCCCACTGCGATCAGCAGGGAAACAGCAACCATGGTTTCAAGCTCCGAAGGAGACATTGCCAGTGTCAATCTCACCGCGATGATTGTGACTGCAAACTGCGTTGCGATCATGCCCGCAAAGCGGTGCAAGTTGCCTCGTAGCCCAGCCCCTTCCCGCGATTGAATCAGGTTCGACAGCAGAACTGGCATCACCATCAAGCCGATTGCTTGACCAATGGGCAGCCACAGCGAGAGCATTGGAACTGTCACCAATGGTAGCCCGACGCCTAGCGCACCCTTGACAGTTCCGCCCAGTACAAACGCGCCAAGAATGAATAGCCAGGTGTAGTCGGGCACCATCAAAGACTCACTCGCAGTGCCCCGGGTGCACAGAGAGTCATTCAGACTTCAAGTTTGCCGCTTTGCCCGCCTTTGACATCAACTCGTTTTCAAGTGCAATCACTCGCCCGTACTCTGCTGGGCCAGCACCCACCGGCTCAATCACGGCGGCCTCGAAGGTCTTCACCACTTCGGGCAACTTCACCACCTCTGCTATCTCCTTGCTGATTCGATCGATGGCCGCCTGAGGCGTACCAGGTGCCGCAAGTACACCGACCACGACCGAAAAGTCGAATCCTGGGACCGTTTCCGCGATGGCCGGCACGTCCGGGGCTTGCGGTGAGCGCTTCGGCGCGTTGCTTGCCAGCAGTCGCACTTGATTGCTCTTGATGAAGCCCAGAACGGAAGGAAGTGCGGCGATGGAAAAGTCAACTTGGCCCCCAACAAGTGCGGGAGTGGATTGACCTGACCCGCGGTACGGGACATGACGCACGTCGATGTTCAATGCAGCTTTCAACGCTTCCATCGTCAAGTGGTGAGTGCTTCCAATCCCTGATGAACCGTATGTGAGTTGATCGGGCTTGCTTTTTACGAGGCTCACAAACTCTGCAAATGTATTCACCCCCGTTCTGGGATGAGCCACGACGAACAAGGGGGAGCGAGCAATCAATGAGACGGGAAAGATGTCCTTGCCTACCTGATAAGTGGCTGATTTGTTGATCAAGGGCGTGATCGAGAGCATCGAGCCGTCTGTAACGATGAAAGCGTGACCGTCACTTGGCGTGCTTTGCAAAAGTGTCTGGTACGCGACCACCCCATTCCCGCCAGGTCGGTTATCGACCACGACTGACTGGCCCAGTCGATCACCAAGCTGCTTCGCCACAACCCGCGCGACTGAATCTGGGAGACCGCCAGGCGCATATGGCACGATGAATTTCACAGCCTTGGATGGGTAGGCTTGTTGGGCCAGCGAAGTCAGGGGCGCCAGGCAAAAGGCAAGCGCTGCAGTTGCCGCTAGGGTTCTTCGTTGCATTTGATGTCTCCTGATGTGGTTTTTGGCGTGAACCGAGCCGGATCGAAGAAAAGACCCATGACGCCGGCAATACCGTCACGAATCGGCTGCGAGCACCCGACGTGAGCGCTTCGTGTAGTTTACTTAGAGGCCTAAGCTTGTGCATTCTTGCAAACCGCTGGATCGTTGTCAACACTGAAAACCCTCTTCTCGTCGCTGGTCAGCTGGGTGCGTAGCAAGCCGATGGCCTGGTTCGCAAGAGCGCCTCGTACGTTTAGACCGCCGTACTAACCGCGTACGCAGCCTGCAAACTGCGCAAGCTGGGCACCGCGCCGAGCAGCCTGGTTGTGTCGGTCGCACTTAACGTGACGTGGCTGCTTGACTGCGGAATGGATAGGCAAAACGGCATCGCAACAGATGGCCACGCGCGACTTCAAGACAACCAAGGCGGTCGTCCACGACTTCTGGGAATCGCGCTCGGGCGACCCGCGGGTCAGCGGGTAGCGGCCGTGACGAACCGGATCCAGGCGGCGAAAATGAATGGACATGATCCTTACGCCCAAATGCGCGATGTGATGGCAGGCCTGCCCGTGCCGCGCGTTTACGGAAAACTGCCATGAGCGATGCCTTAGTGCACCTCTTGCATTTTACTTAGCCAGCTAAGATAATGCATCCTCGCGAGCCGGCTAACACTTGTTGGCACCGAAAGCCCTCCTTGTGTCGAGAGGGAAAACTCAAGGAATACCCATGTCATCCGATCCTGTTTTTTTAAACCTCGTGGTAGCGAGTGCTGAGCCGGCTGCTCGAGACATCCAGCGTTTTGAGCTGGTTCACCCCGACGGGGAGTCTCTACCCCCCTTCACAGCTGGCGCACACATACGCATCAAGACACCCATCGGCGTCATTCGCCAATATTCCCTGAGCAACGACCCTGAAGAGCGCCACCGTTATGTCATTGCCGTCAAGCGCGAACGCGATGGCAGAGGCGGCTCAAGGAGCTTGGTTGACACCGTCAAAATCGGTCACACCGTGGAGGTGGGTCTCCCCGAGAATCTCTTCGAGCTGGATCCCAAGGCGCGCAGCTTCGTGCTGATCGCCGGCGGAATTGGCATCACGCCCATGATGGCCATGTCGCAGCACCTCAGTACGCAGGGGGATCGTCCCTTCAAGTTGTACTACCTGACACGAGACCCCGCAGGAAGCGCCTTCCTTGAAGAGTTGCGAGGCGCAGACTTTTCTTCCAGTGTCGTGGTGCACCACGACCTTGGAGATCCGGCCAATGCGTTCGATCTTTGGCCGGTGCTGGAGAAAGCTGGAGCAGCGACGGGCCGTCACGTTTATTTCTGCGGTCCCAAGCCACTGATGGATGCCATCAAGGACATGACGGGTCATTGGCCCAGCAGCACCGTGCACTCCGAAAGTTTTGGTGGGGACACGAAGCCCCACGCCGATGACCAGCCGTTTGAGGTGGAGCTTAAAAGCAGTGGTCAGAAATTCACAGTACCGGTAGGAAAGTCCATTCTCGACACGCTCCGCGCTGATGGGATTCACGTTCCCAGCTCGTGTGAAAGCGGTACTTGTGGCTCGTGCAAGACACGGCTTCTTCAGGGCGAAGCCGATCATCGAGATCTGGTATTGCTGGAAGAGGAGAAGTCAGATCACATCATGGTCTGCGTCTCAAGAGCCAAGTCCCCATCCTTGTTGCTGGATCTATGAACAACGTTCGGTCACCATCAGAATCTGCCGCGCCCATACGGCTTGGCGTTCTTGGGCTGGGCAGAGCATTCACATTGATGCTCCCGACATTCCTTGGCGATCGAAGGGTGAAGCTCGTTGCAGCGTTCGATCCAAGGCCAGGAGCGCGGACCGCGTTTGAACAAACGTTCGGCGGGATTGCGCATCTTTCGCCCGAGGCGCTGTGTGCAGACTCCAGTGTCGAATGGGTCTACATCGCGACTCCGCATCAAATGCATGCAGAGCATGTGGCGCTCGCAGTGAGGCACGGAAAATCCGCATTGGTCGAAAAGCCCATGGCGATCCACATCGACGACTGCACCCGCATGATTGAAGCATGTGAACAGTCAGGTGCGCAACTGATCATCGGACACAGCCACAGCTTCAATGCGCCAGTGCTTCTGGCCCGCCGACTGATCGATTCGGGCGATTTCGGCGCGGCTCGTCTTGTGCATGCGATGCAGTACACCGATTTTTTGTACCGGCCGCGGCGTCCTGAAGAACTGGACACATCGCGCGGAGGCGGGGTTGTGTTCAGTCAAGCGGCGCACCAGATTGACATTGTCCGATTGCTGGCCGGTGGACTGACCACACAGGTGAGAGCAGTGACAGGAGCGTGGGATCCGGCCAGACCGACGGAGGGTGCGTTCTCGGCACTGCTGAACTTCGCCAATGGGGCTTTCGCGAGCGTGACCTACAACGGCTACGGTTTCTACGACACGGACGCGCTCATGGATGGCATCGGCGAGATGGGTCGGCCAAAGGACCCTGCTGCTCATCACCAGACAAAGCAACGGCTCGCAAAAGTTGAGGACGAACTTCAGGAGGCGATGTTGAAGGCGGAGCGGAACTTCGGCGGCAGTCTGTATACGGCTCCTCCGGAGGCCTCCCCCGAAGCTTGTCAGCATTTCGGCCCGGTGCTAGTGAGCTGCGAAGGCGGTGACTTGCGGCTGACACCGAATGGCGTTCATGTGTTCGACAAGTCCGGCTCCCGATTCGTCAAAGCCACAGTTCCCTCGGTTCCCAGAGGTGAAGTGGTGGACGAGCTGTGGGGCGTTGCGCGCGAAGGCCGTGCCCCGCTCCACAGCGGACCTTGGTCCCGGGCGACCTTGGAGGTGTGCCTCGCAATGCTCGAGTCCAGTCGTCGATCAGTGGATATCATGCCAAAGCTTCAAGTTGGTTACCTTCCACCTCCACATGCCTGATTCCGAACACACACGATATCTTTTGCGACACTGGCGCGAAGCAGTTCCGCAAGACCGCTTGGCACACTTGATTCGAGATGTCTCCCGTGCGCAGATGCGGGCCCTGCAACTTCGCCTGGCCGCCCACGGGGTTTCGTTTGGGCATTGGACATTTTTGCGAATTCTTTGGATACAAGACGGCTTGACGCAGCGCGAGCTGAGCGACTTGGCTGGCGTCATGGAGCCCACCACGTTCAGCGCAGTCAAGGCCATGGAGAGCATGGGCTTCATCGAGCGACGGCAGTTGGCTGGCAACAGAAAGAACATGCATGTTTTTTTGCTGCCTGCAGGACGTTCGCTTGAAAAAGCGCTGGTGCCGCTGGCCGAGGAGGTCAACAGCGTCAGCGTTCAAGGTTTATCCGACCGTTCACTTGCCATCGTGCGGAAATGCCTTCTTTCAATGATCGAAAATCTGGCCGCCGATGAGGCCGCCTCCTCCGACCCGCAAGTTCCAAACGTCAAATAGCGTAGGTTTCGTACGTAGCCGGGTGGAAAATCTCTTCGACTGCCAACCGCCGCGCTGAAAGGCCTTGAGAGTGGTGGTGACGCAGGAAGGTATCAATGGTGGCTTTGTTCTTTGTCACGCCATAAGACCAGTAGTCGTTGCCCATCGTCTCGCGAGCCGCTTTCAATTGCTCTTCCACAAAAGGAAGAGTGACCTTCGTTGCAGAGGTATCCGACAAAGCCTCCAGAGCCGCAGCTTTTGCGTGCATGAATGCTTTGTAGACAGCACCCGGTAGCCACGGATGCTGTTCCGCCAATCTCTTTCTGATACCCACGACATGCATGATGGGGAAGATCCCGGTGCGGCGGAAATAATCTTTCGCCACTGAGGTTGGATCATCGAAAAGCCAACCCACGTTGGGATTGTCGAGCACCTTGGCGCTGGGAGGCCTTGGGGCCATGAACCCATCAATTTCACCAAGATCTAGAAGCTCAGAAATGGTCGAGCCTTCCCGAGCGCTTTCCAACTTCACGCCGTCCGGAAGAGACAGAGCAATTTTTTCAGGTCGGCCAGCGGTTTCAATGCCCCCTCGCACCCATGTCACATCCTCTGGTGCGACGCCATAGTCATCCTGCAAGAGCGCTCTAGCCCACACGTTCGCACTCAACTGGTACTCAGGCAGCCCGATACGCTTACCTTTAAGGTCTTCAGGACGCTTGATTCTGTCCTTCCGCACATAAATCGATGTGTGCCGAAAAGCTCTCGACAAGAACACGGGAATGGCAACGTAGGGGCAATCCCCCTTCGCGGTTTTGACGGCATAGCTCGAGAACGAAAGTTCTGAAATATCGAAATCTTGACTTCGCATGGCCCGGAAAAACATTTCTTCCGGGTTCAGATTCATGAAGACGGGGTCGACGCCGTCGATCTGAACTCGCCCATCCAGCAAAGCGCGGGTACGGTCGTAGTCGCCCATCGCGACCGAGAGTTGAAGCTTGCTCATGGTGGACTCAGGTATTGACAGAATAAGAAGGTTCGAGTTCGGGGCGTTCAATGCCGTCTGCCCACACATAAGTTGCAGCGTATTCTCGCCAGTCAGTCGTCTTTGGCACCACTGCCTGGAATGAACAAACGCTGGCCGGGATAGCAGCGTCACCGGTTCCAATTGCTGGCTCACCATTTTGGAAAGCACGAACCGCATCCAGCATCTGCTTGCGAAATTCCACCACGGCGATGTCACTGGCACCCAACCGGTCGTTGGTGCGGTCGGCAATGGGCCCCATCGTCACCCACATCGCTACGTCCTGATTGGGAAAGCCTTTGATGCCGGTAAAGTTTCCGGCCTTCATGGCTTGCCGATCCTGCCAGAAGCGGTTTTCTTCGTTACGCAACGGCCGGTACCTGTCGTCGAGATCAACCCCCACTGTCTGACCGAGAAATTTTCGCCAGGTTTCGGTCTCGGGCGTTTGAGCAGGGTGCCCCCAGGCCAAAAAGTAGAAGGCGGTGTTGGTGTCGTCCATCGGGACGTTCACGTTCGCCACGTTGTACAAGTTGTTGGGGGGGATGAGCGCAGACGCGGGTGCAACGAAAACCGTGGAGCGCACGTAGTCGTGTGAGCTGGCATTCTGAATGGGCCTGCGGATCGCCGCATAACGGAAACCGTAGCCAGATCGCTGCACCTGCATGCGCGGCGCCTTGTCCGTCGAAGGGCGCAACCAGGCTTTGTCGGTAGCCGCAGCACCGGAAACGCGAGCGGGAACCATATCCGACGAATGCAAACTGGAGCTGTGCGCCGAGTCGATGGCTCCCTCAAGAATCTGAGCCCAGTTGCAAGGAAGGATGACCTTTGCGATTGACACCCGAGTGTCTTGCGTCGGCGCCCATGGAGGGGGTACGAACTCGGGCACGCTTTCCGCGGGGCCAAACCATGACCAAACAAACCCACCCCATTCCTTGACGGGGTATGCCTTGTGCTTCACCTTCTCCGCGAATCCGCTTGCCGCAGGCTCTGACACCATTTCGAGAACATTGCCCGCGACATCCATCTTCCAGCCGTGGTACAGACACCTAAGGCCACCTTCTTCGTTGCGGCCATAGACGAGGGAGACACGCCTGTGCGGACACTTTTCGTCGAGAACGCCCACTCTCCCATCCGTATCTCGAAACACCACCAGATCTTCGCCGTACACACGCGCTTTGACCGGTGGCCCGTCAGCCTCTGAAACTTCTTCGATCAGACACACCGGGGTCCAATGGCGCCTCATCAACTGGCCCATGGGGGCGTCGCCAACAACACGACAGAGCAGTTCGTTCTCTTCAGGAGTGATCATGTGCATGCCTCTTAAGGAATACGCGACCAGAGCCAAGTTACCCAGGATCGCATTTGGTTAGTCGTCTAAGTATATTGCCGACCAACGCGTTTTGCAAGCACTTCGTGGACTTCTAACTGGATTGCATTGCCTCACAGGCGGCGTGGGTTGCGTAAAGACACATTCACATTCTTGGTCTGTGAAAATTCATGCAGCTCCTGAAGACATTCCTCACGGCCGATGCCCGAGCTCTTGTACCCGCCGAAGGGCGCACCAGGAATATGAATGGAAGCATCATTGATCCAGATATATCCGGCCTGGATCCTCTTCGCCGCCCGGTGAGCCGTCACAAGATCCCGGGTCCAGATGGACGCGGTCAGGCCAAACTCGACACCATTGACGATCGCCATCATCTCGTCTTCGCGGCTCCACTTCATGGCGGAAAGCACGGGCCCGAAGATCTCTTCGCGCGCCACGGTGTGATGGGGCAGTACGTCGCAAAGGACGGTGGGCTCAATGAAATATCCACGCTCCAGATCGACCGGTCGCCCGCCCCCGTGCAGAACGCGCGCCCCTTCGCTGCGTCCCTTGGCAATGTAGAACAAGATTTTCTCGTACTGCGCCTTATCGACCAGCGCGCCCATTGTTGTCTGCATGTGCGTTGCAATCCCAGGCTTGTGCCGCTTGGTGAGTTCGACCGACAGCGCCTCCAGAAATTTTTTGTAAACACTGTCATGGATGAGGAGCCTGCTCGTGGAGCCGCAGGATTGCCCACACCAGGTGAAGTTCATGCCACGCACCGCGCCGTACACAGCCTCTTCCAGGTCCGCGTCCGGATAGATCACCATGGCATTTTTGCCACCCAACTCCAAGAGGCAGTGTTTCATGGTGTCAGCAGAAGAACGCAGGACGGCTTTCCCCGCCTGAACACTGCCAATCAGTCCAACGGCATCCACGTCAGCGTGCTGAGCGAGCGCCGCTCCCACCTCCCTTCCACCCACCACACAGTTCAACACGCCAGGGGGAAACACACCGTCCAGCAGTTCCATCAACCGCAGAGTCGAAAGCGGTGCTTGTTCGGGCGGTTTCAGCAGCACGGTATTGCCGGCTGCCAGTGGTGCTGCCATTTTCCCTGCGGCGAACATGAATGGGTGATTGAACGGAAAGATGCGAGCAACGACCCCAAGCGGCTCTCTCAATGTGTAGTTCAACGACTCATTGCCCGTGGGGATGGTCTCGCCCTTGTTTTCAAGTACCAGCCCAGCGAAGTATTCCAGTTGGGTCGCCGCAATCTCGGCGTCCATTTGCATGGCGTTCACGGGGTTTCCACAATCGGCGGCGTCCACTAGTGCAAGCTCGAGCGCATGAGATCGAATGATGTCTGCAGCTTTGCGCATCAACTTCCCACGGGTCAAAGGCGGGGTCTCTTCCCAAGCGGGAAAAGCCTTCCGTGCCGACGCAATAGCAAGCTCGACATCGCCAACTGACGCGACCGAGTAAGCACGAAGGTCCTCTTCGGTGCTGGGGTTGATGCTCGTGGCCACCGTGGAGCCACTTCCGTTCTGCCATTTCCCGTCCCAGTAATGACCGGTTTTGGTCGGCAGAGCGGCATCGACCAAACCCGTCAAGTCCTGCTTCTGCAGTTCTTGTGGGGCAAGGCGCTTCAAAGCGTCATCGAACTTGGTCATTTATTCATCTCCATGTGATCGCGTCATGCCCTGGGACATCGCGGGTGCGTACCCGGGAGCCACAATCGCCTCGACCACCACGGATGCTCCGGTCTTCAATGCCTGGATAGCCTGCGTCAAGACTTGTTCCAGTTCGCGCGCGCTCGTCACTGGACCAAACGCGGTCAGCCCTTGAGCCCGCGCCATCATGGCGAGGTCGGGTGCGGGGTCGTCAATTCTTTGCCCGATCCACCGGTTCTCCACTGGCCGTTCGCGCTCTTTTGCAACCCGCTCCTGGTGAAGCTCGTCGTTAAAGAACGACCGGTTGTTTACCACCACGGCAAGCAGAGGAATTCTGGCGTGCGCTGCTGTCCAGAAAGCAGAGACGCCCATGAGGAAGTCGCCATCGCCAATGATGCCTATCGGCAATCGATCGGTACCTTTTAAAGCCAGTGCACTGCCAACGATCATGCCCGGACCTGACCCAATACCACCGCCGCCGTCGTAGCCCAAAAAGTCCAGAGGACTGTCCAGGTCCCACATCTCACCAGACCAGCTGAGGGGAAGCCGGAGCAAGGAGACGCGCTCTCCTTGAGTGAGCCGCCTCAAGATGGCAGCTACGTCCTTGACCATCAAAGGGCCGTCTCCATCGGATGCAGAGACAGCCGGCGGGAGTACGCCCTCGGCCGCTGGCGCTGCGTCTTGACCGAGCGTGGCAGCACCCTCCAACTCCTCCAGCAGCAGCGGCACCACGGTGTCAGGTTCGCAAGGAAAAAACACGTCTGCTGGTGGCAGAGCTTGGTGGTCCATGCTCCAACCGTTGTGAATGTGATGGTCGACAGAGATCTGTATGACTTGGCAGGCAGCATGCTCTTCGCCCCACGCCTGTTTCAAAGTACCCGCCAGATCAAGCCAATCCAGGCTCAACACAACATCGGCCGAACGGAGCACCTCTGCACTCGCAGGCGAAAGGAACATTCCAGAAGGCCCAGCGTGCAAGGGGTGCGCCGTTGGAAACGCCGCACCCAGTTTGAGATCCGTGATGACCCGAGCACCCAGCGCTTCTGCAAGCTGCACGCGCTCTTGCCATGCCCGCGTTGACCTGGAGACCCGCCCAGCCAGAATCACGACCCGCTTCGCTTCAGACAGGAGCCGAGTTGCCCGTTGAACAGATTGAGCTGTGGGTACCACGGGCGATGGAGGGGCATAGCGTGATGTTTCCGGCACGTCTGGCTTCCTGTTCAACCGCGACTCCTGCAATGCGGCGTCAAAGCAAACGTACACCGGACCACGGGGCGCCGTGTCGGCAATTTGGTATGCCCTTAACAAGGCCTCTTGAGCAGCGGGAACCGAAGCAGGTTGCGCATCCCATTTGACGAAATGTCGAACCAGAGCGCCTTGATCCGCAGCCGTGTGCAGCCAATCGATCCAAGGCCTCCTGCGCGCTGCATCCACTGGTCCAGTCGCACCCAGAATGATCACGGGCGTCCTGTCCGCCCATGCGTTGAAAATAGCCATGGAGCCGTGCATCAGGCCGACGTTGCTGTGCAAGATGGCGGCCAGTGGTTGCCCCGTCACTTTGGCAAAGCCATGCGCAATGGCCACGGCGTGCTCCTCGTGCAGCACCAGAATCATCTGCGGGTCGGCGTTGCCAAGATGATTGACCAGACTGTCATGCAAACCACGAAAGCTTGCGCCCGGATTCAGCAGCACATACGGTATTCCCAAAGCGCGCACAACGTCGGCGATTGCATCGCTGCCCCAGACCACACCATTCGGTTTATGAGACACAGGTTCGTCCCTTCGCGGTCGGGAGTCGTTCACTTCAATATGTTCCTGCTTCACGTTCATTACTCCGCTTTGATGCCAGCAGTCTTGATGATCTTGGTCCAACGAACCAAGTCGTCGGCGGCACGCTGGCGCATTTGATCGGGCGTACTCGTCAACACCTCCAAGCCCTGTCCATTCAGACGTGTTACGACGTCGGGCATCGTCAGAATCTTGTGGACCGCTGCGTTGATCTGTCGAATGACCGGTGCTGGCGTGGCCGCTGGAGCACAGAGCCCTAGCCAAATCTCGCTCTCGTATCCAGGCACGCCAGACTCGTCAAGGGTTGGCACATCCGGCAGGCTGGGTTGACGCTTCTTGCTGGTCACTCCGATCGCCTTCAGCCGCCCGGATCGAATGTGAGGGATCAGTTGGTTGACGACTCCAACGGTCATCTCCAACTGACCTGCGACGACATCCGCCACTCCAGGTGCGGCACCTCGGTAAGGAATGTGCAACACCCTGGTGCCTGTCAGGGCCTTGAACATCTCGGCCGACAAATGCTGAGGGCTCCCATTTCCACTGGATGCGTAGCTCAACTGACCAGGTCGCTTCTTCAAATATGCGATGAGCTCCTGAGTGTTGTTCGCCGGGACGCTGGGGTGGACCACCAGGGCAAGCGCAGTCGTCCCCAGCAGAGAAATGGGCGCCAAGTCCTTTTGTGGATCGAATGGCATGCGATCAATCAAGGCTGGGTTCATCGAGTTGATGTTGATATTGGTCAACAACAGGGTGTGTCCGTCTGCTTCGGCACGCACCACATCGGACGCGCCAATATTCCCCGCTGCGCCTGGCTTGTTTTCAACGATCACCGGGTGAGGCCACATCTCTTGAAGCTTTTGTGCAATGGCCCTCGCCATGACATCGTTCGTACCTCCAGGCGTGTAGGGCACGACGATGCGCACTTGCCTGGATGGAAAAGCTCCCGCCGAGACCGTTTGAGCCCGCGCGGAGATCGGGGCCAGGGCGGTGACGCCCGCAGCTTGCAGGACCGTTCGGCGACTTATCTTGTATTGAGCATCCATTTGCTTTGTCTCCTAAGAAAAAACGAAGAAGGCATGCTATCTTTGATGTTTAGATTGATCAATCTTGATTTTGGAATCAATGTTTATGCAACCGGAAAAAGACTATCTGAGCGCCAAGGAGGCGACCGAACTGCTGGGCATAAAAATGCAAACGCTGTACGCTTATGTCAGCAGAGGAATGGTTCGAAGTTTTTCGGGCAAAGGCACCAGAGCCAAGCTGTACTCACGAGAAGATGTCCAGCGGATCCGCCTTCGAACGATGGCGCAAGCGGGACAAGTGGCGGTCGCTGCATCGGCAATGAATCTGGGCCCCCCCATCGTCCCGACGAGCATCACAGAGATAACACCGCAAGGGCCCAGTTATCGTGGACAGCTCGCGACCGATCTCGCCCTGAAAGGCGCGACGTTCGAACAAGTTGCAGAGCTTCTGTGGACCGGTCTTTGGCACGAGACCGATCTGCTGTGGAAGGCGTCGCCCATTACACCGAGGGACAAAGCATTGTTGCGATCCATTCCCGCAGAGGATGCGCGCCACCAGCTGATCGAGATTCTTTCGCTGGTCGCCATGCAGCTTGCCATCGGCCGAGGTCCGCTGAAAGATCGTTTGCGCTCTGGCCGCCCCCTCGATGCCGCGCGAGGAGTTGTCCACGGACTCATCGGCTGCTTTGGGTTTTTGGGAGAAGGCGGCCGATATGAAGAGGCAAAAGGCGGACGCAGCGTCTCACACAGTCTGCTCGTGGCGATGAGCAAGCCGGTCAGCCAAGAAGACCGTCGACTGCTGGACGCAATTCTGGTGCTGCTCGCGGACCATGAACTGTCCCCCGGAACCTTTGCAGCGCGAATTGCGGCCTCTGCCGGAACCTCTGTACACAGCTGCATCGCAGCGGCCATTGCTGCAAGCTCCGGCACGGAAATTGCGGAGCGCTACGAGTGGCTGGACGAATTTCAAAAGTCTGCGAAAAGCACCCCAGCACTGATTTCCAAGGCCCGGAAAACGCTCTCTTCGGGCCAACAGCTACCCGGCTTTAATCACCCGCTGTACCCAGCGGGTGATCCAAGAGCGACAGTGCTGATGGACTTGGTGAGGCAACGATCTTCACGTCCAACGCCTGTCAAGCACGTATTGGCACTCGTGGACCACCTTCGCATGGAATACGACATGCAGCCGAGACACGAACTTGCTGTCGTTTTGGCATGCAAATCCATGGGGCTTCCGGACGGCGCCCCCTCGGCACTTTTCGTGCTGGCACGCACAGCTGGATGGGTGGCACATATTCTTGAGCAGCGGCTTTCAAACACGATGCTCCGTCCGCGAGCGAAATATTCGTCGAAGATTTGAATCCCACCGGGCACAAATGAACTCACCATACATACGGTCCACTGAACCCTCTGAGAAATCCCCGAAGCAGTAGTGTCTGGTAGGCAACATCCTGCACGCAGGCCGCACGTCACTCGGGATGCGCTTCTGCATTCTTCGTGATGCCCTGCGCACACACCGGTGCGATCAGCAGAAACCGGTGCCTGTGGCAATTACCGTCGTTTCATCGCTGCATTGAGAAACGAGTTGTCCACATAAGCCGCTGCTGGTCGCAGCGTCTTTCCTTGTGGGCCGAACTTCGCTCGCAGTTGCACAACCTTTTCGACACCTTGCATGTTCAATCGGCCTTGTCGGTAGAAACCATCCTTGACATCCAACAAAACACGATAGGCAACCTCGGCGGACTGAGCACTTGTGCCTTGCGGCATATTGCCCAGGTAGATACGAATCGCCTCGTCCTTGTTCTTGGGGTCGTACAGCCACTCTACCGAATCAGTGAATGCACGGATGTAGGCAGAAACACGGCGTGGATTTTCGCGTGCCCAGCTCTGCCGCACGGCAGCGACCAAACCCTGATACTCGCCCAACACCTCATTGGCGCGTCCCAGTGTCTTGAACCCCTGCTCCGCGGCATTGACATCAAACGGTGTGATCAGCATCGTTCCCGCGTGCTTGCGTTGAAGAAGCGCCTGGTAGCGTTGCGACACGCCGCCCGCACGCTCGGTTCGATAATCACGGTCCAGTTTGAGTCCGTTTCGGTCGAGCATTTCGAGAAGCACGAACGCATAGCCGGTGGTCAACGCGTCCACCGAAAGGGTCTTGCCGCGCAAATCAGCGATGCTGGCAATGTCTGGTGCGCCCACCAGACGAAGAAACCCGTTGTCCGCCCCCATCACTGCGACAAGGTCTGGTCCATCAACTCCCGCTTCACCCTGTCCTTCACGGTAAGCGATAACGTTATCGATAGCGGTCATGGCGAGATCGAACTCCCCATGGATCAGGCCTTTGAGCTGGAAGGTCGAGTTTGGCGTTGGCGTTACCTGAACTGCCAAACCTTGCTGGCCAAAATACCCGCGTTGCTGAGCCACCCAGATGGGCCAATTGAACCCACCAGGGAACACGATGACGCGCAGCGGCTCCGGTGTTGCAGGCACTGGCACCGGAAGCCCCGCGCAGCCGGCGCCGAGCATCGCCACTGCGACTGCGATTGCTGTCCTTCGTTTCATGATGAATGCCCACCAGCACCCAGGTTGGTCAAGTGCTCCACACCTGTATCCACAGGGAGGCACAGGCCAACGGAAGAATGAGCGCCAGCAGCAGGCGCTGTCGCAGCCAGCAGGCCACGGGTGAACAGAAGTCGCAGTTTCATTTTTGTCTCCATATATCGAAAAGAAGCCTTGATCGAGCAGCTCCGATGATCAAGGTGCAGGGAACGTCCGCACCTCGCTAGAAGGCGAACACAAGCAACATCACTTGAGGGGGCATTGCGCCACGTAGGCGTCGGCGTGAGACTTCAGAACGTTTTCGGCGACCAGCTTGAACTCGGGCTTGCCCGCAGCCCCGGTCACCACCTGGAAAACGTGGTAGTTCTGCACCGGGTAGTGGTTTGGACCAAAGCGGAAATCGCCGCGAAGCGACTTGAACTTCGCTGAGGCAATCGCCTTGGACAAGGCTTTGCGGTCATCGGTTTTGCCGCCTGTTGTCTTGACGGCGGCATCAAGCAGCATGGCTGCGTCGTAGCTGAAGGCGGCGTACGCGGAGGGCATGCGGTTGAACCTCTTCTCGAACGCTGCGACGAACCGGCGCGACTCCGGATTGGGCATGCCCGGCGTCCAAGTGTCCGCGACAGTGGCCCCAATGGTGGCCGCGCCCATCGCATCGATGGCCGTGCCTTCAATGGTGTTGGTCGTCGCCAAGGGCATTTTCCCGAGGAGCCCGGCCTGTTGAAACTGACGCACGAACGTCACACCAAGGGCACCCGGGTAGAAGGCGAAAGCTGCGTCCGGCTTGCTCGCATTGAGCTGGGTGAGTTCTGCAGAAAAGTCGAGCTGGTTCAGCGGGGTGTAGATCTCGTCCACGATCTCGCCCTTGTAGAACCGCTTGAGGCCTGAAATCTTGTCTTTTCCGCCCACGAAATTGGGTGTGAGCGTGCTCAAGCGCTTGATGCCCTTGTCCTGCAGATACTTGCCCATCGCTTCGGCTGGGACATCGCTCTGCCAGGAGGTAACTAACAGGTTGGGCTTGCATTGCGCACCTGCGGTTGGCGATGGTCCTGCCACAGATCCTACGAACGGAACATCGGTTGCCGCGATGCGGCTCTGAAGTGCCATGAGGATGATCATCGGTACGCCGCGAACTTACTGCGCGTCACTGACTGGCCACACGCGGTCTGGCGCATCGGAACAATCGAGGACTCTCGTGAGGTCAACAAGCTGGACCGTCTTGGCGTCGATTCATTTGGTTGCGCCCGCGGTTGATGCCTCCTACGCGCCTTGCGAAACCCAAGGTCACTGGTTGACTACTCCGGAGATCAGAGGTATTCCAGTTCAACCAACCGAGGCCGAGGGCGTCCATGGCGCATTCCCTGACGTCATGCATTGCTGCATCGCCATGAACGACCAACTCCACCGGGATCGGAATGTGCGGACCCGGGTAGGTACCAAGCTCTGGGACGAAGCCAGATGTGAACAGGAAGTGGCGCGTATCGTCGACCGTGACGAGGGTGCCACGAGCAGGCGGGTATTCGAGGCGGACGATGCGTCGCGCTTCACCAGATCTGAATCGGTACTATGCCGACAGCATAGCTGGTGAATCGCGAGGTAAAAAACTCGAACTTCGCGAACTGCCACCTCGTTCTTGACGGTTATGTCGCCGCTGCGCGCGCCGGTGAACCCACCCGCGATGCGACGGGCCCCCGGCAGGGCAGAGACGAGAGTCCCATCAACCGCATTAAGCTTGGCCCCGAACGCCGCCGCCGGGTCGGCCTGATTCATAGCGCCAGCATGCGTCTCAACAGGACAGTTACTACCTGGTGTTCTCAGAAAGCGGACGAGGTCGTCCACCCGGTTGGAATATCCTGGCTGACTTTGTAAGCACGGCTTGAGGCACGCATCGAGGTCACCGCGGTCACACGCAGTGGCGGCGGGTGAATGACCGGCTCCGGCAGCCTCCGCCACCCACCGTCGCGAAGCGACCGACCGCAACCAGTCTGGAACAGCCACCCAGCCATTCAACGTGCCCGGTATGTGCGAAGCATCAAAGCGGCATTGGCGAGCGATAGACATTCACCGGACCTGCGCCCTCGTACAAAAATTCCCCGTTTGCAACCTCGATCACGAACACGCTTTCCAAGCTGGGCCCACACTTGGCGGCGGTGGGCTTCTTCCGTCAGGTCGAGCACCCGAGCGAAGGAGCGATGCGTATCTTTGGCGCGCCAGCGCGCTGGGTGGGTTACGACGTCAGCAAGCTGGCACCCGCGCCGCGATTGGGGGAGCAACCGAATCGGTGCTGCGCGAATGCGGCTTTGATGCAGTTGCGCTGGCGTCCTTGCTGGTCGGTGGCGCAGCGGTTCCACTCCTCGCCGATGCGGAGGTGTCAGAATGAGGCTTCCGGCATCAAACGCGACTCGACTGGTCAGCGCGTTGGGCCCCAATTCCGTGGATGGGCAAATGCATGGATAGCGTTGATGAAGCGGGCTGGAAGATGCTTTTTTGACCATTGATGACCCTGCCCGTATCGCGTTCATCGACATCCACCCCGACCAGACGGCGCTCAACGCGGTGCAGTTCTCGTGCAACGCCCACGCCTACTACGCCAGTCTGGGTGTGCGCATCTAGCTCCCGCTCATCGACAACGGAGCGGCCTTCCGCTTAAGAGACTTCGCACAGGCCTGCCAAGATTTGGGTATTTGTGACCGATTCCCAGCTCGTGGCGGTCCCAAACCAGCGGCAAGGTCGAGCGCTTCATCCAGTCGGATCTGAGCGAATGGGCCTATGGCTTCGCTTACCAGAACTCCAGCGAGCACACCGCTGCGTCGGACCATTGGAATCACCACCAAAACTGGCACCTTGGAGTTGGAGTTGACCCGATTTCGTGACCTGCTCGGCGGTGTGTTCAAACCGGCCAAGCGCGCAACCTATCCAAACAACACCGGTCTTAGAGATCCAGTACCAACAAATTGGAACGACAACCCGACACACAGATCATCATCGACTTGTTGGCAGCTCGCTCTTGCTGTGTCAGGATGCTGTCCCGGTGATCCACCTCGCCAGCCAGAACTTTGGTTTCGCAGGCACCGCAGATCCCCTCCTTGCAGCTGTAGCTAGGAATGATGCCTGCATCCATCATGGCGTCGAGAATGGTCGAACCAGCCGGCACTTGAATGATCCTCTGACTCCGGCGCAGTTCTACGGTGCAGCCATTGGCGTTGAAGGTCGGCGTCCCCACAGGTTCCACGGCGGCGAACCGTTCCAGATGCACGTGGGTGTATCCCAGACCGTCGCAAGCCTTCTGGAACGCGTCCAGCATGGGGCCAGGGCCGCAGCCATAGAAATGGGTATCGGCCGGATACGCTGCCAGCAGTGTTGGCAGGTCGGGAGACGCACCGACTTCGTCATCGAAGTGGTACCGCACTTTGAGCTGGCCTGACTCCATCGATTCCAGCACTTGCAAGAACGCAGCATCCCGGCGGGAACGAGCGAAATAGAACAGCTCGGCAGATCGACCCAGCGAAGCCAGTCGATTGAGCATGCACAGCATAGGTGTGATGCCGATGCCACCTGCAACCAGCACGGAGTGCTGAGCACGTTCTTCCAGCGGGAAATTGTTGCGAGGCACCGAGATGTCCAGAACATCGCCCACGCGAACCTTCTCGTGGACATACTTCGACCCCCCACGGCTCTGACGATCCTGTAGAACGCCCACCACGTAGCGTTGCTTATCGGTGATCGGGTTCATCAGCGAGTAGCTGCGAACCAAGCCGTTTCCCAGATGAAGGTCGATATGTGAGCCAGCGGCATGAGGTGGGAAGACAGTGTCTGGTGTGGCTGGCCTAAATTCGACACTAACAACGCCGGGTGCTTCAAGCCTCATGTTGTAGACAAGTGCAGAAAGCTTGGATGTTGACATTGCGGAGTTCTAGACAAGAACCTTGGGGAACATGTCCCCAATAGCTACATGATGTGCAAGCCACCGTCGACCATCAGCGTGGTCCCGGTGATGAAGGATGCCTCGCTGGACGCTAGCCACACGATGGGCCAGGCAATCTCTTCCGGCGAGGCCCAGCGCCCGATCAGCGAAGTATCCTTGCGTTCGGTCCTGAGCTGCTCGACGCTCTTGCCCGAGCCCTGCGCGCGGCCGACGTGAAAATCCGTCAGCGTGGAACCGGGGCACACCGCGTTGGCGCGCACGCCGTGCGACGACTCCTCGAACGCGAGGCTGCGCGTGTAGGCCAGTTGCGCGGCCTTGGTCGCGTCGTACAGCGCCATGCCCTTGCGGCCGGTGACCGCGTAACACGACGAGACGTTGACGATGCTGCCCGCGCCCGATTGCCGCAGCGCCGGCAAGGCCGCGGCGCAGTAGTTGGACATGCCCACCAGGTTCACGCCCACCATGGCCTGCCACTCGGCGGGCGTGGCGTCGGCGGCGGCCGAGTAGTTGCGCATGGCGGCGTTGTTTACCAGGATGTCCAGGCCACCGAGCTGCGCGTTGCATTGCTGCACGGCGGCGCGCGCGGCGACCTCGTCGGCCACGTTGGCCGCCACGCACAGCACGCGCGCGCCCGGCAGGGCCTGCACGATGGCTTGGCGGGTGCGCTCCAGCGCCTGGGCGTCGGCATCCACCAGCAGCACGGCCGCGCCTTCGCGACAGAACAGCGTGGCCGCCGCGGCGCCAATGCCGGCACCGCCGCCCGTGATCAGCGCGGTCTTCTCAGCGAGTCGGGGTGCGCTCATGTCGGCTCACTCCGCCTTGGCGCCGGTGTCCTTGATGACCTTGCCCCAGCGCACGATCTCGGTGCCGATCCAGTCGCTGAACTGCTTGGGCGAGCTCGCGACGATTTCGAACTCCATCTCGTGCAGGCGCTTCTGGATGTCGGGCGAGTTGAGAATGCGCACCATCTCCTCGTGGTAGCGGTTGATGATGGCCGGCGGCGTGCCGGCAGGCGCGAGCAGACCGATCCACGAGGTGGCCTCGAAGTCCTTCAGCCCCGACTCGCTGAGAGTCGGGATGTCCGGCGTACTCGGAAAACGTTTCGGGCCGGTGGAGGCCAGCAGCTTGAGACGCCCCTCCTTCACGAAGCCCTGCACGTTGCCGGGCACGAAGAAGCCGGCCTGGATGTTGCCCGCGATTAGATCGGCCACGGCTGGCCCAGCGCCGCGGTAGGGAATATGCGTCATGCGGAAGTTCGCCCCCGACTTCATCATTTCCATGGTGAGGTGCGAGGCGCTGCCCATGGCCACCGAGCCGTAGGCATACTTGGTCGGGTTGGCCCTGGCCTTGGCGATGAAGTCCTTCACATCGGTGATGCCGGTGGCCGGGTTCACCACCAGGTATTGCGGCGACTTCACCGCCAGCGTGATGGGCGCGAGATCCTTGGTAGGGTCGTACGGCATCTTGTCGAACAGGGTGACGTTGATCGCCAGCGGCCCGTTGTAGCCGATCAGCAGGGTGTGGCCGTCCGGCGCGGCGCGGCTCACCTCGTATGCACCGATGTTGCCCCCCGCACCAGGTTTGTTCTCGACCACAAATGGCTGGCCGAGCGCCTCCTGCAGCTTCGGCCCGATCAGGCGAGCGAGCACGTCGTTGGTGCTGCCGACGATGGGCACGATGATGCGCACCGGCTTGCTGGGCTTCCAGTCGGACGCGCCTTGCGCCCAGGCGGCAGTGGCCGCGCAGGCCGCGAGCGCGACAGCCGCCGCGAGTTTCAGGTGGGTTTTCATAGGTGTCTCCGGTGCTGTCTGTCGTGGGGTGGAAAAGTGAAGTCGCTCAAAGGCTGAAGACCGGTTTTTTCGTCGCGTCGGCGAGCTGCTCGCGTGCCCACGCAACGGGGTCCTGTTCCTTGGGCAGCAGCACTCCGGCGGGGCGCACGTGCTGTGCGCTTGGGTCCAGCGCGGGCGGGGTCTGGCCATCTGCCAAGCCGAGCGCCGCCTCATGCAACATGCGGCGCGCCATCACGATAGCCTTGTCAGTGGGCAGTAGCTTTTCGGCCTCGTGATTCTGGATCGTGCCCATGCTTTCCTGCAGCGAATAGTCCTGCGCGGAGAAGCCGAACACGCCGCTGTAAGAGCGGTCTTCGCGTTGCGCCACGCGGTCCATGCAGTAGTCGTTGTCGCGGTTTTGCTTGGGGATGAAGCTGCCGGGCGCTTCGTATTCGACATGAATGCCCTTACCTTCTTCCATCGCGGTGCGTTCTTCGTCGGTGAGGGGATGGGCAGGCTGCCAGTTGATGCTCCAAGCCCAGCAGCTATGGTCGTCGATCGGCACCCACACATGCCCGCCCAGCGCATGCTCGCCAAACGGCGCGATCAGCGTGAACCAGGGGAACAGCCACTGCGTGATGCGCCAGTAATACGAATCGGGTTCGCCGTTGCGGCGGCCGAACAGACTCAGGCCGAAGGGCGTCTGCTCGATCTCGAACTTCACGTTGCCGTCGGCCTTGATGTAGTCCAGCGCCTTCACTCCCTGGTGCATCGGGTCGGTATCCACCTCGTAGCGGTGCACGTAAGAGACGTGTGCGGTGTCGATGCCGCCTTCCATGGCCTGCAGCCAGTTGCTGTACTGCAGGCGCTTGGAGACATACACATGTTCGGGCGGCAGCGTGCACCACTCCAGCTCGGGCGGTGCGGGCTGCTGATCGGCCGGGCCCATGTAGGTCCACACGATGCCACCGCGCTCCACGCAAGGGTAGCCCTTGATGTGCATGCGCGCGCAAGCCTGAGGCGCGGACGGCACGTCCACACATTGCCCCATGCCGTCGAACTTCACGCCGTGGTAGGCGCAGCGGATGCCGTTGTGCTCGTTGCGGCCGAAGTACAGCGACACGCCTCGGTGCGAGCAAAATTCGCCGATCAGGCAAGCCTTGCCATCGCTATTGCGAAAGGCGAGCAGCTTCTCGCCCAGCAGTTGCACGCGCACCTGCGGCCCGTCGGCTTCGGGGATTTCGCTCGACGCCAGTGCCGGCACCCAGTAGCGGCGCATCAGGTTGCCCATGCGCGTGCCGGGACCGACGCGGGTGAGCGCTTCAGACATTTCCTTGTTCATAGTCAGGTTTCCAAAATTGATCGACATGTCCACTGCATGACATTACAGTCCATTTTACGGATCGATTGAGCTCTGTCAAGTTTTGAATAGTCAGTCCATCAAGTGGACTGGTGGGCGGGTACCATGATAGAAGTGCAACCTTGGGTGGAGTTATGGGACCAACTGAAAAACCGGGCGAGAGTGTCCGGGCCGTGGACAGAGCGCTGGAAATCCTCATGGCGTTCACGGCAACCGACCACCAACTGACAGCGGGTGAGCTGCTCAAGCGGGTAGACCTGAGCCGTCCAACCCTGTACAGGCTGTTGCGCACGCTGGAACACAGCGGGTTCATCGTGTCGTCCGGTGATCCTCAGCGCTTCGAATTAGGTCCCTCGGTGGCGCACCTTGCACACGTGTGGAGCTCCAGTCTTGACATAGCGACCCTGGCGCAACCGATGCTGCGCCGCTTGTGGGACCAGACGGGCGAGACTGTTGCCTTGCTTGTTCACCAGGGCAACAGTCGAATCTGTGTGGCCGAATTGCCCAGCGCACAGCCGCTCAGTTTCAAACGCGGCTTGGGCTATCGGGAAGACGTGACGTTGGGCGCTAGCGGGCGTGCCATCCTTGCCCATGTTCCCATACCCGAAAGCTATCTGAACAAGAGCGGAGAAACCGTCAATGTGTCGGCCTATCTCGACAGGCTGCAGCAGATCCGGGAACAGGGGTATGCGATAAGCCGGGACGAATTGATCCAGGGCGCGGTGGCGGTTGCTGTGCCGTTTTTTCTGGGGAACGACAAAGTCATGGGGTCTTTGGCCGTTTTCGGTCCTGGTGTGCGCGTGGACCAAGCGCGTGTCAGCGTATTTGTTACGCTCCTCAAGGAAGAAGCACGGAAACTCTCGCAAGCACTTGGGCAGCGCTAGCTAGCTTCAAGGGGCCGGCCGGGGCGACACTGATTCTCATACACCCAAGTGCTGCTCCAGCAGTTCGGGCTTCGACAGGAGCTCTTCGGAACTGCCTTCAAACACGACCTCGCCCTTGACCAGAATCACGTTGCGGTCGGTGATCTGGGTGACGTGTTTCCAGTTCTTGTCCACGATGATGCTGCTGATGCCGCTCTCGCGGATCAGGCCGCAGATGCGCCAGATCTCGCGCGCAATCAACGGCGCCAGGCCCTCGGTGGCTTCGTCGAGGATGAGCAGGTCGGGGTTGGTCATGAGCGCACGGCCGATGGTGAGCATCTGCTGCTCGCCGCCGCTGAGCTGCTGCCCACCGTGGTTCAGGCGCTCGGCCAGGCGCGGGAAGGTCTCCAGCACGCGGTCGTACGTCCAGTCGCGCTGACCCTTCGTGCCGGCACGTGCCGACATCACCAAGTTCTCGCGCACGCTCAGGTTGCCGAAGATGCCGCGGCCTTCGGGCACATAAGCCAGGCCTTGTCGCGCGATCTCGAAGGTGGGCGCGCCGGTCATGTCGCGGCCCTTCACATGCACTTTGCCGCCGCTGGGCTTGACGATGCCCATGATGGATTTGAGCAGCGTGGACTTGCCCATGCCGTTGCGGCCCATCAGACCGATCGTCTGGCCCTGGCCCACGGTGAAGTCGATGCCGCGCAGGATGTGGCTGGCGCCGTAGTGGGTGTTGAGACCTTTGGCCTCCACCAATGCGTTGGTCGCTGCGCTCATCAGTGTTCCTCACCCAGGTAGGCTGCTTGCACGGAAGCATCGGCGCGCACCTGCGCGGGCGTGCCGCTGGCGATCACCTGGCCGTTCACCATCACGGTGAGCTGGTCGGCCAGCGTGAAGACGGCGTCCATGTCGTGTTCCACCAGCATGATCGCGTGGTTTTTTTTCAAACGCAGCAGCAGCGCGACCATGCTCTCGGCCTCGGCCTGGCCCATGCCGGCCAGGGGCTCGTCGAGCAGCAGCACGGTGGGCTCGGTGGCCAAGGTCATGGCGATCTCCAGTTGGCGCTGTTCGCCGTGGCTGGTGGTGCCTGCGACCACGCTGGCGCGGTTCGTGAGGCCGGCGAGTTCGAGCGCACGTTCGCAGCGCTCGTTGACCGCACCCATGGCGCTGGCCGAAGACACCCAGCGCAGCGGGTTCCACGGCGCGTGCCGCTCGCGCGATTGGGCGGCCAGGCGCACGTTGTCCCACACGGTGAAGGGCAGGAAGATGTTGGTCTTCTGGTAGCTGCGGCCCAGGCCCAGGCGCGAGATTTTTTCGGGGCTCTTGCCGGCGGTCTCCACACCGTTGAGCGTGATGCGGCCCGAGGTGGGCGGCAGATCGCCCGAGAGCAGGTTGGTCAGCGTGGACTTGCCCGCGCCGTTGGGGCCGATCACCGCGTGGATGCGTCCGCGGTGCAGGTCGACCGACACGTCGTTGACAGCGGCCAGTCCACCAAAGCGTTTGGTGAGGTTGTGGGCCGACAGGAGAAGTTCGCTCATGCCTTCCCCCGTTTGCTGCTGAAGCGTTCCACCAAGCCCAGCAAACCGCGCGGTGCAAACACCACCACCAGCACGATGAATGTGCCCATGAGCAGCTGCCAGTGTTTGGTGAGGTCCTTGAAAAAGTGCATCACGTACTCGAACGCGAAGGCGCCCACGATGGCCCCGGCGAAGTTGCCCATGCCGCCGAGGATGACCATCATGATCGCGTGTGCGCTCATGTGAAAACCCATCAGCTCGGGGTTCACATAGCCGGTTTGCGCAGCCCACAGAAAGCCCGCCACGCCGGCGAGCGCACCGGCCAGCGTGAAGGCCGCGAGCTTGTAGCCGAAAGTGCCGTAACCCACCGCGCGCATGCGGTGCTCGTTCACGCGGATGCCGGCGAGCACGCGTCCGAAGGGCGAGAACAGCAGGCGGCGCAGGAAGGCGTAAACCAGCACCAGCAGCAACAGCGTGAAGTAATAGAAGGTGGTCTTGTTCTCGAGGTCTATGCCGGCCCAGCCGAACACCGAAGCGTCGGGACGGAAGTTCACGTACACGCCGTCCGACCCGCCAAGCGCCTTGTTGTCGAAGAACAGGAAGAACACCATCTGCGCGAACGCCATGGTGACCATGATGAAGTAGATGCCGTGGGTGCGCACCACGAAGAAGCCGATGATGAGCGCGGCCAGGCCCGCGCCCAGCGCCGAGGCGGGCAGGGCCCACCACAGGCTGATCGGTGTGTCGGCCGGCGTGAGGAACGCCAGCGCGTAGCCGGCCAGACCAAAGTAGGCCGCGTGGCCGAGCGACACCAGGCCGCTCACACCCTGCAGCAGGTCCAGGCTCATGGCGAAGATCGCCAGGATCATCATTTGAGAAAGCATCTGCAGGTAGAACTCGCCACCGGTCAAGGGAATGAGCGGAAACGCGGCGAGCGCGATGGCACCCAGCACCAGGATGGCCTGGATGCTGCGCGGCAGTTTTTCGAGTTGTGCTTTGGGGGAGCTCATTGTTTGAAGAGCCCTTCGGGCTTGTAGAGCAGCACGAGTGCCATCAGCATGTAGACCGCCATGCCCGCGATCTGGGGCACCAGCACCTTGCCGAATGTGTCCACCAGACCCACGAGCAGGGCTGCGACGAGCGCACCGCGCACCGAGCCGATGCCACCGATGACCACCACCACAAAACACATGATCAGCACCGAACTGCCCATGCCGGGGTAAACGCTCGCGATGGGCGAGGCGATCATGCCGGCAATGGCGGCCAGTGCCACGCCCAGCGCGAACACCACGCCGTGGATCAGGCGGATGTTGATGCCCAGCGACTCGGTCATCTCGCGGTTGAAGGCACCGGCGCGGATCTTCATGCCCAAGCGGGTTTTGGAGATCAACAGGTACAGGCCAAGGGCGAGTGCGATGCACACGCCCGACATCACCAGCCGGTACACCGGGTACGAGAGGTTGTCGGTCAGCGGTATCGACCAGTTCAGCACCTCGGGCACCTGCACCGCGTGCACGTCGTCACCCCAGAGGATGGAGCGCACCTCTTCAAAGATGTAGATCAGGCCGAAGGTGAGCAATACCTGGTCGAGGTGATCGCGGTGGTAGAAGTGCCGGAACAGCGACCACTCCAGCAACCAGCCCAGCGCCACGGCGATCACTGTGCCCAGCACGATGGCGAGCACCAGGCTGTCCAGCTGGCCGACCAGGAACCATGCGAGGTAGGCGCCCAGCATGTAGAAGCTGCCGTGTGCCAAGTTGACCACCCCCATGATCCCGAAGATCAGCGTGAGGCCGGCGGCCAGCATGAACAGCAACAGGCCGTATTGCAGGCTGTTGAGCAACTGGATCAGGAAGTTGGCGAAATCCATGAGTTAAGGAACAAAAGGACGAAGAAAAGCGGCGGAACATCTTTTGGACGAACTCCGCCGCTGGAGGACAACCGGGGCGCGAAAGACTCAACCCATGCGGCAACCCGTGGCGGGATCGGCCACAGCCTTCTGAGCAATGCCGATCACCTTGTTGTCCTTGTTGACCACCTGGCGCAGGTAGATGTCCTGGATCGGGTTGTGGGCCTTGCTCATGGTCCATTTCCCGCGCGGACTGTCGATAGTGGCGCCTTCCAGCGCTGCGTACAGTGCCGGTTTGTTCGACAAGTCGCCTTTGACTGCGTTGGCACCCTTGACGAGCAGCAAGCCCGCGTCGTATCCCTGAACGGCATACACATCGGGCTGCGCCTTGAACGCCTTTACATAGTCGAGGCGGAACTGCTTGTTGCGCGGGATATCCAGCGAGTCGCTGTAGTGCAGCGTGGTGAGAACGCCCTCGGCAGCTTCGCCTGCTGCATCGAGCACGCCCTCGGTCAGGAAGCCCGAGCCGTACAGTGGGATCGTCTTGTTCAGGCCGGCCGCAGCGTAGTCGCGCAGGAACTTGGCTGCACCGCCACCGGCGAAGAAGCAAGCCACGGCGTCGGGCTTGTAAGACGCAATCTCGGTCAACAGCGACTGAAACTCCACGTTGGGAAAGGGCAGGCCGAGCTTCTTGATGATGGTGCCACCGGCTTCGGTGTAGCTCTTTTCGAAACCCTCAAAGGCCTCGTCGCCTGCGGCGTAGTTCCAGGTGATCCACACCGCCTTCTTGTGGCCTCGGTCGACCATGGCCTTGCCCAAAGCCAGGGTAGGCTGGGCGTTGGTGAAGCTGGTTCGAAACACATTGGGCGCACACTGGGCCCGGGTGGCCACGTGCACGCCGGCATTGGGAATGATGTTGAGAACTCCTGTATCGCGTGCGACCTTGTGAATGCCCATCTGCACGCCCGAGTGCACCGAACCCACCAGCACGTCGACCTTGTCACGCATTACCAGGCGGGTCGCGTTCTCGATGCCCTTGGCCGGATTGGATTCGTCATCGACCTTGAAGAACTCCACCTCGCGGCCACCGAGCTTGCCGCCGTTTTGCGCCAGCGCCAGCCGGAAGCCGTTTTCGACGGCGATACCGGGCTGGGCAAAGGTACCTGTGAACGGCAGCATCAGGCCAACCCGCAGATTGCTGGTTTGCGCCTGCGCCCACCGGGGCAACAAAATGCCGCTGGAGGCCGCGCCGATCAGCGCGGCTCCTCGTGTCAAAACAAAGCGCCGTGAGTTCATCTGTGTCTCCTGTTGTGGTGGGATCGGGAAAACATCAGGCAGCGGATTTTTCCGCAACCAGCAACCGATCGATGATGCGGCGGGCTTGCACGCCACCGCCATCGATGTTCAGGCTCAGTAGCTTGCGCCCGGCGTTGCGCTCCAGGTTCTGCTGCTGCATCTCCAGCATCTGGAGGTCCTCGGAGAAAACCTTGCTCAGGCTGGTGCGGATCTGCTCGCTCAACGCCTGGTCCTGCGCATTGAAGTTCCTGGCCATGCCCCAAAAGTACCAGGTCGAGGACTCGGTTTCAGGTGTGATGAAGTCGATGACTGTGCTGGAGGCTTTGACCTTGGGGTCTGCATTGAAGCCGCCCTTGCCCGCGTGCGCCACACCCACATCGATCAGCACATGGCTTGGCGGATAGAAGCGGCAGATTTGCCACCGGTCCACTGGAACATCGTCTGCCAGGTTGTTTCCGCGCAAGCCCGCACGCCAGAATGGCGGCGCCATGATGCCTTCCATGTAACGCTCGGTGATGGCGCAGTCTCCATCCATCCGCGTCTTGGGCGGCGACTCATCGATTTCCTTTTGACCAATTGAGTTCGGGTGCAAGTAAGTCTCGTGAGTCAGGTCCATGAGGTTGTCGATCATGAGCCGGTAATCGCATTTGACGTGGTACAGCCCACCGCTGTAGGCCCACTCGGGGTCATCGGCCCAGGCCAGATGGTGGATCTTGGAGGGGTCGGCCTCTTGCGCATCGCCAGGCCAGACCCAGATGAACCCGTAGCGCTCCACTACGGGATACGTCCGCACGGCGGGGAAGCCGCCCACGCGTTGGCATGGCATGGCAACCGTCTTGCCATCGCAACCCATCTCCAGACCGTGGTAGCCACAAACCAGTTTGCCGTTTTCAACCTTGCCCAGCGACAACGGAGCACCGCGGTGGGGGCAAAAGTCTTCGACAGCGGCCACCTTGTTGTCGGGGCCACGGAAAAACACGATGGACTCGCCGCAAATCTTGCGGCCAAGGGGCTTTCCATCGAGTTCGCTGGGCGTAGCGCCTACATACCACGTGTTTTTGGGAAACATGATTCGTTCTCTCCTATAAGTACTAAGGATTCGGGCAGGCTTGTGGAGTCAGCCCTTGGGTGGATCAAGCACACCTACGTTCTGATAGATGTGTTTGATCTCGGTGAAATCGATCAACGCGTCAAAGCCGTGGAGACGGCCCAAGCCACTGCGGCGATAGCCGCCGGTCTCCGCTTCAGCGCACAGCTTGTTGTGGTCGTTGATCCAAACGGTGCCGTTGCGCAGCGCTCGAGCGATACGCCAGGCGCGCGCGCCCTGCTCGGTCCAGACACTCGCGGACAACCCGAACTCGGTGTGATTGGCCCGCGCCACCGCTTCGGTTTCGGTTTCAAACTTTTCCAGCACGACCAAGGGGCCGAAAATCTCCTCTTGGACAAAAGATGCACTGGCATCCCGGTGCGCGACCAAGGTGGGCGAGACAAACCCGCCAAGCCGCAGGTTTCCGCCGAGACGCTGACCGCGCAGGATCACTTCGTCTGCGTCGTCCATCGCCTGCTCGATGCGACGTTGCACCAACTCAGTGGTAGAGAGATCGATCAAGGGACCCATCTGGGCGCCCGGGGTATTTCCGGGCGCCACTTTGATTGCCGCCAGTGCACTGGCCAGCGCTTTTTTCATCGCCTCATAGCGTGACGCGTGAACCAACACCCGGCGCGCCGCCGTGCATTGCTGACCAGAGATGACCGTCGCAGCGGCAGCCAGTTGAGGCGCGATGTGGTCGATATCGGCATCTTCAAAAACCAGGCAGCATGACTTGCCACCCAGTTCGAGCGACAGTTTCTTCATAGTGGGAGCAGCGGCGGCCATGATGCGCTGCCCCGTCAGGTTGGAGCCCGTGAAGCTGACCACATCCACCTCTGGCGAGGAGGTGAGCAACTGCGCCACGTCGTGGCCTTGCTCACTCACCAGGTTCACCACACCGGGCGGCAGTCCAGTCACGTCGGCCAGTTCCCTGATCACCGCAGCGGTGATGAGTGCGGACTGCGGTGCAGGCTTGACCACGCAAGTACAGCCAGCGGCCAACGCGGGGGTGATCGACCGGATAAGCAGGATCACGGGAGCGTTCCAAGGGACGATGATGCCGGCGACGCCGGCCGGCTCTTTCAGCATCGTGGAAAATACGCCGGGTTCCACCTCGAGCACGTGGCCTGGTATGTGCCGGGCCAGACCCGCGTAGTAACGGATCTCCGAGATGGCTCCCATCAGCTCACCCCGCGATTGCGCGATCACCTTGCCATTCTCTTGCGTTAGCAGTTGGGCCAGTGCTTCAGCCTTGTGCTCTAGCCGGCTTGCCCATTCGTTCATCACGTTCTGCCGCAGCCGCGGCGACTGGGCCCACGTGGGCTTTTCAAAGGCTCTGCGTGCAGCCGAAATGGCCGCCTCTGCGTCTGCCCGGGTGGCAGCGCTGAAGCAACCGATCTGGCTGCCGTTGGCCGGGTCCAGGCTGGGCACTTCGAGGCCCTGGCTGGCGGGCATCCACCGGCCATCGATCAAGAGTTCTGCTGTGGCGTGCATAGGAGTGCTCAATGTGTGACCGATCCGCCATCAACCACAATCACCTGACCGGTGACAAAGTCACTGTCGGCGCTGGCGAGGTAGATCAAGGTGCCGGTCAGGTCGTCGGGTACCTGATCACGCTTGATGCAGCGGGACGAAACGATGCCTGAAGCGATTGAGCCTTGCCAGTCGGGATTTGCGCTGACATTGGCGCTCAGGGTCAGGCCCGGCGCCAGTGTATTGACGCAGATATTGTCGTTACCCAATTCACGCGCCAGACAGCGCGCCATCGCCACCACGGCGCCCTTGGAGGTGACGTAGTGCAGGAAGAGCGGCGTGCCCTTGAAAACCGTGCCGGAGGCGATGTTGATGATCTTGCCGTAGCGCTGCTGACGCATCACGGGGCTGACCGCTCTGGCGCACTCGAAGGAGCCGCGCACGTTGACGGACATCACCTTGTCCCACTCGGCCGACTCGATCTGCTCGAACGGCTTGAGGGCAAGGTTGCCGAAAATTGCGGCGTTGTTGACCAGCACGTCAATGCGGCCGAACGCCTGAAGTGCGGACCCAACCATCTTCTCCACCGATTCGCGGGACGTCACGTCTGTGTGGACAAACACCGCCCGGCCACCCTTCTCAATGATCTGGTTGACCACCCCGGTGGCGTCCAGCACATCGGCACAGACCACGGAGGCACCTTCTTGAGCCAATGCACGAGCGTATGTCTCTCCGATACCTTGCGCCGCGCCGGTCACGATCGCAACCCGGTTGGCCAGCCGTGGGGTGTTTTCTTTGGGCAGTTGATTCATGGAGTGTCTTTATGTCTTGGTAGTTTTTGTGTGCTTTTCGATCAAGGCCCGGGCTGTTGACAAAAGATCGCGACCATCGAAGCCGCGGCTCTCCATGTCCTTGACCCATTCGACCTCTACCTGGCTTGCTGCGCGCCTGAACTCTTGGGCTTCGACCTGCCCGAAGTTATGGGTGACGTTGCCGCGTGCCTCCACCAACTTGCGGGCAGGGTCGTCGCCACATTGGTGGGCGCGCCCCAAGGACGCAGAAGCGGTTATGCCCGAGTTGGGGTCCAGCACCTTCCGGACATCTGGCGGCAGGGACTCGTACTTCCGTTTGTTTGTTGCCGTCACGAATGTCGTGGTGTAGAGCGCGCCACTGGCTGGATCGAACTGACTGTGAAACTTCGTTAATTCGTGCACCTTTACGGAGGGAACGACATCCCAAGGGATCACGCAACCGTCGAGAGGCCCCTTTTGCAGTGCGTCGGGAATCTTGGGCAGCGGCATGCCCACAGCATTGGCGCCGAGGTATCCCAGCATCTTCGTAGTTTGTCTGGTTGGACCGCGAATTTTCAGGCCGCGCAAGTCGTACGGAGCCTCAAAGAGGCGGTCGCGGGTGTGGAGCATCCCCGGCCTATGAACCTGCACTGCAATGGGATGCACTTCCTTGTGTTCGTTGGACGCTTTTGTCTTGATGAACTCCCAGAAAGCCTTGGAAGTAGCCTCGGCGTTGGTCGTCATGAACGGCAGGACAAACACCTCGCTGCAAGGAAAGCCTCCAGGTGAATAGCCGGTCAGTGTCCAAACGATGTCAGCCACGCCATCCCGTGCCTGGTCGTATGGCTGCACAGGCGCGCCATCAAGCTGCATCGCGGGGTACGCCTCAAACCGGATGCGCCCATCTGATTCCCGTTGCACCTTTTCCATCCATACCTTGTTCATGCTGACCCATACGTTGGACATGGGAGATATGAAAGTGTGAAATCGCAAAGTGATCGACTGCTGAGCAAAGCCTGTCAGCGAGGGAGCGCCCAAGGCCATCCCTACTGCCAACTGAACGATGGTTCTGCGGTTGATCATTTGGTGAATTGAGGAGAAGGCGTGAGTACCTAGGAAGTGAGACTTGATCCAGTCCGCAATCCGAATTGTCCGTCTGGTGATTATGTTGTACATTCTACGGTTATGTTCACTCCACGAAATCAGGGTAAACACTGGGGGCGTCGTGAGCGGTTACCTAAATGACCTTCGATGTTGTTAGGCTGGGTCGGCACGAAACATCCGGCGCTATCGCCAAATCCACAAGATCACGACGAGAACCGCAAGGACCGAGTCCTCATGTGCGCCACAGCCAAGCACCAGCGTGCAGGCCGTGGGATGTGTGGAGTCCTCGGACCTGCTCGTGCTAGATGACCAGTCTCTGGCCCGGCGCATCGCCGACATCAGCGACGAACTCCTCTATGCCATCGTTCACCAGCGCTACAACCTGCGCCGCGCCATCGTCATCACCTCAAATCTTTTGGTGCAGGACCTGAGCAAGTACCTGGCCGACGTCACCATGGCCACCACCATCCTTGATCGACTGATACACCGCTGCTCGACGCTGGGGTTCGAAGGCAAGAGCTACCGTCTGAAGCAGTCCGCCTCACGAATCGCGATCGCACCCGAACAGTCGGAATTCGAACGACTTTGTTAGCGCAGTTTGGGTTGACCATAGGAGGAGACTGTCAAATTTAAGAAGTCACTCGCTCAGCGTGGAGTTCAGCAGGTAAATCGTGCGAAGCAAGGCCTCGGGACTGGCAATTCCCTTGCCGGCGATGTCCATGGCACTTCCATGCCCGACACTGGACAGCACGACGTTGCCTCCCACGCTGAGGGCACTTGCGGCGTGGGGCGCCAGCAACTTGATTGGAATGTGACCCTGGTCGTGGAAGACGGCCACATAGAGATCGTGCTGCCTGTTTGCCAACAGCGTGTCTGCGCCTGTGGGCCCACTGACATGGTGGCCTGCTGAGCGCAGCTGCGCCACCGCAGGCACCATCAAGCGAGCGTCCTCCGGTCCGAAAAGCTCACCTTCGGATGCGTGTGGATTGATACCGAACATGCCGATGCGAGGCGTTTCCACGCCCAGCCGCTGACACGCGACGATGCCTGCCTGAGTGGCGCGCACGATCAGGTCGGTGCTCAGACGATCAAGTGCTGTTTGAACGCTCTCGTGGAGCGTGACGTGCACGATGCGTAAGCCCGCCCCCACCAGCATCAAGAAAACGGAGTCGGCAGATTGGCCGCACACACGCGCCACAAGAGAGGGGTACCCGCTGAACGCTATACCTGCCTGCGTGATCGCTGTCTCGTGGTGAGGACAGGCGATCACGGCGTCGAACTCGCCAGCCTGCGCAGCCTGAATGGCCGCCGTAGCGCTGGCCACCGACGAGGCGCCAGCGGCCGCGTCGATGCGACCAGGTACAGCTGCAGCCGGATCGAGGGCGCCTACCTCGTTGCAACGAACACCATCTAGCATCCCGCTAAGGTTCAATTGCTCGGCGCAGCGGCGCAGCACCGAATTCGGGCCGAACAGCGTAATACGGTCGCGCTCAGACTCTGTCAGAGTGGCAAGTGCCTTTAGCGTGATCTCCGGTCCGATGCCGTTCGGATCGCCGATCGAGATGGCCAGGCGCGCAAGGCCGCTCATGCAGCCTTTGGTTTATGTTTGGCAATGAGCGCCTTTGCGCCAGCCAAGAGCTTGGCACCGTCCTGCCCGCGCTTGTCCATCTCCTGGACCCATTCGCTGGCGATGGTGCCAGTCAGTTTGACAAACTCGCTGGTTTCCGATTCGCTGAACACGTGTACCTTGTTGCCTCGATCGGTCGCCATCTTGCGACTGATGGGGTCATGATCTTGTTGCACCTTGCCGAACCAAGCCGAGGTTTCCAGGCCCGAGTTGTCGTCGATCACCTTTTTGATATCCGGAGGCAACGATGTATATTTTCTTTTGTTCATCACCATCACAAACGCCGTGTTGTAAAGAGCTGGCTTGCCGGGCGCGAACTCGCTGTGGTGCTGAACAAGCTCATGCACCTTGACCGAAGGAATCACTTCCCAAGGCAAGGCTGCGCCGTCAATGACGCCTTTGGACAGCGCGTCTGGAATCTGTGGCAGCGGCATGCCTACCGCGGATGCTCCTGCTGCTGCGAGCAACTTAGTCGCTTGGCGGGTCGGCCCTCGCATCTTCAGGCCGCGCAGGTCGGAAGCGCTGTTGATGGCCTTGCTTTTCGAGTGCAGCACTCCTGGACCATGGGTATGAAAAGCGAGTGGTTGGACGTCCTTGAACTCATCGCTGGCGTGGGTTTCGAGGTACTCCCAGGCGGCACGCGACGCTCCGATGCCGTCCATGGTCATGAACGGCAGTTCGAACACTTCGGTCCGAGGGAATCGACCGGGGGTAAGTCCAGCCAAAGTCCATACGATATCGACAACACCATCCCGTGCCTGGTCGAAAAGTTGACTTGGTGAGCCCCCCAGCTGCATGGCAGGAAAGCCCTCGAAGCGGATACGTCCGCCCGAGTCGTTCTCCACTTTCGACATCCATGCCTTGTGTGCATTGAGATAGACATTCGAGGTCGGCGCCATGAAGGTATGGAACTTCAGGGTTACCACTTGCTGGGCGAAGACGCCAAGGGTGGGGGCTCCAAGGGAAGCGGCTGCCGCCGCCGATTTGATGAGGGTTCTGCGTTGCATCATGAGGTTGTCTCCTGGATTGAAGGGAAAGGCGGGTCCGGCCCCCCGGGCGGTGCTGGCTTCTTGTAGTACTGGTGATCAAGCAGGGCTTGCCTGCGAAACGAATTTAGTGACGAGGTAGCCGTCGAAGGTTTCGCTGCCGCCTTCGCTGCCGATGCCGCTGTCCTTCACGCCACCGAACGGCGTCTCGGCCAGCGTGATGCCGAAATGGTTCACGTTGACCATGCCCACCTCGAGGCCGTTGACCATGCGCTCCGAGGTCTTGATGGAGCCGGTGAAAACGAAACCGGTGAGGCCGAAGGGCAGGGCGTTGGCGCGCTTCAATACCTCGTCGGTGTCCTTGAAGCGCGTGATCGGCGCGACCGGACCGAAGGGTTCTTCGACCATCAGGCGCGCGTCGTCGGGAATGTCGGTGAGGATGGTGGGCGGGTAGAAGTAGCCAGGGCCAGCGAGCCGCGTGCCGCCGCTGGCCAGCTTCGCGCCACGCTCCAGCGCATCGGCCACCAAGCCTTCCATGGCATCGACCCTGCGCAGGTGCGCCAGGGGGCCCATCTGCGTGTCCTTGTCCATGCCGTCGCCCACCTTCAAGCCACCGTAGGCTTTCGTGAAGGTGTCGAGAAAGCGGTCGTACACCTTCTCCTGCACGAAGAAGCGGCTGGGTGCAATGCACAGCTGCCCCGCGTTGCGCGCCTTGAAACGCGCCAGCAGATGGGCCGCGTCGTCCACGTCGGCGTCGTCGAACACCACCACCGGCGAGTGCCCGCCCAGCTCCATGCTGATGCGCTTCATGTGCAGGCCGGCGAGCGACGCCAGCTGCTTGCCCACCGGCACCGAGCCGGTGAACGATACCTTGCGCGAGATCGGCGAGCGGATCAGGTGGTCCGACACCTCGGCCGGCACACCCCACACCACGTTGAGCACGCCCGGGGGCAGACCCGCGTCGTGGAACATGCGCGCGAGCGCGATCACCGCGCCCGGCGAATCCTCTGGCCCCTTCAGCACAAGCGTGCAACCCGCGCCGATCGCCGCCACCATCTTGCGGATGGCCTGGTTAAACGGAAAGTTCCAGGGCGTGAAGGCCACGCACACGCCCACGGGCTCGCGCAGCACCAGCTGGCGCACGTGGGGCAGGCGTGCGGGGATCACGCGGCCATAGATGCGGCGGCATTCTTCGGCGTGCCACTCTGCGTGTTCGGCACAGGTGGTCACCTCCAGCAGCGCCTCGCTCAGCGGCTTGCCCTGGTCGAGAGTGATCTGGCGGGCGATCTGCGGTGCGCGTTCGCGCGTGAGCTCGGCCACGCGGCGCAGCACCTTCGAGCGCTCGAGCGGCGAACTCTTGCGCCAGCTCTCGAAGGCGCGTTGCGCCGCGTTCAGTGCGCGGTCAAGGTCGTCGCGGCGCGCGTGCGGCAGCGAGCCGATCACCTCGCCGTTGGCGGGGTTGATGATGTCCTGGTGTTGGCGGTCGCCGCCTTCGATGAATTCGCCATCGATGTAGAGGAAAGGCTTGCCGTATGCGGTGTCGGTCATGGTGAGTCAACCGATCAGATGAATACCGAGCCACCGTCGACGGCGATGGTCTGGCCGGTGATGAAGCCCGCGCCGTCGCTGGCTAGGAAGAGCAGGGCGCCCACCAGGTCTTCAGGCACCTGGTCGCGCTGCAGCGAGCGGCTGGTCTTGCGCACCACGTCGCCCATCTTGCTGTGCAGGTCGTTGTCGAGCACACCGTCGCTCAGCGTGAAGCCCGGGGCAATGGCGTTGACGGTGATGTCGTCCTTGCCGAGTTCGCGGGCTAGCGAGCGCGTGAACGCGATCACCGCGCCCTTGCTGGCCACGTAGTGCAGCATGTTGGGCGTGCCCTTGATCGGCGTGGTGGACGCGATGTTCACGATGCGGCCGAACCCGTTCTTGCGCATTTCGGGCACGACCGCTTTGGCGCACACGAAAGGCCCCAGGGTGTTGACCTCCATCACCCGCATCCACTCGGCGTCGCTGATCTGGTCGAACGGTTTGAGCGTGAGCGTGGTGAACAGGCCGGCGTTGTTCACCAGCACGTCGAGCCGGCCGAACGCCTTCACGGCCTGTTCGACCATGCCCGCCACGTCGGCGGGCTTGACCACATCGGTCTGCGTGCCGATGGCCTTCAGGCCCTGGGCACTGAGGCGTTCGGCCGCTTCGACGGCACCGCGCAGGTCGGCGATGACGACCTGGTGGCCCGCGCGCGCGAGGGCTTCGGAGAAGGCGAAACCGATGCCGCTGGCGCCGCCAGTGACCGCGATGACCCGGGATGCTGCTGTCATGTGTTGTCTCTTTCTGTGGGAAGGTGTGGATGTCGAATGGGACTGAGGGAGCTCAGGTCGGTGCTAGCACCGGCGCGAGGGCCGTGCGCGCGCGCATGTGGGCGGCAGGGTCGTTGAGGGATTCGACGGCGCTGAGTTGATCGCCGCGGTAGCGCAGCACCGAAAAGCGGCCGCTGGCCGGATCGCCCTCGATGTCGCTGCGGTCGCCCGGCGCGGCCAGGCCGGCCATCTGCAGCCGGCAAGGGCCTTGCTCGCTCCAGAACCAGGGCACCTTGGCGTACGGCAGGGGTTGACCGCACAGGCGCGCGGCGATGCAGCGCGCCTGGTCAACGGCGTTCTGTACCGACTCGATGCGCACGCGGGAGCCGCCATCGGCCGCGAACGGAAAGTTCGCGCAGTCGCCGAGCGCGGAGATGGCGGCGTCGCTGGTGAGCAGCAGCTCGTCGACCTCGATGCCATTGCCCACCGCCAGCCCGGCGTCGCGCGCCAGCTGGTCGTTGGGCGTGACGCCTACCGCGATCACGATGAGGTCGGCGACGATGCGGCCACCGCCGTGCAGGCGCAGGCCGGTGGCGCGGCCGTCCTCGCCTTCGATGGCGTCGAGCTGCGTGTTCAGGTGGAATTGCGTGCCCTGGGCTTCGTGGAAGGCTTGCAGGTGTCGCGCCATGGGCTCGGAGAGGGCGCGCAGCAGGGGCCGTGCCGTGGCCTCGATCACCTGCATCGGCAGGCCCTGGCCGCGCGCCACGGCCGCGAGTTCCAAGCCAATGAAGCCGGCGCCGACCACGGCCACCGAGCGCGCGCGGGCCAGTTGCTCTCGGATGCGCCGCGCGTCCTCCAGACCGCGCAGCACGTGCACGCCGGACAACCCCGCTCCGGGCACGCACAGGGTGCGCGCGGTCGCGCCGGTGGCCAGCACCAGGTGGTCGTAGGGCAGGGTCTGGCCGCTGGAGAGGTGCACGCCACGCGCCGCGCGGTCGATGCGCGCCACGCGCGTGCCGCCGAGCACGCGGGCATCGATGCGCTGGTAGAACGGGGGCGGGCGCAGCAGCAGGCCGGTGTCGTCCACCTTGCCTTGAAGGAAGGCCTTGGACAGCGGGGGGCGCTGGTAAGGCAGGCCGGGCTCGTCGCCGACCAGGGTGATGGGATCGGCATAACCCGAATCGCGCAGCGAGGCCGCGAGCTGGAAGCCGCCCTGCCCGGTGCCGACGATGACGGTGCCGTGGGCCATCAGACCTGCCGCTCCGGGATGTGCATGATCAGTTGGTCCACGCCGGGCGCCAGCGCGAGCTGGCAGCCCAACCGGCTGTGTTCGCGGCGCTCGCCCGCGGCGCTGGCCAGCATTTCGTCCTCGACGTCGCTGATGGGCGGCAGGAAGCCGATCGAGGCCGGGTCCACGTACACGTGGCAGGTGGCGCACATGGCGGAGCCGCCGCACTCGGCGACGATGCCGGGAATGCCGTGGCCGACAGCGGTCATCATGACGGTAGCGCCGGGACTGGCGGGCACGGCTTCTCGGGAGCCGTCGGGTTGTACGTAGACGATCTGGGGCATCGTGGGTTTCTCTCTTCTAGTTCGAATGGGGCGGGATGTCAGTGCACGGCGGCCAGCAGCGGCTCGACCGTCACGGGCATGCTCTTGAGCCCGCGCACCGTGTTGTTGAAGTGCTGGACCGGTTCGCCGTCGAGGCGGATCGAGGCCACGCGGCGGGCCAGTGCGGTGAGCACGATCTCGCCTTCGAGGCGCGCCATCATCTGGCCGGCGCAGCCGTGAATGCCCGTGCCGAAGGCCATGTGGCCGGTGGCGCGGCGGGTGATGTCGAAGCGGTCGGCTTCGGGCCAGCGGCGCGGGTCGCGGTTGGCCGAGGCGATGAACACCACGATCTTCTGGCCCTGCTTCACGGTGATGCCGCCGAGTTCCACGTCCTGGGTGCTGGTGCGGTAGAAAGAGTGGAAGGTGCTGTCGTAGCGCAGTACCTCTTCGAGTGCCTGGCGCGCCAGCGAGGGGTCGTCGCGCAGCAGGGCCCATTGACCGGGGTTGCGCGCGAAGCTGGTGAAGGCGTTGCACAGGGTGAACACGGTGGTGTCCAGCCCGGCGGAGAGCAGGGTGCGAACCAGCATGCCGGCCTCGTCGTGGCCTATCTCGCCCGCGTCGGCGGCGGCGAACAGCTGGGCGCCCAGGCCGTCGGGCGTGAGCGCGTCGCGCTGGCAGACCTTGGCGATCCAGTTCACCGCTTCGCCCGAGCTGTTCATTCGGTCTTGGAAACGCTCGTTGATCGGGCCGAATCCATTGAACACCATGTCACCGTAGGGCAGCAGGTGCTCGCGCCCCTCGGCGGGCAGGCCCACCGCGTCGCCGAAGGCCTTGATGGGAAAGGCCTCGCACAGTTCTTTGGCGGCGTCGAACGAGCCGCGTTCCACGAGCTCGTCGACCATGCGCGCGGCCACGTCCTCGAAAGTGGCGCGCAGGCGTCCGATCGATGCGGGCGAGAGCACGCGCGCCACCACCTTGCGGGTGCGGCTGTGGTGGGGCGGGTCTGCTTCGAGAATGATGCTGGGCTTGCGCCAGGGCGTCTCGGTGTGGAAGTTGGTAAGGCCCACGCCCGCGCTGGAACAGAAGATGTCGGGCTGAGACAGGATGCGCTGCACTTCGTCGTGGCGTGCGACCGCAAGCACGCCGTAGCGCTCCAGCCAGGCCCAGGGGCCGAGTTCGCGCAGCTGCTCGTAGTGGGGATAGGGGTTGGCCAGCACCTCGGTGGCGTACGGGTCGAAGTCGCTGGTGGGAACGTTGTCGTAGGGGTTGGGATGGGTCATGGAATGGCTCTTCTTCGGGTGTGCTTCAGTCGGTCAGCGCGGAGGTGCGGGGCTGGGCCACCACGAACGCGTCGCAGAAGAACGCATCGGGCGGCAGGCCGCGGGTTTCGACGAAATCGCTGCGCGCCGCGCTCACCATGGCAGGCGCGCCGCAGGCGTAGACCTGGTGGCCGGCAAGACTGTCGTGGTCTTGCAGCACGGCCTGGTGCACGAAGCCGGTGCGACCGCTCCAGCCGGCCTCGGGTTCGGAGATCACGGGCACGAAGCGCAGGCCGGCCTGCTCTCCCCAGCCGCGCGCCAGGTCGAGCAGGTACAGGTCCTTCTCGGTGCGCGCGCCCCAGTAGAGTGCGATCTCGCGTGCCTGGCCCCGGCGCAGGCCGTCCTCGACCATCGACTTGATGGGTGCGAAGCCGGTGCCGCTGGCGAGCATCACGATGGGCGCGGTGCTGCCCTCGCGCAGGTGAAAGTCGCCATGCGGCAGTTCGACCCGGAGGTGGTCACCCACCTTGAGGTCGTGCGCGAGCCAATGCGAGAACGCGCCGCCTTCCAGCATGCGGATATGCAGCTCGGCGCCATCGTTCTGGTGCGGCGGGTTGGCCATGGAGAAGCTGCGGCGCTGGCCGTCGGGCAGCAGCACCTGCAGGTACTGGCCGGCCTTGAACTTCACCTTCTCGCCCGCCGGAAAACGCAGCTTGAGGCGCGCCACGTCGCTGGCCAGAAAGTCGATGCGCATGACCCTGGCGGCGAGCTGGCGGCGCGCGTTCGGATCGGTTTTCTCGATCTGGCGCGGTTCGATCTCGATGTCGGTGAGCGGGCGCGCCTGGCAGAACAGCACCTGTCCGTGCGCGATCTCGTCCGCCGTGAGCGTGTGCTCACCCGCCGCGCCGGGGTTCACCCGGCCCGAGACGACGCGGCCCTTGCAGCTCGCGCACACGCCCGAGTTGCACGAGAACGGCATCTCGTAGCCGGCCTGTCGCACTGCGTCGAGCACTGTCTGACCAGCGGCGCAGGGGATGGCGGTGGCCATCCCGGCGATGCGTATGAGGTGCGGGGTGCTCACGGCTTGCTCACAGGGGAATGGCCAGCAGCGTGTCGATGTTGTGGCTGTCGCAGACCACCACACGGCTGGCCAGGCGCAGGGTATCGCCTCCATCGATCACCAGCTCGTCGAGGTAGCGCCCGGTGGCGAAGAGGCTGGTCTCGCCGCCACGCATGATGCGCACCACCACAAACGGGGTTTCGCTGCGGCGCCCGCGCGGCGTGTCCTCCAGCAGGGAGGGCAGGCCCACCAGGTGGCGGTAACGTTGTTTCTCGTAGACGTTGGCGGTGCGCAGTGAGAGCACGCGGTCGTTGAGCATGGCGCGCGAGTCGGCGTAGATCAGGCTGGCTTCCATGCCTTGCGCATGGTTGTCGGCGGTGGTCACGCGGTAGAGGCAGTGTTCGGTGAAGAGCTGCGTCCAGGCTTCGAGCTCGTCGTTGTCGATGCAGCGCGCACAGTGCGCGTTGAGCGCCAACGCGCCCGTGGTGTCGATGGCCACGCTCATGAATCCGCCCCCATGTGGAAGCGGTAGGCCTTCCAGAAGCCGCGCACCGAGGCTTCCGTGGTGCGGCTGCTCTGCGAGCGCACGCTGTCGCCGCCCATCTCGACGATGGCTTCCTGCGCGCCAGCGGAGGCAATGCCGCGTTGCACAAAGCCGCCCACAGCGCCGTCCTCCATCGATACGAAGCCGGCCGGCCCGATCAGGTTGGACTGCTTGTGGCGCATGGTGCGCAGCTCGGGTGTGTCGTCCTGGAAGCCGAGGTACACCCAGTTCAGGGCGGTGGTCTCCAGGCCTTCGGGCAGCACCTGGCGTACCGCGATGGTGTTCTGTATCTGCGCCAGCACGAAGCCCGGAAATACCGAGAGGATCTGCAGCGTCACGCCATCGCCGAACTCGTCTATTCCTTTCAACAGCGTGGCGTCCTCGAGCTTGAAGTCGTCCTTCTCCGAACGCAGTTCCTCGGTCTTGTAGTCCTCGCCATTTTCGGCGATGGGGTCGATGGCGGAGAAGCTGATGTGGTTGCCGCCACATTCGCTCACCACCACGCCGCCCTTCTGCGAAAGGCGGTTGAGCCGGAACGTGGTGAAGAACACGTGCAGCAGGCTCGCGTGGTACGTGTCGCGCACGTTCTCCACGTAGAGCTTCCAGTTGTTGGGCAGCGTCTGCTTGAAGCGGCCGAGGATCTGCACCGGCTTGTGCAGCACGCGCGAGATGCCGCGCGCGATTTCCGGGCCGAGGTAGTCCTCCAGGTCGGGCACGTCGTCGCTCAGGCTGCCAAATACCAGGCCACAAAACACACTCGTTCTCAATTTGCGCGGACCATGACTCTTCATGCAGAAAGCAGGGTCCATGCCGCCTTCTCCGTTTACGCCGTTCTGGAACGCGATGCCCTTGAGGTTGCCCTGGCGGTCATAACGCCATGCGTGGTACACGCACTGGAAGTCACGCGCGGTGCCGCCGTCGTCCAGGACGATCAGTGCGCCGCGGTGCGAGCAGCGGTTCTCGAACGCGTACACCTCGCCGTCGCTGTCGCGCGCCACCACCACCGGCATGCGGCCGAGGAACGTCGTGCGGTAGCCGCCGGGTTGTGGCAACTCGGCTTCGAGACACAGGTAGTTCCAGGTCGCGCCTTCGAAGATGCGCTGTTGCTCGGCGTCGAGCACGGCCGGTTCCTGGTACAGGTGGTATGGCACGCGGGTGAGGTTCCCAGGTGGCCAGAAGGTGAGGGGTGCGTTATTCGCAGGGGCGGTGACGCTCATGATGCAGTGGGGTTCTTGCCTTGGAAGAATTCGGATAACGAACTTTTGACCGTTTGGTGAACCGCGACTGTATTTTTTGAGTTGATGAAGGTCAACAAAATCCGGCAAAATGTTCGAATACCGAACTTATTCAACTTCGAGTGGGGCCGCAAATGGACGATGAAGCGCGTGCAGTTGACAAGGAATACGTCATGGGTCTGGAGAAGGGCCTACTCCTGATCGAGGCCTTCGGCGTCAGCAATTCGCCTCTGACGCTGACTGAAGCGGCCGATATCACAGGCCACAGCAAGGCCTCGACTCGCCGCGCCCTGCTTACCCTCGTCAAGCTAGGCTACGCGCGAGCATCGGGGCGGCATTTTTTTCTCGAGCCGCGCACCTTGCGGCTGGTGCACGCCTACGTGAACTCTACGCCCCTGACCAAGGTGGCGCAGCCCATCCTGGAGATCACGAGTGAGCGCACGCGCGAGTCCGCGTCGCTGGCGGTGCTGGACTCGCAGTTTGTCGTTTTCGTTGCACGTTCAACTCAGCGGCGCAGCTTGTCTTTCGGTCTCGGTATCGGCGCGCGATTGCCCGCCTATTGTTCTGCAACCGGGCGAGTGCTTCTCGCGGGTATGTCAGACGAGGAGGTTGAATTCCGCCTTGAGCGAATGAGTCGCCAGGCGATTACGCCGAAAACAAAGACTGACGTGGCGGCACTGATGAAGGAGGTGCAGGCTGCGCGCGAGTGCGGTTATTCGATGAGTGACGAAGAGCTGGAAATTGGCTTGCGTTCCATTGCCGTGCCGGTGCGCAATGGAAAGGGTGAGTTGCTGGGGGCTATGAGTCTTTCCGTGGCCACTTCGCGCATGTCACGCGACGATGTCGTGAACAAGTTGATGCCAGAACTTGAAGTGGCACGAAGGACGTTTGCACTGCAGTTGTAGAGCCGCCTGTTGGCTTCCGTTGAAAACTGACGCCCTGTAGAGCGGCAGAGATCAGTCGAACTCAACACGACGTATCCAGATCGTCCAAATGGAATGATCAACTTGCGCAGAAAGGGGCTCTGACCGACCTTGCGGCACGTGAATGGTGAAGTCTTCAAGGCGGCGGCGCCGGCGCGGATCCGCGACCGAGGTGCGTGCGCACGCGCTCGATCGTGGGCCGCTCGCGTTGGGCGAGCACGCCGTCGGCCACGGCCCAAACGTCATCGACTTGGACGCCCCGGGAGGCTCTCGTACTTTTCGTTGGCATCGCCCTGCTCCGTGCTGTAAATTACTCACGATAAGATATATTTATCGACACCTATCTCCCTGACAGCTCACAAGGAGCGGGCGGATTTTTGTCGCTTCACAACACTCACCGGGCGCCTGCTCACGCTACAGAAAACGTTTGCGCCCCGGTCGCAGAAACTGATCGATGTGACTTCGCACGCAATTTCTCTGCGGGACTTTTGCGGGACTGGGCTCTGAAATACATGTCTAAACAGGGTAGTTTTGGTACAATGAGCGGTCACAGAGTCTATATAAATCAACATCTTACAGATGATCTGGTAGCTACGAACCAAGGGGTCGTGGGTTCAATTCCTGCCAGCCGCACCAAACAAAAAACCCGCAGCCACAAGCTGCGGGTTTTTTCATTTCTGCCGCTGAAAACGCAAGCCGGCGGCGAAGGGTCACCATGAGCAAGGCATTCACCAAGGAGTCCGACCAGGACGAGGATGACGATCTTTCGCCAGTGGCACCGGTGCCCGGCGGCAAGAACTACATCACCCGCGCCGGATACGACCGCCTGCGCGCCGAGCTGTTCACGCTGATCGACGACGAGCGCCCCAAGATCGTCGAGATCGTCCACTGGGCCGCCAGCAACGGCGACCGATCGGAAAACGGTGACTACCTTTACGGCAAGAAGCGCCTGCGCGAGATCGACCGGCGCATCCGGTTTCTCACGCGCCGGCTGGAGATTGCCGAGGTGGTCGATGCGTCGCAGCACTTCGGAGGCGACCAGGTTTTCTTTGGGGTCACCGTGACCTACGCCGACGACGCAGGCACTGAAACCACCGTCACCATCCTGGGCGTCGACGAGGCGGACAGCGCGCAAGCTCAGATCAGCTGGGTGTCCCCCGTGGCGCGTGCGCTGCTCAAGGCGAAGGTGGGTGACGTGGTTCGCCTGATCGTGCCCGGTGGGGCGCAAGAACTCGAAGTCCTGGCGGTGAGCTACCCTGCGCCGTCCGGCGGCACCTGATCAGGCCTTGACGGGCTTGAAGCGCTGCGCCTTGATCACCGAGGTCGTGCGTTTGAGGCTGCGCAGCACATCGGCCAGGTGCTGGCGGTCGCGCACCGAGACTGAGAAGCGGATGTCGGTCGCGGTCTGGGCGGGCTCGTCGCCCATGTCCACGTGGGTGATGTCGGCCTCGGCCGACGCGATGCTGGACGCCACGCGCGCCAGAACGCCTTTGCCGTTGGTGACGGTGACGATCACCGTTGTTTCAAACGAGCGCACGGGCTCGTCGGCCCATTCCACTTCCAGGAAGCGCTCGCTGTCGCGCAGCAGCAGGCGTTTGCCGGTCGGACATTCCTCTGCGTGGACCACCAGACCCTCTCCGCGGCCCAGGTAGCCCACGATGCGGTCGCCCGGGATGGGCTTGCAGCACGGGGCGTACTGCACAGACAGACCTTCGCTGCCGTCGAGCGTGACCACGCCCTGCGAGGCCGATTCGTCGCGACCGCTGGCGTAGCGCTCGGTGCTGATCAGCAATGCATCGGGTTTGAGCCCCATTTCGGACAGGAGCACGGCGAGCTTCTTGCCCACCATGCTGGCGATACGCTTGCCCATGCCGATGTCGGAGAGCAGCTCGTCTCGCGTTTTGTTGCCGGTGAACCGGAGCAATTTTTCCCAGGTGCTCTGGTACTCGCCGTTTTCGGCGGGCAGGGCTGCAATGCCTTCAGATCTCAGCGCCTGGCTCAGCATGCGCTCGCCCAGTTCGTGCGACTTCTCCTGCGCCACTGTCTTGAGGTGGTGGCGGATCTTGGAGCGGGCGCGGCCGGTCTTGACGAACGAAAGCCAGGTTGGATTGGGTTCGGCATTCTCGGCGGTGATGATCTCCACCACGTCGCCGTTGGCCAGTTCGGTGCGCAGCGGGCGCTGCTCGCCATTGATGCGGGCCGACACGGTTCGGTTGCCCACGTCGCTGTGGATGGCGTAGGCAAAGTCCATCACCGTGGCGCCGCGTGGCAGCGCCATGATCTTGCTCTTGGGCGTGAACACGTAGACCGCGTCGGGGAAGAGATCGATCTTGATGTGGTCCCAGAACTCACCCGCATCGTGGGTTTCCTGCTGGATGTCCAGCAGTGACTGCAACCACTGCGTGCCCAGACGCTGCGACATGTCGCTGCCGGGCTCGCTGGCTTTGTACAGCCAGTGCGCGGCGACGCCGGATTCGGCCACCACATCCATGGCGTGCGTGCGCAGCTGAAATTCGATGTTGGTGCCGAACGGGCCGATCAAGGTGGTGTGCAACGACTGGTAGCCATTGACCTTGGGAATTGCAACATAGTCGCGGAATTTGCCCGGCAGCGGTTTGTAGAGCTGGTGCAGCACGCCGAGCCCGGTGTAGCAATCGGTCAGCTCGGGTACCACGATGCGAAAGCCATAGACATCGGTCACCTGCGAGAACGACAGGTGCTTGTTGTCCATCTTGCGGTAGACCGAATAGAGCGTCTTCTCGCGGCCCATGATGCGCACGCTCATGCCCTGGCGAGCAAACACGCTCTCCACCTCCTTCTGTACGCGTGAAATCAGGTCGCGGCGGCGGTTGCGCGACTTGTTGAGCGCCTTGGACAGCACCTCGTAACGCCAGGGGTGCAGAAAACGGAAAGCCAGGTCCTGCAGCTCCCGGTAAGTAAAGTTCAGACCGAGGCGGTGGGCGATCGGCGCATAGATCTCCAGTGTTTCGCTGCTGATGCGTTGCCACTTGCTGCGGGGCATGTCCCCCATGGTGCGCATGTTGTGCGTGCGATCCGCCAGCTTGATCAGGATGACGCGCACGTCCTTGGCCATGGCCAACAGCATCTTGCGAAACGACTCGGCCTGGTTTTGCTCGCGGGTGTCGAATTCCAGCTTCTCCAGCTTGGTGAGGCCGTCCACCAGTTCGGCCACCGGTGCGCCAAAGCGCTCGACCAATTCTTCCTTGGTCACGCCGCAGTCTTCGATGGCGTCGTGCATCAAGGCCGACATGAGTGCCTGCGCGTCAAGCTTCCACTCGGCACACTGGGCGGCCACCGCAATCGGGTGGGTGATGTAGGGATCACCGTTCTTGCGCAGCTGGCCGAGGTGCGCTTCGTCCGCAAAACGGTAGGCCTGCCGGATGCTCTCGATGTCGCCTGGGCTCAGGTAATCCAGTTTCGCGAGCAAGCCGGCGAAGCTGGCTGCGGCTGCGCTGGCGGCTGGATGCGCCTGGTCGTCCGCAGAGAAAGAGGAGCCACTGTCGGCCATGGTGATCATCCCGGTACTTTAGCGTGAGATCACATCCACTGCCGAGGGGCTGATCCCCGCTTCGCCAATGTCGGAGATAGCGAATTGGCAGAACGGTGTCGGGGCGAAAAAAAACACCGCGTTGCGGTGTCTTTTCGAGGAGGCTGCAGCTCAGGTCAGAGCGGCACCTTCTTGAGCATTTCCAGGCCGACCTTGCCTTCGGCAATTTCACGCAGGGCGGTCACGCCAGGCTTGTTCTTGCTCTCGATCTTGGGGGCATGGCCCTGGCTCAGCATGCGCGCGCGGTAGGTGGCAGCCAGCACGAGCTGGAAGCGGTTGGGGATTTTTTCCAGACAGTCTTCGACGGTGATGCGTGCCATGGGCGGGCTCCAGTAAACGGGCTTGAGATCAGAGGATGTTGAGCGCTTTGAAGGTATCGCCGCGGGCGATACGCTGGGCGGCGAACTTGAGCCGCTGGGCATGGACGATGGCCTTGAGGTCAAACAGGGCCCGCTCGAACAACTCGTTGATTATAACGAAGTCGAATTCCTGGGCGTGCGCCACCTCGGTGGCTGCGTTTTCCAGGCGCAACTCGATCACATCGGCCGTGTCCTCTGCCCGACGCTCCAGCCGCGAGCGCAACTCCTCCCAACTGGGTGGCAGGATGAAGATCAGCACCGCGTTGGGAAAGATGCGCTTGACCTGGATCGCACCCTGGAAATCGATCTCAAGCACCACGTCGGCACCCTGCGCCATGCGCTGCTCGATGGCCATCTTGGACGTGCCGTAGCGGTTGCCATGCACCATGGCCCACTCCAGGAACGACCCCTGGATGACCATCTGGTCGAAGGTTTCCTTGCTGACAAAGTAGTACTCGCGGCCGTGCAGTTCCTGGCCCCGGGGTGGGCGGGTGGTGTGCGAGACCGAGGGCACGACGCGCGAGTCGAGTTCCATCAAGGCTTTCACCAAACTGGACTTGCCGGCCCCGCTGGGGGCTGCGACGACAAACAGGTTTCCGGGGTATTCCATGCTCACTCTATGTTCTGTACCTGCTCGCGCATCTGCTCGATGAGCACCTTCATGTCCACCGAGATGCGCGTGAGTTCCAGGTTGGACGACTTCGATCCCAGCGTATTGGCCTCGCGGTGCAATTCCTGGATCAGGAAATCCAGTCGTTTGCCCACTTCGGCCCCCTTCTTGATCAACCGCTCGATTTCGGTCAGGTGCGAGTCAAGCCGGGTGAGCTCTTCCGCCACATCGATGCGGATGGCGAATGCCGTGGCTTCGGTCAGGGCGCGGTCGTTGGCCATGTCGGACGTGACCGCGTTGCCTGTGGCCGACGGTCCGCCGGCCGCCAATGCCTCGTTCCAGCGGTCGATGAAGCGCTGGCGCTGTTGGGCCACCAGTTGTGGAATGAGCGGCTGCGCGTCTTTGGCCAGTTGCCTGAGTTGAACCAGGCGGTCCAGCAGCATGGCTGCCAGGCGCTTGCCCTCGCGCTCGCGTGCCTCCATGAGGTTGTTGATGGCCATGTCGGCCAACGACTGCAGCCCCTCGTTGAGCTCGCCCGGATTGCCTTGCTGGCGCGAGGTGAGTTGCAGCACTTCGGCCACCGACAGAGGGCTTGCGGTAGGCAACCAGGCGCGCACGTTGTCCTGGAGGCCAACCAGTTTTTGCAGTTCGAGCGGGCTGGGCGAGCGCGGCATGGCGTCGCTGCGACCTTCAATCCAGGCGCGCACCTCGACCTTGCCGCGTTTCAGGCGTGAAGTAAGGAGCTCGCGCAGGGCAGGCTCCGATCCGCGCAAGTCGTCCGGGAGCTTGAAGGTGAGGTCGAGAAAACGGCTGTTGACCGAACGAATTTCCAGGCCCAGACCAGGCTTGGCATCGCGCGCTGGCTCTGCGCTGGCGGCCGTCGCAGGCCCGCCCAGGTGGGCCGTTGCATAGCCGGTCATGCTGTAAACTGCCATTGCACTTTGCCCGTCAGGTTGAGTGGTCCAAAACGAGGCGTTCCGGAAACCATCCGAATTATGTCAAAGGTCAAACCCGCTCCGCTTCCGCCGGACACCGTGATCGGTGGCTACCGCATCGTTCGCAAACTGGCAGCTGGTGGATTTGGTGTTGTTTACCTTGCTGTGGACACCGAAGGCCAGCAGGTCGCGGTCAAGGAATACCTGCCTTCGTCGCTCGCCTCGCGTGGCCCCGGCGAGTTGCTGCCCCAGGTGCAGCCCGAAAAGCTCTCTCTGTACCGCCTGGGATTGAAAAGCTTCTTCGAGGAAGGTCGGGCGCTGGCACAGATTTCACACGCCTCGGTGGTCAGCGTGTTGAACTTCTTCCGCGAGAACGAGACCGTGTACATGGTCATGAACTTCCTGGAAGGCGCCTCGCTGCAGGAATTCATCATCACGGCGCGCGAGCAGAAAAAACAAAAGGTCTTCCGCGAATCGACCATCCGCTCACTGTACGACGAGGTGTTGCGCGGCCTGCGCATCGTGCACCAGCACAAGATGCTGCACCTGGACATCAAGCCGGCCAACATCTTCGTGACCGACGACAACCGCTCGGTGCTGATTGACTTCGGCGCCGCCCGCGAGGTGCTGAGCAAAGAGGGCAACTTCATTCGTCCGATGTACACCCCCGGTTTTGCCGCACCCGAGATGTACCGCCGTGACTCAAGCATGGGCCCGTGGACCGACATCTACGCGATCGGCGCCTGCATCTACGCCAGCATGCAAGGCTATCCACCGAACGACGCGCCGCAACGCCTGGAGAAAGACCGCCTGTCGCTGGCGTTGTCCCGCCTGCGCGGCGTCTACTCCGACAACCTGATCGAGGTGGTCGAATGGTGCATGTCGCTGGATCCCTTGTCGCGTCCGCAATCGGTGTTTGCGTTGCAGAAGGAACTCAGCCGCGAAACCGAGCGCAGTTACACCAAGCTCACGGTGGCCGAAAAGATGCGTCTGCAGTTTGACAACATCGTCTCGGACAACAAGAAGGTCATGCGCAAATCCACCAACGCCGGCACCAAGTTTCGATGAAATTTTCGGTCTACCAGATCAGCCGCCAAGGTGGGCGCGAGCGCAATGAAGACCGCATGGGCTATGCCTACACCCGTGAATCCGGGCTTTTCGTGCTGGCCGACGGCATGGGGGGGCACCCCGAGGGCGCGATGGCTGCCCAACTGGCCCTGCAGACCTTCTCGGCCTACTTTCAAAAAGCGGCGAATCCCACGGTGAGGGAAGTGCCCGAGTTCCTCTCCAGCGCGTTGATGGCCGCGCACCACCAGATCATTCGTTACGCCGCTGAAAAAGGCATGCTCGACACGCCGCGCACCACGCTGGTCGCGTCCGTCATGGAGCGGGGCCACGTGTACTGGGTGCACTGCGGTGACTCGCGGCTGTACGTGGTGCGCAACGGTGAGATGCTCACCCGCACGCGCGACCACTCCTACATGGAACAGCAGGCGCATCTGGGGCGCGCCACCGAGCACATCAACCGCAACATCCTGTTCACTTGCCTGGGCTCACCCGCCAAGCCCGTGTTCGACCTGTCGGGTCCGGTGCAATTGCTGCAGGGCGATCGTGTGCTGCTGTGCTCCGACGGCCTCTGGGGCACGGTGACCGACGAGGAAATCACCTCCGAGTTGTCCAAGCGGCCTCTGGAGCAGGCGGTGCCCGAGTTGGTGGAACTCGCCCTCAAGCGGGGCGGCCCGCGCTGCGACAACGTGACTGTGCTCGCCATGGAATGGGAGACGGCCGACGAGTTCCAGAGCACCCGCGTGTCCACCGAGGACATCGAAGACGGCGTGTTCGCCTCCACCATCCAGTCGGGCACGCCCGACTCGACCATGGAAGATCTGGACGACGCGGCGATCGAACAATCGATCGCCGAGATCAACGAAGCGATTCGCCGCACGGCCGAACGCAACACCTGAGGTTTCCCCATGAGCGACGTTTCCCGACCCGGCCAACGGGCCGTTGATGCCTTGCGCCCTGTGCGCATCACCCGCAGCTACACCATGCACGCCGAAGGTTCGGTGCTGATCGAGTTTGGCCACACCAAGGTGCTGTGCACCGCTTCGGTCGAAGAGAAGGTGCCGCCGCACAAGCGCGGCAGTGGTGAAGGCTGGGTGACAGCCGAGTACGGCATGTTGCCGCGCGCCACCCATACACGCAGCGACCGCGAGGCGGCCAAGGGCAAGCAGAGCGGGCGCACACAGGAGATCCAGCGCCTGATCGGCCGCTCGCTGCGCGCTGTGTTCGACCTCAAGGCGCTGGGCGAGCGCACCATCTCGCTCGATTGCGACGTGATCCAGGCCGATGGTGGCACCCGCACGGCGAGCATCACCGGTGCTTTCGTGGCCGCGCACGATGCGGTCTCCAGGTTGATCACCGAGGGCAAGATCGCAGCGTCGCCCATCAAGGACCACGTGGCCGCGATCTCGGTCGGCATTCTGGATGGCGTGCCGCTGCTCGATCTGGAGTACGTGGAAGACTCGGCTTGCGACACCGACATGAATGTGGTGATGACCGGCGCCGGGCACTTCGTGGAAGTGCAGGGCACGGCTGAGGGCGTGGCCTTCACACGCCGCGAGATGGACGCGCTGCTGGCACTGGCTGAAAAAGGCATCGACGAACTGGTGGCACTGCAACGCAGCTGCCTGGGTCTTAACAAGGCATGAAACTGGTCCTGGCGTCGAACAACAAGGGCAAGCTGGCCGAGCTGCAAGCGCTCTTTGCGCCGCTGGGCATCGAGTTGGTGCGCCAGGCCGACCTGAACATTCCCGAGGCGCCCGAGCCGCACCGCACTTTTGTGGAAAACGCACTCGCCAAGGCGCGCCACGCGGCACGGCTCAGCGGTCTGCCAGCGCTGGCTGACGATGCCGGGCTGTGTGTCGAGGTGTTCGGTGGGCTGCCCGGGGTCGACACGGCGTACTACGCCACGCAGTTTGGGTACGCGAAAGGCGACGACAACAACGTTCGTGCGTTGCTCGAACAGATGCAGGGCATTCAGGACCGCCGCGCCGCGCTGGTCAGCACGCTGGTGGCCCTGCGCAGCGCCGACGACCCCGAGCCTCTGGTGGCCACGGGCCGAGCGCCCGGTCTCATCACGCAGGAGCCCATTGGCGAGAACGGTTTTGGCTTCGACCCGGTGATGTACCTGCCGGCCTTCGGCAAGACCTTTGCCGAGCTGCCCACCGAGGTGAAGAACGCCAACAGCCATCGCGGACGTGCGGCCCAGCAGATGCTGGAGCTGATGCGCGAGCGCTGGTTCGCACCATGAGTGCAGACAAGCCGGTGTCCTGGCCCGGCGGCCTGCCTGGCCGCAAGGCGGTCAAGCCCGAGGTGCCGTGGAACGATGTGCGTCACTGGATGCGCCCTGGCACGCTGCAGCTGCAAAGCCTGCCTCCGCTGTCTCTCTACATCCACCTGCCTTGGTGCCTGAAGAAGTGTCCGTATTGCGATTTCAATTCGCACGAGTGGACCGCCACATCCCAGCCCGACCAGCCTCTGCCCGAATCGCGTTACCTGGATGCCTTGCGCGCCGATCTGGAGGCATCGTTGCCGCTGATCTGGGGCCGCACGGTGCACAGCGTGTTCATTGGTGGCGGCACGCCCAGCCTGTTTTCACCGGCGTCCATCGACCGGTTGCTGTGCGATGTGCGCGCCCTGTTGAGACTCGACGCCGATGCCGAGATCACGCTCGAAGCCAACCCGGGCACATTCGAGAAAGACCGTTTCCGCGCGTTTCGCGCTGCGGGTGTGACGCGCTTGTCCGTTGGCGTGCAGAGCTTCAACGACGCACACCTCAAGGCGCTGGGCCGCGTGCACGATCGAGACCAAGCCATGGCTGCGGTGGAAGAAGCCGCGCAGGCCTTTGATACCTTCAACCTCGACCTCATGTATGCGTTGCCCGGGCAGACGCTGGCCGATTGTGAGACGGACGTGCGCACCGCGCTGGGCTTTTCTCCGCCACACATCTCCATCTACCACCTCACGCTGGAGCCCAACACCTACTTCGCCAAGTACCCGCCGGCCTTGCCGCCCGAAGACGAGGCCTGGGACATGCTCGACCGCATCACGGAGATCACCGGCGCGGCAGGGCTGGAGCGTTACGAGGTGTCGGCCTATGCGCGCGCGGGGCACCGTTGCTGGCACAACACCAACTACTGGCAGTTCGGTGACTACCTGGGCATTGGAGCGGGCGCTCACAGCAAGCTGAGTTTTGCCCACCGCGTGGCGCGCCCGGTGCGCGTGCGCGAGCCGCGCCTGTACATGGAGCGGGCGATGGCGGGCAACGCCGTGGTCAGTGCCGATGAAGTCTCGCGCACCGAGTTGCCGTTTGAATTCATGCTCAACGCCATGCGGTTGAAGGAAGGTTTTTCCCTGCAGCAGTTCATGGAGCGCACTGGCTTGCCACTTTCCAGCATCGAACCCTGCCTGGCGCAGGCGGTGCAAAAAGGCTTGATTGCGCGCGATGCGGCTCGGGTGTGGCCCACCGATCGCGGCTTCGATTTCCTCAGCGACCTGCAGGCCCTGTTTCTGGCGGATTGATGCCTCGCGGCCTCAGGCTGCCGCGCTGGCGGCGTGCAGGCTGAAGCCCACGCGGGTGGTGCCCCCGCTGGACTCGGCGGCGGGAAAACCGTCGTGCATGCGCGCGATGGCCGCCACGATGGACAGGCCCAATCCGTGGTGCGGTTTCTCCATTTCGCAGCGCGAGATGTCGGCGCGGAAGAAGCGGTCAAACAGACGCGGCAGGTGTTCGGGCTCGATCGACGGCCCTGCGTTTTCCACCCACAGCCGCACGCTGTCACCCGACTCACGGGCGATGCGCACGCACAGCGTCGAGCCTGGGTTGGCGTAGCGGATCGCGTTGCCCAGCAGGTTGGACAGGGCGCGCTTGACCAGCGGCTCATCCACCGACAACGCGGTGTCGCCGTCAATGGTCACGGTCAGACCACGCTCCTCCATCGGCGCTTCGTGGAACTCCACCACCTGCTGCACCAGCCCGGCCAGGCTCACCGCCGCGCCGCGCCGCGCCTTCACGCCGCGGTCGGCCTGCGCGAGGAACAGCATGTCGTTGACGATGGCCGCCATGCGGTGCAGCTCTTCCAGGTTGGAGTGCAGCGTGTCTTCGAGCTCGCCAACGCTGCGTTCGCGGCTGAGCGCCACCTCGGTTTGACCGATCAGGTTGGCCAGGGGCGTGCGCAGTTCGTGGGCCACGTCGGCGTTGAAGCCTTCGAGTTGCACGTAGGTGCGCTCCACGCGCTGCATCAGGCCATTGAACTGGTCGATCAGCGGCTGCAGTTCTTCTGCCGTCTCGTCCAGCGAGAGCCGCTGCCCCAGGCGCCGCGCGTCGATGGCCTTGGTCTGGGCGGCAAGGTCGAGCAGGGGGCGCAGGCTGCAGCGCACGCGCCAGAAGGTGCCCCAGCCCACCAGGGCTGCACCGGCGAGCACGGCGCCCACCAGCAGCAGGGCCATGCGCCTGGCGGTCTTGGCGTCCTGCGAGCAGTCCAGCACCAGCCGGCCCTGCAGCGCGCTGCCGTCCTTGGTGGGCACGGTGAAGCCCTTGCCACGGGCGCTGGGCTGGGTCACGTCGAAGGTGGGCTCGGCGTCACGGTAGAGCTCGCTGCCGTCGGCACGCTGCATCCGCACGAACGTGCCCGGGCGCCGCTCGGCCAGCCAGGCGAGCTTGGCCCTGACCTCGGCTTCGCCCCCTTTGAATTCGGCCTCGCGCACGACATCGACCAGCACGCTCGAGTAGCTGCGCAGCTCCTCCTCGTGCTTGGCCACAAAAAGCATGGAGGTCGCGCCGTAGATGAAGGCCAGCAGCACACCCAGACCGATGACGGTCTGGATCGCCAGCAGCAGCGAGAGCCGCCGGCCGATGGAATAGGTGCAGGGCGCTGCCGTTGGTGCGTCGCCCACCCGTGGGGTGTCCAGCGTTGTGGTGTTCACGCGCGCTCCTCCAGCACATAGCCCATGCCGCGCACGTTGTGCAGCAACTTGGGTTTGAAAGGGTCGTCCATCTTGGAGCGCAGACGACGCACGGCCACTTCCACCACGTTGGTGTCGGAATCGAAGTTCATGTCCCACACCTGCTCGGCAATCGTGGTGCGCGACAGGATCTGGCCCTTGCGCCGCGCCAGCAGCGCGAGCAACGAGAACTCCTTGGCGGTGAGCTCCAGCCGCTGCCCTGCGCGCCAGGCCTTGCGGCTGAGCAGGTCCATCTCCAGGTCGCTCACCGCCATTCGGGTGTTGGCTGACTCCGACGCCGCCGGGCCGCGGCGCAGCAGCGCGCCCACGCGGGCCAGCAGTTCTGAGAAGGCAAACGGCTTGACGAGGTAGTCATCAGCACCGGCCTGCAGGCCCTGCACGCGGTCTTCCACGCGATCGCGCGCGGTGAGCATCAGCACCGGCGTACCGCGCTTCTCACGCAAGGCCGCCAGCACGCCAAATCCGTCGATGCCCGGCAACATGATGTCGAGCACCACCAGCTGGTAGTCGCCTTCGAGCGCGAGGTAGCGGCCTTCGATGCCATCGCGCGCCACGTCCACCGTATAGCCGGCCTCGGACAGGCCGCGCTTGACGTAGTCAGCGATCTTGGCTTCGTCTTCAATGACCAGCACGCGCATGGCAGGAATCCAACCGGGGTTGCAAGGCAGGGGCGTGACACCCCTGGGGAGTACACCCGATTGTCGTGGAAACGGGCTTTTTGCTGCATTACGAATTTGTCATTCTGGCGTTCGGGAAACGACAACCTCGGTTTTTAAAGTTCTCTCTGTGCCGAACACAAAGCGGCACACCAGTCTCCTCCCCAACGCTCTCACAAGGAATCATCATGAATCGCTCGACCAGCATCCTCCTTCCCCTGATCCTCGTTGCCACCGCCGGTACCGCCATGGCCCAGAACGCCCCGCTGACCCGCGCCGAGGTGCAAGCCCAGGCCATCGCCGCCCGCGATGCAGGCCAGTTGCCCGACGGCACCATCGTGAAATTTGAAGTGCCTGCCGGCTCCACCGTCACCCGCGCACAGGTGCTGGCCGAACTCGCCGAAGCCCGTCGCCTGGGCCAGCTGGGTGACCCGGACATCGTGACGTTCAAGGTGCCCACCGGCCCCGGCAAGACTCGCGCACAGGTGCTGGCCGAGCTCAACGAAGCCCAGCGCCTGGGTCTGGTGGACTTCGCCGACAACAAGTACCCCGTGGTGGCCACGCCCGAGCAAGCCGAACAGATTCGCCAGGCCGGTCTGCGTGCTGTCGGCGGCGTGAAAGTGGGTCAACTGAATCAGCAGTGATGCGGGCGACCTGTGTGGCGGGGCGCGCAACTGTCAGAGGGATGGCCGCGCCCCGCCCGGGTTTGAAACAGGTCTTCGGTCATCGTTGACTTCAGTCACCTCATGCGCAACAGCATCGAGGTTCGCTTGACGCTCATTGCACCGTGGACACCGTGGTGTGCCAGAGGCGCCGCTCCGGCAAGAGGTCTTCGTTGCACAGCGCGGAAGACGTGATCGTCGCGTCGCAGGCCTTCACCAGCGTGTCCCAGTGCTGGTGCATGCGCTGAAGCACGGTCCGAAAGCTCGGCGTGAGCCCTGGGTGTTGGCCCAGGAAAAACAGGTTGGATCGGATCTTCCTGCCCATGAGATCGCGCTGCGTGGCGCAGGCGCTCTGGGCGTGTCCCGTCATCAGGGCCAGCGTGCCGGCCAGCATGGCCTCGGTGCAGGGCAATACATGTTCTTCGTCGGCGGTCGGTTCGGTGGGGTCGTTCACAGCGGTCTCCAGGCAGGTTTCTGACAACGCAACAAGGTGCGAGCGGTGCTGGCTGCCGGTCCGGATTCGACGGTGACGAAGGACTTCAGGTGGCTTGCGATGCCATCTTAAATGAGAATTGATCTTATTTGAAGTGGGGCGATGCCCGCACTCAATGCGGCGCGGGCAGCACTTTCGCGGGGTTGAGCAGGTTCTTCGGGTCCAGCGCCTTCTTCACCTGCCACATCAGCTCAAGCTCGACCGGCGATTTGTACAGCGTCAGGTCGTCGCGCTTGGCCACCCCGATGCCGTGCTCCGCCGAGATCGAACCACCCGCCGCGTGGGCCAGTGCATCCACCGCGTGCGAGACCTGTGTGTAGCAGGCGGCCATGTAGTCGGCCGCGCTGGTGTCGGCCGGGCGCAAAGGGTTGAAGTGCACATTGCCGTCGCCCATGTGGCCATAGACCACCATGCGTGTGCGCGGCTCCAGCGCGAGCACGGCGGCGGTGGCTTCCTCGATGAAGCCGGCGATGCGCGAGAGCGGCACGGACACGTCGCACTTGATGCTGCCGCCGGTGCGCGTCTGCGCGTCCGAGATCTCTTCGCGGATGCGCCAGAACGCCAGCGCGTCGGTGCCGCTGGCGGCGACCGCAGCGTCGAGCACCAGACCCGCCTCCAGGCCGGCTTCGAGCAGCTGCACCATGGTCTGGTCCAGGCTGTCGGCGTCGGTGCCGGCGGTGAGTTCGATCAGCACCATCCAGTCGTGTGACCCGGCCAGTGGCGACTTCTCGCCACCGAGGTAGGCCAGCACCAGGTCCAGCGCGGGCCGTGACACGAGCTCGAACGCGGTGACGGCCTGGCCTGCCGTGCGCTTGGCTTCGCCGAGCAGGGCCACGGCGGCGGCGGGTGAGGCCACGGCCACGAAGGCCACCGACGAGGAGCGGGGCAGTGGCATCAGCTTGAGCACGGCGGCCGTGATGATGCCCAGCGTTCCTTCGGAGCCCACGAAGAGTTGCTTGAGGTCGTAGCCGGTGTTGTCCTTGCGCAGCGCGCGCAGGCCCGAGTACACGCGACCGTCGGGCAGCACCGCTTCCACGCCGAGCACCAGGTCGCGCATGTTGCCGTAGCGCAGCACGGCGGTGCCACCCGCGTTGGTGGAGAGGTTGCCACCGATCTGGCAGGAGCCTTCGGAGCCGATGCGCAGCGGAAACAGCCGACCCGCCGCTTCGGCGGCGCTGCGCGCGGCACTCAGGGTGACGCCGGCCTGCACGGTGAGCGTGTCGTTCACCGCATCGACCTCGACCACCTGGTTCATGCGCTTGAGGCTCACCACCACCGCCGTGCCGCTGTCGTCGGGCACCGAGCCGCCCATCAGCGAGGTGTTGCCACCCTGCGGCACCACCGGCACGCCGTGGGTGTAACACCAAGCCATCACGCGGCTGAGTTCGTCGGTGCTGGCGGGCAGCACCACAGCGACCGCCTTGCCGAGGTAGAGGCGTCGGTAGTCGGTGGTGAAGGCGTCGGTGTCGGCGCCGCTCAGGCAGGCTCGTTCGCCCACGATGGCGGTGAGCGCGACGACGATGGTGGGCGATGCTGGGGTGGTCATGCGAAGGCGATCAGTAGGCGGCCGAGCGCTCGGCCGGGGCCGCGGTGCCGCGCCCGAAGTCGGTGGCGAGCTTGCGCGCTGCGTTGGCGAACAGCAGCACGTCCACACCGGTGGCAACGAAGGTGCAGCCCAGCGCCAGGTAGCGCCGCGCCAGGGCCGGGTCCGAGGTGAGCGTGCCGGCGGCCTTGCCGCTGGCCACGATGGTTTTCATGGCCTGCTCGATCGCGGCCTGCACCTCGGGGTGACCGGGCTTGCCGCGGTGGCCCATCGAGGCCGCTAGGTCGGCCGGGCCGATGAAGACACCGTCCACACCGTCCACCGCACAGATGGCGGCCAGGTTCTGCAAGGCCTTGACGGTCTCGGCCTGCACCAGCAGGCAGACCTCGCTGTCGGCAACGTCGAGGTAGTCGGTGCGCGCGCTCCAGCGCGACACCCGCCCCACCGCGCTGCCCACGCCGCGAATGCCCAGCGGCGGGTAGCGCGTGGCCTGCACCAGGGCGGCGGCTTGCTCGGGCGTGTCCACCATGGGCACCAGCAGGGTCTGCGCGCCGATGTCGAGCAACTGCTTGACCAGGTGCACTTCACCCGACACCACGCGCACCACCGGGTGCGTCGGGTAGGGCGCCACGGTCTGCAGGGCGCCCAGCGTGGTGCGCAGGTCGTTCGGTGCGTGCTCGCCGTCGATCAGCAGCCAGTCGAAACCGGCGGTGGCGCTGACTTCCGCGAGGTAGGGGTCGGCCATCGAGAGCCACAGGCCGACCTGTGGACGCTGTGCCGCCAGCGCGGCCTTGAAGGGGTTGCCGCTCATCGCAGGCCCCCTTGGCAGAGGTACTTGACGTGCATGTAGTCGTCCAGGCCATCGCGCGAGCCTTCGCGGCCGTAGCCCGACTCCTTCACGCCGCCAAACGGCGCGGCCTCGGCCGCCAGCGCACCTTCGTTGATGCCGACGATGCCGGTCTCCAGCTGGTCGGCCACGCGCCAGATGCGCTTGGCATCCTGTGTGTAGAAGTAGGCCGCCAGGCCAAACGGTGTGTCGTTGGCCAGGCCGACCACTTCGTCTTCGGTGGAGAAGCGGAACACGGGCACCACCGGGCCGAAGGTTTCCTCTTGCGCCAGCACCATCGCCATGTTGGCGCCCGCCAGCACGGTGGGTGCGTAGTAGTGGCCAGCGCTGCCGGCATCCGACGCGCTGAGGCGGCGTCCGCCGGTGACCACTCGCGCGCCGTGCGCCACAGCATCCACCACGTGGCGCTCGATCTTGTCGACCGCCCGCTGGTTGATCATGGGGCCGATCTGCGAACGCTCGTCGCTCGCGGGGCCCACATGCAGGGCGCCAACGCGGGTCGCGAGTTTCTCGACGAAGCGGTCGTGCACCGTGTCGTGCACGAACACGCGGTTGGGGCAGACGCAGGTCTGCCCGCCGTTGCGGAACTTGGAGACCATCAGGCCTTCGACCGCAGCGTCCAGGTCGGCGTCCTCGAACACGATGAAGGGCGCGTTGCCGCCGAGTTCGAGCGAGAGTTTCTTGAGCGTGCCGGCGGATTCACGCGCCAGGTGCTTGCCCACCGGTGTGGAGCCGGTGAAGGTGATCTTGCGCACCCGTGGGTCCGCCAGCCAGGCGTCGACCACCTCGGGCGTGTGCTCGCGCGAGGCGCACACCAGGTTGATCGTGCCGGCGGGAAAGCCCGCGCGGTGGGCGAGTTCCACCAGGGCGGCGGCGGTCAGCGGCGTGTCTTCCGCGGGCTTGGCCACCACCGTGCAACCGGCGGCCAGGGCCGGCGCGATCTTGCGCGCGATCATGGCCAGCGGAAAGTTCCACGGCGTGATGGCGGCCACCACACCCACGGGCTCCTTCACCGCCATCATTTTTCGACCGCGCACCGGCTCGGGAATGATGTCGCCGTGCGTGCGCGTGGCTTCCTCGGCGAACCATTCCACGTACGACGCGCCGTAGAGCACCTCGCCGCGCGCCTCGGCCAGGGGCTTGCCCTGTTCGGCCGAGATGATGCGCGCCAGGTCTTCGCGGTGTTCCAGGATCAGGGCGTGCCAGCGCTTGAGCAACTGCGCGCGTTCGCGCCCGCTCTGGTCGCGCCAGGCCGGAAAAGCCGCGTGTGCCGCGTCGGCCGCGGCCTGCGCATCAACCGCGGTGCTGTCGGCCACCTGCGCGATGGTGGCCAGCGTGGCGGGGTCCACCACGTCGAGCAAGGCGCCCGCCTGAGCAGGCAACCAGCGGCCTGCGATGAAGTTGTGCGTGCGCAGCAGTTCGCCGCGAACAAGTTCGCCCAGCATGAAGACTCCAGTGTGTTTGAGAGAGAAGGGAGTGAGCGGCTTCAGCTCACGATGCCCAGGTGCCAGGGCACGAATTCATGGTCGCCCAGGCCCAGGGCTTCGCTCTTGGTCGGCTCGCCCGAGGCGTGCCGCAAGATCGCTTCAAAGATGCGCTGGCCCATTTGCGGCACGTCCACCTCGCCGTCGAGGATGGCGCCGCAGTTCACGTCCATGTCTTCTTCCAGCTTGCGGTACATCACCGAGTTGCTGGCCAGCTTGATGGTGGGCGCCGGCTTGGAACCGAACATCGAACCCCGGCCGGTGGTGAAGCAGATCAGGTTGGCGCCGCTGGCGATCTGGCCGGTGCAGGCCACCGGGTCGTAGCCCGGTGAATCCATGAACACGAAGCCCGCCTGGTCGATTGGCTCGGCGTACTCGTACACCGCCTGCAGCGGCGTGGTGCCGCCTTTCATGGCCGAGCCGAGCGATTTCTCGAAGATGTTCGCCAGGCCACCGGCCTGGTTGCCCGGGCCGACCACGCCGTTGAACTGGCCGTTGTGGCCGCGCGTGTAGTGCTCCCACCAGGTCAGGCGGTCCAGCAGTTTCTGGCCGACCTCGGGGCTCACCGCACGGCGCGTGAGCATGTATTCCACGCCGTGGATCTCGGGCGTTTCCGACAGGATGGCCGTGCCGCCGTGGCGCACCAGGATGTCCATGGCCGCGCCCAGCGCGGGGTTGGCGGTGATGCCCGAGAAGCCGTCGGAGCCGCCGCATTCCAGGCCGATCTTGATGTGGCTCGCCGGCACGCTCTGGCGCTGGTAGCTGTTGGCCAGCGGCAGCATGTCTTCGATGGCCTTGATGCCCGCTTCGATGGTCACGCGGGTGCCGCCCACCTCCTGCATCACCATGGTGCGCATCAGGCGGCCGCTTTCCAGGCCTTGCGATTCCACCAGGCCCGCGACCTGGTTGCGCTCGCAACCCAGGCCGACGATCAGCACACCGGCCATGTTGGGGTGGCGCGCATAACCGGCGATGGTCCGGCGCAGCACGTCGAAGTGTTCGCTGGGCGACGACATGCCGCAGCCGCTGGTCTGGGCAAAGGCCGCCACGCCGTCGACGTTGGGGTAGGCCGCCAGGCGCTCGGGCGTGAAGTGCGCGGCGATGTTCTTGATCACCGTGGCCGAGCAGTTGACCGAGGACAGGATGCCGATGAAGTTGCGTGTGCCCACGCGGCCGTCTTCGCGCACAAAGCCCATGAAGGTCGCGCGCTCGGCCTCGGGCACGTAGTCCACCGGCTTCACGTCCAGGCCGAAGCCGGGGTCGCGGTCGAACTCCAACATGGCCAGGTTGTGCGTGTGCACGTATTCACCCGCCTCGATGTCGCGCTCGGCCACACCGATGACGGTGTCGTACTTGCGCACGCGCTCCCCCTGCGCAATGCGGCTGGCCGCGATCTTGTGGCCGGCCGGCACCTGCGCGCGCACCCGGACGCCGAACTCGGGCAGGTCCTGGCCCAGGGCCAGCGGCGACCGGGCGACGAGCACGTTGTCGTTGGCGTGCAGGCGGATCAGGGGGCTGAGCGTCATGGGATCAACCCTTCTTGAGCAGTTCTTTGAGCTTGAGGCGCTCGATCAGTTGTGTTTCGCGGTCGTACATCACCTGCACGTACTTCTTGTAGTCGGGGCCGTCCAGGTACATGAGCGGCGCGTCGATCTTCTCGGCCACGGTCTTGAACTCGGTGCTGTTGACGGCGAAGCGGAAGGCGTCGCGCAGTTTCTTCTCGATCGCCGGGTCCAGACCCTTGGGGGCGCCGATGCCGTTGGGCGCGTCGACCACGACCTTGTACCCGAGATCCTTGAGTGTGGGCGTGTCTTTGAAGCGTGGCGTGCGCTGCTCGCCCCAGGTGGCCAGCAGGCGCAGCTTGCCGGCCTCGACGTGTGGTGCCCACGAGCTTGAGTCGGCCAGCAGGTCGACCTGACCACCGAGCGTGTCGGACAGTGCCTGCGCGCCGCCCTTGTAGGCAATGGCGTTGAGCGAGATGCCCGCAGCCAGCGCGAACTCTTCCATGCCCACGTGGGTGGCGCCGCCGATGCCGGCGTGGCCGTAGGTCACGATCCCGGGGTTGGCCTTGGCGAAGGCGACCATGTCCTTGAGCGTGGCGAATTTCGAGTTGGCCTGCACCGCGATCCCGAAGGTCTGGCCGGAGGTGCGGGCGAGGTAGGTGAAGTCGGTGCGCGGGTCGGCCTGCAGGGTGCCGAGCTGGGAGAAGCGGGTCACCGAGATCGGGATCTGGCCGATGGTGTAGCCGTCGGGCCGGGCGCTGGCAATGGCCTTCGCGCCGATCATGCCGGCCGCACCCGCCTTGTTTTCCACGGCGATGGGTTGCTTGAGCACACCGGCGGCCACCAGGCAGATCGCGCGCATCGACTGATCGGCGGTGCCGCCAGCGGGCCAGGGGCAGATGAAGCTGATGGGGCGCTCGGGGTAGTTGGCCGATTCCGAGGCCAGGGCCAGTGATGGCACGAGGATGCCGGCAGCGGTGGCGCTGCCACCCACCAGCAGCTGGCGGCGGGAGATCGGGGTGTGGGGTTGGAGTTTCATTGTCGTCCTCTGTGGTGGAGCCGAGATTGTTCGACATACGGCCATAACAATCCAATCGTTAAACGGAATCGCTTCATGAGTGGTTGGTTATGATGAAACCATGGCTTCCATCGACCGTGTCCTGCGTTCCAACATCAAGTTGCGCCACCTGCAGTTGCTGGTGGCGCTCGATCAGTTTCGCCACCTCGGGCGCACCGCCGAGTTCATGGCCGTGAGCCAGCCGGCCGTGTCCAAGATGCTCACCGAGGTGGAGAGCATGCTGGGCTCCACCCTGTTCGAACGCTCGACGCGCGGCACAGAGCCCACCTCCGCCGGCCGTTCGCTGGTGCGCTTCGCCAGGTCCGTGCTGGCCGACTTCGAGCGCACGCGCGGCGAGATCGCGGCGGTGGAAAGCGGCGCTGCAGGCCGCACGCGCGTGGGCTCCATGGTGGTGACGCTGCCGGTGTTGCTGGCCCAGGCGGTGGCGCAGTTCAAGCAGCTCGCGCCCGGGGCCACGGTGTTGGTGGAAGAGGGCGATCTGACCCAGTTGCTGCCCAAGCTGCGGCTCGGTGAGATCGATCTGTTCGTGGGCCGGCTGGAGCCGGGTTACGCGGCGCCGGACCTGGTGACCGAGAAACTCTTCAACGAGCCGATGGTCGCGGTGGTGGGCTCGGGGCATCCCCTCTCGCGCAAGAAGCAAACCACCTGGGCCGACCTCGCCGCCATGCCCTGTGTGCTGCCGCCGCCCTGGGCTTCGCTGCGGGTGAAGCTGGAGCAGCAGTTCTTCAAGCACAAGCTGCAACCCCCGGCAGACATCATCGAAACGGCCTCGTTTCTGGCCATCAGCACCTTCGTGCAGCAGCGCGGGGCGGCGGCCTTTGTGGCGCGGTCGGTGGGCGAGCATTTCGAGCGCGAAGGCCTGTTCAAGGTGCTCAAGCTGCCGGTGCCTGTGGACCTGCCGCCGGTGGGCCTGATCACGGTGCGCGGGCGCCCGCCGACCCGCATCACCGAACAGCTGATGGAATGCCTGCGCCGCGTGGCCGCCGAGCGTTGACGCCTGGCCAGAAAAAAGGGCCTTGATTTCTCAAGGCCCTTGAATTCGTTGGCGGAGACTGTGAGATTCGAACTCACGGACCCTTGCGAGTCGGCAGTTTTCAAGACTGCTGGTTTAAACCGCTCACCCAAGTCTCCGGATGCGTCGGCAATGCAGCGATTTTAGCCTGCGATGGCGGTGGCCTCGGGCTGCGCCTGGGGCAGCATGCCGCGCGTCTCGATGAAGCGCACCACCTCGTCCACGCCGGCCAGCGTCTTGAGGTTGGTCATCACCCAGGGCCGGCGCGCGCTGTCGGGGCGCATGCGGGCGGTGTCGGCCTTCATCACTTCCAGGTCGGCGCCCACGTGCGGGGCCAGGTCGGTCTTGTTGATGACGAAGAGGTCGCTCTTGGTGATGCCGGGGCCGCCCTTGCGCGGGATTTTCTCGCCTGCGGCCACGTCGATCACGTAGATGGTGAGGTCGCTGAGTTCGGGGCTGAAGGTGGCGGCGAGGTTGTCACCGCCGCTCTCGATGAACACCACGTCGGCGTCGGGGAACTCACCGAGCATGCGGTCGATGGCCTCCAGGTTGATGGAAGCGTCTTCCCGAATGGCGGTGTGCGGGCAGCCGCCCGTTTCCACGCCCATGATGCGTTCGGCCGGCAGCGCGCCGCTCACAGTGAGGATGCGCTGGTCTTCCTTGGTGTAGATGTCGTTGGTGATGGCGATGAGGTCGTAGCGCTCGCGCATGGCCTTGCACAGCATCTCCAGCAGCGTGGTCTTGCCAGAGCCCACCGGGCCGCCGATGCCCACGCGCAGGGGGGGCAGGTGCTTGGTGCGGCGGGGAATGTGGTGCAGGGGGGTCATGAGCGGAACAGGCGTGAGTACTGGGTTTCGTGGCGGGCGGAGTGGATGGCCAGCAGCGGCGTGAAGGCCTGGCGGTCATTGTCGTGCAGGGTGATGGCGTGGTCCACCGCGGCCGGTATCTGCAGCGCCAGGCGGGCCAGCATGCGCTGGCCGGCGCTCTGGCCCAGCGGCACCGACTTGATGGACGCCTGCACCATGTTCTCGCACCAGCCGAAGGCGTAGCCGACCAGGCTGTCGTGCACGCTGGCGGCGGTGCTGGCCGCGGCACAGGCGCACGCCACGGGGTAGGTGGGCGGGTCCAGGCGGGCGCTGTGCAGTTGTTCGAACACGCCCGTGCCCAGTTCGCCGAGCTGGCGCGCCCACTCCAGCAGCGAGCGCCCCATCTGCTCGCTCTGCAGGCGGAACTCCAGCGTCTCGCGGGTCTGCAGCACCCAGTGGTTGAGCGTGGTGATGCGCACCAGGTCGTTCGCGCGCCAGGCGGGGATGGCTTGCGCCACCACGGCCAGATCGCTTCGGGCCAGGCCCAGGTGCAACTGGTCGGTAAGCCACGCGGCCGCACTCGCCTCGTCGTGCACCAGGCCGGCCTCGACGCCGGCCTCCAGTCCTTCGGAGTACGAGAAGCCGCCCACCGGCAGGGCGGGTGAGGCGAGCCAGAGGATCTGCAGCAGGCTGGCGGCCGATCGGGGCGGCGCGTCGACCCTGTCAGCCGTGGTCATGACCGTGGTGAGGATGGTCGTGTCCGTGGTGGCCGTGAGCCTCGTGGGCAGCGTGCGCGTGAACGTCACCGGCGCCATGACTGGCATGGCCACCATGACCGCCATAGGCGCCCGCCTCGGGTTCGAAGGGCTCGCGCACCTCCACCACCGTGAGGTGCATGGCACGCAGCATGTCGGCCAACACGTGGTCGGGCTCGATCTTCAGGTGGTCGGGGCGCAGCTCGATGGGCACGTGCCGGTTGCCCAGGTGGTAGGCCGCGCGCATGAGGTCGAAGGCCTGCTCGTGCGCCGGGTGGTCGGGGCAGGCGGTGATGCGCAGCACCGGCTGGTGGGCCGCCACCACGCGCAAAAGCGAGCCGTCTTGCGTGATCAGCACGTCGCCCCCGCGCACCACGGTGCCACGCGGCAGGAACACGCCCACGTGGCGCTCGTCGGAGGCCACGGTGTCGAAGCGGCTCTTCTGACGAATGTCCCAGTCCAGTTCCAGGTGCGCGGAGCGCTGCACCATGCTGCGCGCCAGGCCCTGGCCCTGGGGGATGAGTTTGGAGGCTTGCAACATGGGATCGTGGTTCAGAACAAAAAGTAGCGCTGTGCCAGGGGCAGGCGTGTGGCCGGCTCGCAGGTGAGCAGCACGCCGTCGGCACGCACCGCGTAGGTCTGCGGGTCGATCTCCATCTTGGGCAACAGGCTGTTGTGCACCATGCTGGCCTTGGTCACGCCGCGGCAGTCGCGCACCGCGTCCAGCGTCTTGCGCAGGCCGTAGCGCTGGCCCACGCCGGCGGCCAGGGCCGCTTGCGAAACGAAGGTCAGGCTGCTGTGCGCCATGGCGCTGCCGAGGCTGGCGAACATGGGCCGGTAGTGCACGGGTTGGGGCGTGGGAATGGAGGCGTTGGGGTCGCCCATGGCGGCCAGCGCGATGCTGCCGCCCTTCAGGATGAGCGCGGGCTTCACACCGAAGAAAGCGGGTTTCCACACCACCAGGTCGGCCCATTTGCCGACTTCGAGCGAACCCACGATGTGCGAGATGCCGTGGGCAATGGCCGGGTTGATCGTGTACTTGGCGATGTAGCGCTTGACGCGGAAGTTGTCGTTGCGTGTGAGGGCTTCGACAGGCTCAGCCCGAACGGAGGGATTGGCGAGCCAGCCACGCTGGCTCTTCATCTTGTCGGCCGCTTGCCAGGTGCGGATGATGACCTCCCCCACGCGGCCCATCGCCTGGCTGTCGCTGCTCATCATGCTGATGGCACCCATGTCGTGCAGGATGTCCTCGGCCGCGATGGTCTCGCGGCGGATGCGGCTCTCGGCAAAGGCCAGGTCTTCGGGAATGCCGGCGTCCAGGTGGTGGCACACCATGAGCATGTCCACATGCTCGTCGAGCGTGTTCACCGTGTAGGGCATGGTCGGGTTGGTGGAGCTGGGCAGGAAGTTGGCCTCGCCCACCACGCGCAGGATGTCGGGCGCGTGGCCACCGCCCGCGCCTTCGGTGTGGAAGGCGCAGAGGCTTCTGCCTTTGGTGGCGGCGATGGTGTCTTCCACGAAACCCGACTCGTTGAGCGTGTCGGAGTGGATCGCGACCTGGGTGTCTGTTTCGTCGGCGACATCAAGGCAGTTGCTGATGGCGCTGGGCGTGGTGCCCCAGTCTTCGTGCAGCTTGAGGCCCATCACGCCGGCGTTGATCTGCTCGTGCAGCGGGGCGGGCAGGCTGGCGTTGCCCTTGCCCAGAAAGCCCAGGTTCATGGGCAGGCCGTCGGCGGCCTGCAGCATGCGTTCGATGTGCCAGGGGCCGGGCGTGCAGGTGGTGGCAAAGGTGCCGGTGGCCGGACCGGTGCCGCCGCCGAGCATGGTGGTGATGCCGGAGGTCAGCGCCTCGTCCACCTGCTGCGGGCAGATGAAGTGAATGTGGCTGTCGATGCCGCCGGCGGTGACGATGTTGCCTTCGCAGCTGATGACCTCGGTGCCCGGGCCGATGACGATGTCCACACCGGGCTGCGTGTCCGGGTTGCCGGCCTTGCCAATGGCGACGATGCGCCCGTCTTTTAGGCCGATGTCAGCCTTGACGATGCCCCAGTGGTCGATGATCACCGCGTTGGTCATCACCGTATCCACGGCGCCTTCGGCGCGGGTTCTTTGCGACTGCGCCATGCCGTCGCGGATGGTCTTGCCGCCGCCGAACTTGACCTCTTCGCCGTAGCCGCCGGCGGCCAGGGTGAAGTCTTTCTCGATCTCGATCATCAGGCCGGTGTCTGCCAGGCGCAGTCGGTCTCCCACGGTGGGGCCGAACATGTTGGCGTAGGCGCTTCTTGAAATCGTGCTCATCAGAGCTTCCCTTGTGTCAAACCACGGAAGCCGTGGACGATGCGGTCGCCCGCGTAGTCCACCAACTCCACCGTGCGCTGCTGGCCGGGCTCGAAGCGAACGGCGGTGCCGCTGGCTATGTTCAGCCGCATGCCGCGCGCCGCGCTGCGGTCGAAGTCGAGCGCGCCATTGACCTCGGCAAAGTGGTAGTGCGAGCCGACCTGGATCGGGCGGTCGGCGCCGTTCTTCACCACCAGGGTGAGCGTGCGCCGGCCGGGGTTGAGGGTGTGCACGCCCTCGTCGGTGACAAGTTCGCCGGGAGTCATGGGCACGTCCCTCAGTGTTTGCCGCTGGACCACCACAGCGCCACGGCAATGGCCACCACCACACCGACAAATCCCAGCGTGTCGGTGGAATGCCAGTGGGAGCCGGGCAGGCCGTGGCCTTCGTGGGCGAGGGCGGGCGCGCAGAAGGCAGCGGCGCTGAAGAGGGCGGTGGCAAGGCGCATGGGTGCTTTCGGTGAATGAATCAGGGAATGGGTTGGTGCACGGTCACGAGCTTGGTGCCGTCGGGGAACGTGGCTTCCACCTGGATGTCCGGGATCATCTCGGCGATGCCCTCCATCACGTCGGCGCGGGTCAGCACGTTGCGCCCGTCGCTCATGAGCTGGGCCACGGTCTTGCCGTCGCGCGCGCCCTCCATCACGGCCGCGCTGATCAGCGCCACGGCCTCGGGGTAGTTGAGCTTCAAGCCGCGCGCCTGGCGCCGCTCGGCCAGCAGGGCAGCGGTGAAGATCAGCAGCTTGTCTTTCTCTCGGGGCGTGAGTTCCATGGTGGTGCGTGCGTTCTCGGTGGTGCTTGAGTGACTTGGTCAGCAATTCCCGTGCCCCGAGCCGGCTCCATCGGCAGCGTGGCACGAAAGCTGCAGAAACGCAGTGTGACAACCATACCCATCGTCCCCATCAGAACCGCTACCGCGCCCACCGCAGGGCAGGAGCCCGGGCTGGACGCGCCCCAGCGCATCACCCGCGTGCGCCGCGACTACAACAGCTGGGTCGGCAGCGAGACGATGGAAGACTACGCGCTGCGCTACACGCCGCAGCGCTTTCGCAAATGGAGCGAATGGCGCGTGGCCAACACCGCGTTTGGTGCGGCGTCTTTCCTGATCCTGGAGGCCGTGGGCGCCACGCTGCTGGTGCAATACGGCTTTGTGAACGCCGCGCTGGCCATCCTGTGCACCGGCTTGATCATCTTTTTTGCGGGCCTGCCCATCAGCGTGTACGCCGCGCGCTACGGGGTCGACATGGACTTGCTCACGCGCGGCGCGGGCTTTGGCTACATCGGCTCCACCATCACCTCGCTGATCTACGCCACCTTCACTTTCATTTTCTTCGCGCTCGAAGCGGCGGTCATGGCCTACGCGCTGGAGCTTGCGCTCGACATCCCGCCCGCCTGGGGTTACCTCATCTGCGCGGTGGTGGTCATTCCGCTGGTGACGCACGGGGTCTCGGTGATCAGCCGCTTTCAGGTGTGGACCCAGCCGCTGTGGCTGGTGATGATGGTGGTGCCTTTTGGGGCGGTGGCGGTCATGGCGCCCGAAACGTTCACCAACGTGGTGCGGTATGGCGGTGAATCCGGTGCGGGCGCGTTGTTTGACTGGCACCTGTTTGGTGCGGCGCTCACCGTGGGCATCGCGCTCATCACCCAGATGGGGGAGCAGGCCGACTACCTGCGCTTCATGCCCGCCAAGGAGCCCGGCAAGGGGCTGCGCTGGTGGGCGGGGGTGCTGGCCGGTGGGCCGGGCTGGGTGCTGCTGGGCGTGGTGAAGATGCTGGGCGGCGCGCTGCTGGCGTTTCTTGCCATCAGCCACATGGTGCCGCCGGACCGCGCTGTGGACCCCAACCAGATGTACCTCGCGGCCTACGAATACGTGTTCTCCGATTACGGCTGGGCGGTGGCGGCCACGGCGTTCTTCGTGGTGATCTCGCAGCTCAAGATCAATGTGACCAACGCCTACGCCGGCTCGCTGGCCTGGAGCAACTTCTTCTCGCGCATCACGCACAGCCATCCTGGGCGTGTGGTGTGGGTGGTGTTCAACACCTTCATCGCTTTCATGCTGATGGAGATGAACGTGTTCCAGGCGCTGGGGCAGGTGCTCGGCGTGTACAGCAACATCGCCATCGCCTGGATCATGGCCGTGGTGGCCGATCTGGTCATCAACAAGCCGCTGGGCTGGAGCCCCAAGGGCATCGAGTTCAAGCGGGCGTACCTGTACGACATCAACCCGGTGGGCGTGGGAGCCATGGGCCTGGCTTCGGTGTTGTCCATCGGGGCCCACATGGGGCTGATGGGCGAGGGCGCGCAGGCGTTTTCGGCGGTGATTGCGATGGTCACGGCTCTGGTGACGGCGCCGCTGATTGCCTGGGCCACGCAGGGGCGTTACTACATCGCAAGGAGTGGTGGCGTACAAGGAGGCCCCGTCGCAGAAACACCGCGGAACTGGCTTGGCCAGGCCGCTGGTGTTGCCCCCCTCAAGGGGGGTGACGCCGCAGGCGGCGCGGGGGGTGTTCAAAAGTGTGTGATTTGTGAGCGTGAATATGAGGGGCCAGACATGGCCCACTGCCCGGCCTACCAAGGCGCCATCTGTTCGCTCTGCTGCACGCTCGACGCGCGCTGTGGCGACCTCTGCAAACCCCACGCCAAACTCTCCGAGCAGTGGATGGGTGCGCTGCGCCGCGTGTTGCCGCGCTCCATCTGGCCCTACCTGGAAGCCGGTCTCGCCCACTACCTGCTGCTCATGCTGGTGATGGCGCCGGTGTTGGCAGCGGTGCTCGGCCTGCTCTACCGCCAGGAGGTGCAGGCCCTGGCGCTGCGCATGGGGCTGTCGGCCAACGCCGGCTTGCTTGACGCTGCGTTGCGCTCGGGCTTTGTGCGGGTGTACGCCGTGCTGCTGCTGATCACTGCCACCGTGGCCTGGTGGCTGGTGCTGGCGCACAAGAGCCGCGAGGTGGCGCAGGAAGAGTCGAACCGGCAGACGCGCCTGCTGATGCAGGAGATCGAGTCGCACCGCCTCACCGACGAAGCCCTGCAGCAGGCGCGCCTGGCCGCCGAGCACGCCAACCAGGCCAAGACGCGCTACATCAGCACCATCAGCCACGAGCTGCGCACGCCGCTCAACAGCATCCTGGGCTACGCGCAGCTCTTGCAGGAAGACACCGGCATGGCACCGCACCGCGCGCAGGCCATCCGCGTGATCAACCGGGGCGGTGAACACCTGCTCTCGCTGATCGAAGGCACGCTGGACATCGCGCGCATCGAGTCCGGCAAGCTCGCGCTGGACGTGCGGCCCATGGCCTTTGCCGGCGCCATGCAGGAGGTGGCGGGCATGTTCGAGCTGCAGGCCAGCGCCAAAGGCCTGCAGTTCGTGTTCGAGACCGGCAGCCGCCTGCCCGACACGGTGCGCGCCGACGAGAAACGCCTGCGCCAGATCCTCATCAACCTGCTGGGCAACGCGGTGAAGTTCACGCGCGCCGGGCAGGTGCGCCTGCGCGTCACGCACGCGCGCGAGATGGCGCAGTTCGAGGTGCACGACACCGGCCCCGGCATGCGCGCGCAAGACCTGGAGCGGGTGTTCGAGCCGTTCGCGCGCGGGCAGAACGAAGCCGCCGCGCCCGGGCCGTCCACCGGCACCGGCCTGGGCCTCACCATTGCCAAGATGCTCACCGACCTCATGGGCGGCGAGATGACGGTGCGCAGCGCACCCGGCGAGGGATCGGTGTTCACCGTGCGCCTGTTTCTGCCGGAGGTGCACGGCGCGGTGCTGCCGCGTCCGCTGGCCCTGCCCGGGCACATTGGTTACGAAGGCGCACGCCGGCGCGTGCTGGTGGTCGACAACGAGGAAGCCGACCGCGAACTGATCCAGCGCTGGCTGGCACCGCTGGGGTTCGATGTGATGCTGGCCACCAGCGGGCTGGACGCGCTGGCCTTGCTGGAAGGTCTGCACCCAGGCGACGCCAGTGCGCCCGACGCCGTGTTCATGGACCTGGCCATGCCCGGCATCGACGGCTGGGAAACCATGCGCCGGCTGCGCGCCAGTGGCTGGAGCGCAGTGCCGCTGGCCATCGTGTCGGCCAACGCGTTCGACAAGGGACTCGACAACGATCTGGGCCATCGACCCCAAGACTTCTTTGTGAAGCCGGTGCGCCGCGACGACCTGCTCGGCTGGCTGGGCCAGCGGCTGCAACTGGTGTGGATCGAGGTGGCTGCGTCGGAAGCCGCAGCACCAGCGCCGGCACCGAGCCAAGGCCCGGGGCTGGACATCACCCGCGGCCGCGAGTTCGAACCCCTGCTCGAACTCGTGCGCCTGGGTTACTACAAGGGCATCGTGCAGTGGCTCGACGAGTGGGTGCAGGACCACCCCGAGCAGGCGGGCTTTGCACAGCAGCTGCGCACACTGGCGCGCGAGTTCCGCTTTGACGCGATCGAGCAGCAACTGCTGCAGCGCCATGTCTGAGTTCACGCTGCAACAGACCGACCAGCTCATCGTGCTGATCGTGGACGACGTGCCCGACAACGTGGCGCTGCTGCACGACGCGCTGGACGATGCGGGCTACACGGTGCTGGTGGCGCTGGACGGCGAGAGCGCCATCCGCCGCGCCACCCAGGCCCTGCCCGACGTGGTGCTGCTCGACGCCGTGATGCCGGGTATCGACGGCTTCGAGGTGGCGCGCCGCCTCAAGGCACAGCCGGCCACCGCGCACATTCCCATCATCTTCATGACCGGCCTGACCGAGACCGAACACCTGGTGGCCGCGCTCGACGCGGGCGGCGCCGACTACGTGACCAAGCCCATCAAGCCGCGCGAGGTCATGGCGCGCATGGGCGTGCACCTGCGCACCGCGCGCCATGTGCGCCAGGGTGCGGTGGAGCGCAGCCAGGCGCGCAACGCACTGGACGCGTTTGGCTACGCCACCATCACCGTGCGCGAGAGCGACGGCCGCCTGATGTGGCAGACGCCGCTGGCGCGCGACCTGCTGCGCAACTACTGCGGCACCGAATCACCCACCACGCCACCGGCCGTGCTGCAGTGGCTGCGCCGCCATCTGGGTGAAGCGAGCGAACAGCGCGAGCCACCACGCCTCACGCTGGAGAACGGCCCGCGCCGCCTCACCTTCCGGCTGCACCAGCGCGTGGGCGACGAGGATGGTGACGGAGATGCCGGTGGCGACTGGCTCATCGTGATGCAGGAAACCTCGGACGCCAGCGTGCTCTCCAGCGTGGCCGGCGCGTTTGGCCTCACCGCACGCGAGGCCGAGGTCTTGTACTGGGTGGTCAAGGGCAAGATCAACCGCGACATCGGCGACATCCTGGGCGCCAGCCCGGCCACGGTGAAGAAACACCTGGAGCGCATCTACGCCAAGCTCGGCGTGGAGACCCGCACGGCGGCGGCCGCCATGGCCATCAACCGCGTGCCGCTGCTGCAGCCGCAGCACGGCGGCTGAGCCCGGGCACAGCCGGGCTCGCTGCTCACTCCGTGATGTTGTTGGCCTTGATGAAGGCCGACCAGGTGGTCATCTGCTTTTCCACGAAGGGCTTGAACACCTCGGGGCCACCGCCCACCACGTCGATGCCCTGTTCGTCGAGTTTTTTGGCCACGTCCGGGCTTTTGAGCGCGGCGGCCACGGCGGCGTGAATGCGGCTGATGATGGCTGGCGGCATCTTGGCCGGGCCGATCACACCCCACCAGGCGGGGGCGTCGAAGCCAGGGAAGCCACTCTCGGCAATGGTCGGCACGTTGGGCATGTCCTTGGACCGTTTGCTCGTGCTCACCGCCAGCGGCGTCACGTTGCCCGAATCAGCGTGGGGCTTGATCAAGAACAGCGAACCCACGGCCAGCGGCACGTGGCCACCGATGGCGTCGTTCATCAGCGGGCCGCCGCCCTTGTAGGGCACGTGGGTCCAGTCGAAGCCGGCGTTCTTGGCCATTTGTGCGATGGCCAGGTGCCCCAGGCTGCCGGTGCCGATGGTGCCGTAGCTGTTGCTCTTTTTGGCTTTGGCCTCGGTCACGAGCTGGGCAAAACTCTTGATGGGCGAGCCTTTGGATGCGGCCAGCACCATGGGCGCGGTGCCGATCAGGGTGATGTGCTCCAGGTCTTTCAGGGTGTCGAAGGCAATGCCGGGCTTGAGCGCCGGGTTCACCGCGTGGGTGTCGAACACCACGCCGATGGTGTAGCCGTCGGGCGCGGCCTTGGCCACGGCCGCCGTGCCGATCACGCCCGAGGCACCACCGATGTTCTCCACGATCACCGACTGGTTGAGCTGCACGCGCAGGGCCTCGCCCAGAATGCGCGCAACCTGGTCGACCGAGCCACCCGGTGGGAAGACGGCGATCACGCGGATGGGTTTGGCCGAGGGCCATTCCTGGGCCAGGGCCACCGAGGCCGAAGTGAGCATCACCGTGGACGCCAAGGCGCCCACCACCAGTTTTTTCAGCATGTTTTTTGTCTCCATCGGGTTGTTGTGCACCCGATGGTAAGCATGCGCACGAGGGTCTTGTCAGATCGCTAACCCTAGTGGACTTTGGGTGCTCAGGATCTCACCAACAGTCCGGCACGCAGCTCGCGGATGCGCTGGTCAATGTAGTAGCCGCCGTACTCGGTGTAGCGCAGGAATGGAAAGCCGCAGGCCTTGCAGGCCCACACTTCGCACCGGTTGTAAGGATGGTGGGCCAATGAAATCGGCGCATCGGCCGACCATGCATCCACGCCGGTGGGGCGGTGCTCTTCCAGCGTGGGCTCGTCGTCGCCCGGCAGCCACAGCGCACCGAGCGGCCGCAGCGCCGCGCCGTCTTGCGAGGCGGGGAACGATTCCCAGCCCGGGCTGGCGTAAGGCCGGCAAGTGGGGCAAGGAGCGGGGGCGGTGTGTTCCTGGGCGATCGCGGTCACCGCTTCGGGGGTCAGGCGTGGGAGATCGGTAGGGGTGGGCATGCGCTGGATGCTACTGGAGGCGGCAGCGCCCGGTCGCTCAAGCGGTGTTTGATGCCGTACCATGACCGCATGACCACCTTTGCCGATTCCCTCAAGAAAGAAATCGCCCGCGTGGCGCGCAAGGAACTGCGCGACGAGATCGGCGCCTTGCGCAAGGTGTCCTTGCAGCAGCGCGCCGACATCGCGGCCCTGAAGAAGCAGCTCAAGGCCCTGCAGTCCCAGCTGAACCACCTGGCCAAGGCGCGTGTCGAGCCCGCACGGGAAGCACCGCGCCCGGCCAGCGCCGAGAGCGTGGTGGTTCCCCGTGGCAAACCCGGGCGCAAGGTGGTGTTCACCGCGGAGCGTCTGAAAACGCAGCGCGCCCGGCTCGGCCTCACGCAAGAACAGATGGCCAGGTTGCTGGGCGTCTCGTCGCTCTCCCTCTGGAAGTGGGAGTCGGGCGGCGCCGTGCCTCGCGCCTCCCGGGTGCCCAGGATCCTGGAGCTCCTGGCCCTGGGCAAGCGCGAAGCGTTGGCACGGGTGGCGCCCGACGCTTCTTGAGGCACGGACCTCAGACCTTGCGGGTCAAGGTGACCACCGGCACATAGAACTCGCTGCCCGCGGCCTTGAACTCGGCCGACTTCGCGGCCATGCCCCGAGCGAGCGCGTCGGCCTCGCTCAATCCCTGTTTCTCCGCGTAGTCGCGCACGTCCTGCGTGATCTTCATCGAGCAAAACTTCGGCCCGCACATGCTGCAGAAGTGCGCCTCCTTGCTGCTGTCCTTGGGCAAGGTCTCGTCGTGGAATTCGCGCGCGGTGTCCGGGTCCAGGCCGAGGTTGAACTGGTCGTGCCAGCGGAACTCGAAGCGCGCCTTGCTCATGGCGTCGTCGCGCGCGCGGGCGCCCGGGTGGCCTTTGGCGATGTCGGCCGCGTGGGCCGCGATCTTGTAGGCGATCAGGCCTTGCTTCACGTCGTCGCGGTCGGGCAGGCCCAGGTGTTCCTTGGGCGTCACGTAGCAGAGCATGGCCGTGCCCATCCAGCCGATCATGGCCGCGCCGATGGCCGAGGCAATGTGGTCGTAGCCCGGTGCGATGTCGATGGTGAGCGGGCCCAGTGTGTAGAAGGGTGCCTCCTGGCAGTGCTTCAGCTGCTCGTCCATGTTGGCCTGGATCAGGTGCATGGGCACGTGGCCCGGCCCTTCGATCATGGTCTGCACGTCGTGCTTCCACGCGGTTTGCGTGAGTTCACCGAGTGTCTTGAGTTCGGCGAACTGCGCCTCGTCGTTGGCATCCGCCGCACTACCGGGGCGCAGGCCGTCGCCGAGCGAGAAGCTCACGTCATACGCTTTCATGATCTCGCAGATCTCGTCGAAGTGCGTGTAGAGAAAACTCTCGCGGTGGTGCGTGATGCACCACTTGGCCATGATCGATCCACCGCGCGAGACGATGCCCGTGCGCCGGTTGGCGGTGAGGTGGATGAAGGGCAGGCGCACGCCGGCGTGGATGGTGAAGTAGTCCACGCCTTGTTCGGCCTGTTCGATCAGGGTGTCGCGGTAGATCGCCCAGGTCAGGTCTTCAGCCACGCCACCCACCTTCTCCAGCGCCTGGTAGATCGGCACCGTGCCGATGGGCACCGGCGAGTTGCGCACGATCCAGTCGCGCGTGGTGTGGATGTTGCGGCCGGTGGAGAGGTCCATCACGTTGTCCGCGCCCCAGCGGATCGCCCAGACCAGCTTGTCCACCTCTTCTTCGATGCTGGAGGTCACGGCCGAGTTGCCGATGTTGGCATTCACTTTCACCAGGAAGTTGCGCCCGATCGCCATCGGCTCGACCTCGGGGTGGTTGATGTTGGCCGGGATGATGGCGCGCCCGCGGGCCACCTCGTCGCGCACGAACTCGGGCGTGATCAGCGCCGGGATGCGCGCACCCATGGGGTTGCCGCGCAGGCGGGTTTCGCGCGCCGCGTCACCCAGGTACTCGGCCATCCATTCGCGTTTGCCGTTCTCGCGCACCGCCACATATTCCATCTCCGGCGTGACGATGCCGCGGCGCGCGTAGTGCATCTGCGTCACGTTCATGCCATTGCGCGCTCGGCGTGGTGTGCGCTGCAGGCCGGCGGCCTGGGCGCGCAGCGCCTCGATGCGTTCGATGGTGGTGCCGTTCTGGCGCGCTTCGTCCTTCACACCGTCGTCCAGCGCCTGGCGGGCGCGACCGGTGTAGGCCTCGGTGTCGCCGCGCGCGTCGATCCACGCGCCGCGCACATCGGGCAGGCCCCGCGTCACGTCGATCATGGCCGTGGGCTCCGAGTACGGGCCCGAGGTGTCGTAGACCACCACGCGTTCGCCGTTGGTGAGCGCGATCTCGCGCATGGGCACCTGCACACCGGGCTGCTGGCCGGGCACGTAGAGCTTGCGGGAGGCTGGGAAAGGCTCGCGGCTGAGGGCCAGCGTCGAGACGGGGAGTTGATCGGGGGCATTCATGGTGGCGGTCTCCGGTTCCGGTGGATGGGCAGTGATTGCTCCGGAGGACCGCCCCATGGACCGCGAAGGCAGGTGAAGCTCCGCCTCCGAGTCAACGGAGGGAGGGTCTCACCCACATGCCGCGTGGGGCATGCGCTCTTCTTTCGCCGGTACTAACCGGATCAAGTTCACGGGTTTGGCTGGTCAGCCATCTCAGCGCCCGGCCTTTTCAGGCCGGTGCACCCCGGAGCAGGGGGGAGTGTATGCGGCGTGAGCCTGGTCCATCCTTGCCACGGGCTCAAGTATTTATGCAAATCATTCGCATTTGCGATAATCTCGCGAACAATCCTTTTGACCCCACCACGCGAGCCCCTCCCATGCACCTCAAAGCCACCCTGGCCGTTGCCGTTCTCACCCTCGCCTTGTCCGCACAAGCCCAGACTGCAGCCACTCCGAGCACCGTGGCCTCGCACTACGCCACGCTGGTGCACGCCAACTACGAGGACGTGCTGACCTCGGCGCGCACGATGCAGGACGCGATCCGGGCGTTCACCGCCGCGCCCTCGGCCGACACGCAGGCCGCTGCGCGCAAGGCCTGGCTGATGGCACGCGAGTTTTACGGCCAGACCGACGCCTTTCGCTTCTACGGCGGCCCGATCGACAGCGACAACGGTCCCGAAGGCCGCATGAATGCCTGGCCGATGGACGAGTCGTACGTGGACTACATCAACGGCAAGAAGACCGCCGGCATCGTCAACAACCGCAAGCAGCCCCTGACCAAAAAGGCCCTTGCCGCCCTCAACGAGCGCGGCGGTGAGGAGAACATCGCCACCGGCTGGCACGCCATCGAATTCATGCTCTGGGGCCAGGACCTGTCGGAATCCGGCCCGGGCAACCGCAGTTTTGAAGACTTCGTGGACGGCAAGGCACCCAACGCGGACCGCCGCCGCCAGTACCTCACGGTGATCACCGAGCTGCTGGTGGACGACCTCGCCAGCCTGGTCAAGGCCTGGGCGCCGGGCCAGAAAGCGAACTACCGCGCCGGGTTTGAAAAAGGCGGCAACGAGTCGCTGCGCAAGATGTTTGTCTCGCTGGGCTCGCTCTCGCGAGGCGAACTCGCTGGTGAACGGCTCGAAGTGGCCCTGGCCAGCCAGGACCAGGAGGACGAACACAGCTGCTTCTCGGACAACACGCACCGCGACGCCGTGACCAACGCCAAAGGCATCGAAAACGTGTGGCTGGGCCGCTTCACCCGTTTGGACGGCAGCACGCTGCAGGGCCCCGGCCTGCGCGATCTGGTGGCCGCGAAAGACCCGGCGCTGGCGGAGAAGACCACCCAGCAGATCAACCGCTCGCTGACGGCCGCCGAGGCCATTCCCGCGCCGTTCGACCGCGCCATCGTGGGTGCGAAGAACTCGCCGGGTCGCCAGAGCATCGAGAAGACCATTGCCAGCCTGATCGCCCAGACCAACGACCTCGTGGCAGCCGCCACCGCGGTGGGCATCACCAAACTCAACCTGGCCAAACCATGAAGCGCGCTGGGTGGTGGGCGCTGGCGCTCGGAGGCGCCGCGTTGCTGTTCGCAGTGCATGCCCGCTTGCAGGCGGCGCCCGGGCCTGGTGATCCGCTGGGCGAGAAACCCGGAGGCGACACCACCGTGCAGGCCAACGGCAAGAACGCGTTCTCATTCCCCGCCGCCAACCTGTCGGACGAGGAACGCACCCGGTTTGTCATCGGCAATTCGTTCTTCAAGCGCAACTGGGTCGAGGCACCGGCCTCCACCACGGCGCGCGATGGTTTGGGTCCGCACTTTCTGGCGCGTTCCTGCGCTGGCTGCCACCTGTTCGACGGCCGTGGTGCGCCGCCGGCTTTCAGCAGGGGCTTGTCGGCCGAACAGCCCCTGGCGCTGCTGATCCGCCTGTCCGTGCCGGGCACCGGCGCGCACGGCGAACCGAAACACGAGCCGGTGTATGGCGAGCAGTTCAACACCGCCGCCGTCCAGAACGTACGGCCCGAAGGCGAGGTGCGCATGCGCTGGACGCCGGTCCCCGGCCACTTTGCCGACGGCACGCGCTACACCTTGCAGCAGCCCCACTACGAGCTGCGCCAGCTCGCCCACGGTGCGCTGGACCCCCGGACGATGACGAGCCCGCGCGTGGCACCGCAGGTGATGGGTGTGGGCCTGCTGGAATCGATCGCCGAGGCCGACATCCTGGCCAATGCAGAACGCCAGGCCGCCCAGCCCGGCCCCATCAAAGGCCAGCCCAACCAGGTTTGGGACGCCTTCGCGGAACGTGTCATGGTCGGGCGCTTCGGCTGGAAGGCCAATGTGGCCACGCTGGCGCACCAGACCGCCGGTGCGTTCAACGGCGACATCGGCATCACCTCGCGCCAGTTCCCCAGCGAGACCTGCACACCAGCGCAGACCGACTGCCTGCAGGCGCCCAAGGGCTCGAAGGCGGGCCAGCCGGAGGTGGACGACGAGACCCTGGGGCAGGTCGTTTTCTACCAGGCCACGCTGGCACCGCCCGCCCGCCGCAACGCGCGCGATCCGCGGGTGCTGCAGGGTCAGCAGCTGTTTGCGCAGGCGCAATGCGCCGCCTGCCACCGGCCTTCGTACACCACGGCCGAAGGGCCGTTTCCCAGGCTCACCAGCAAGGCCCTTCAAGGCCAGACCATCTGGCCGTACACCGATCTGCTGCTGCACGACATGGGCGAGCGCCTGGCCGATGGACGTCCCGACTTCCTCGCCAGCGGCCGCCAGTGGAAGACGCCCGCGCTGTGGGGCATCGGCCTGTTCAAGGACGTCAACGGACACACGCGGTTGATGCACGACGGGCGCGCCAACGGCGTTCTGGAAGCCATCCTGTGGCACGGCGGCGAGGCCGAGGCCAGCCGCCAGCAAGTGCTGCAGATGAAGAAGCCCGAGCGCCAGGCGCTGGTTGAATTTGTGGAGTCACTCTGATGAGCAAGCACCGAATCCTGATCGGCCTGACCATCGCGCACGCGCTGGTTTCCACGGCCATGGCCCAGACCACCCCACCCGCCGAGCCCGTGGTGGCCTTTCCTTACTACAACGCGGCGCACGCCATGCAGGGCCTGCACCAGCGGGTCCTGCTGCCCCGCGCGCAAGCCTTTGTCGATGCATCGCAGGCGCTGGCCCGCCAGACCGACGCCCACTGCTCGGCCGCCGGCAGCGCTCCCCCGCTGGCGGCCGTGCGCCAGCAGTGGCAGGCCACCTTGCAAACCTGGGAAGCCTTCTCCACCGTGGCCACCGGCCCGGTGCTGGAACGGCGCTCGCAGCGCCAGATCGACTTCTGGCCGGTGCGTCCTTCGCTGATCCAGCGGGCGATCGCGCGCGAACCGCAGGGCGAGAAGGCGATGGAACTGGTGGGCACGCCGGCCAAGGGCCTGCCCGCGCTGGAATGGCTGCTGTGGACCCAGCCGGTGCGGCCCGGCACACCCGCCTGTGCCTACGCCGGTGAGGTGGCCCAGGACATCGTGCGCGAAGCCAGCGCCCTGCTGCAGGCCGAGACCGGCGCAGCCGCCCTGGACTGGGCCGAAGACGAAGCGGCAGCCAGCAAAGGCCTGGCCGAATGGGTGAACCAATGGATCGGTGCGCTGGAGCGGCTGAGCTGGGAGCAGATGCAGAAGCCGGTGAAGGCCGCTGCGCCGGGCGAACGCCCGGTCTACGCCCGCAGCGCCAGTGGCAGCGACGCGGCGAGCTGGAAGACCCAGTGGCGCACGCTGCGCGAACACGCCGGCCTCACGCCCGAGCAATACCGTGCGCCGCCAGTGCCGGGCCAGTCGTTGGTGTCGATCGAGGCCTTGTTGATCGGCAAGGGACACCTGGCGCTCGCGGCCCGCTGGAGCAAGGCACTGGACCAGGCCAATCTTGCCATGGCGGACGCGGACCCCGCCCGTCCGGCCGGTGTTTTGACCGCCGCGCAGTCGCTCAAGTCGCTTGAGAAGCTGCTGCAGGGCGATGTGGTCAGCTCGCTGGACATCTCACTGGGCTTTTCCAGTGCCGACGGCGACTGAAGCGGTGGACCACCAGCGCCGCCGCTGGCTGGGTGCCCTGGCGTTGGGCGGCTTGCTGCCCGCGCTGGGCCGTGCCGCCGGGTCGGAACCAGGCGCAGCGCAGTTGATCGCGGCGTGGCAGAGCGGCGACGAACACCGCATCGGGCTGATCGATCTCGCCGATGGACAGGCCTGGGTGCATCGTGAACTGCCCGTGCCCACCCGGGCGCACGGCCTGTGCGTCGAGCGCGGCGGCAGCGTCCTGGCGATGGCGCGCCGCCCGGGCGACTGGCTGGTGCGGTGGCACCCTGCCAGCGGCGCCACGCAGTGGCGCTGGATCGAGGACGACCGCCGCTTCAACGGCCATGTGATGGCCAGTCCCGACGGCGAGACCTTGTGGACCACCGAGACCGATCTGGACACCGGGGAGGGACGGCTGGCGGTGCGCGACGCCCGCACCCTGGCCAAGACCGGCGAGTTCGCCACCCACGGCATGGACCCACACGAGATGCTGGTGTTGCCCCGCGCGGTGGGCGTGGTGCCGGCCGGCAGCCTGCTGGTGGCCAACGGCGGAATCGCATCGCGACCCGAAACCGGGCGCGCCAAGCGCGAACTGGAGCGCATGGATCCCTCGCTGGTGGCGCTGGACGGCGCCAGCGGGCGGGTGCTGGGCCAGTGGCGCCTGGGCGATCCGCGCTTGAGCATCCGCCACCTCGCGTGGGACCCGGTTTCGGCCTGCGTGGGCATCGCCTTGCAGGCCGAACACGATGACGTGCCAGCGCGCCAGGCCGCTCCGGTGCTCGCGGTGTGGAACGGCCGTGAGCTGCGAGCCGGCCAGGCACAACCCGCGCTCGCCGGCTATGGCGGAGACATCTGCGCGCGCGCCGTTGGTGGGTTTCTGGTGAGCTGCACGCGTGCCCATCAGGTGGCGCTGTTTGGAGGCAGCGGCCAGTGGCAGAGCAGCATCGCACTCGATGAGGCGTGTGCGCTGGGTGAGGTGGCGGGCCGGTGGTGGGCCGCCGGGCGTTCGAGCGCCCTGGGCGGCGCCGAACTTGATGGCACCCGCCAGACGACCGGGCTGCCGGCGGGTTGCCGCATCGACAACCACTGGCAGGCGTTCGTTTAGTCCACGTTCAGATCAGGATGTCGAACAGGTTCGAGAACGTGTCCGTCCAGGGCCGGAAGCCAGGCCGTGGCTGCAACACCTGAGCGCCTTGCAGCGAAGGCGGCAGCGCAGCGGCTTGCGCTGCATTCACAAACACCACCCAGGTGGAGCGCCGGCAGAACGGGTCGCCGTGGCCGCTGGGCAATTCGAGCAGCAGCGCCACCTTGCCCACGTGTTGCGCGGCTGCGGCCATGACCGGGCGCAGGTCAAGGTAGGTGTTGGTGATGTGCACCGCCAGCAGACCGTCGGGGCGCATGTGGCGCATGTAGGCGTCGAACGCTTCCAGCGTGAGCAGGTGGGTGGGAATGGAGTCGCCCGAAAACGCGTCCATGGCCAGCAGATCAAAGGCTTGCGGTGCCTCGCGCTCCAGCATGAGGCGGCCGTCGCCCAGCACCGGCACGATGGTGGCTGCGCTCTCCTTCAGGTAGGTGAAGTGCTTGCGCGCCAGGTCGAGCACCTGGTCGTTGATCTCGTACATGCGCATCTCGTCGCCCGCGCGGCCGTACACCGCAAGCGTGCCCGCGCCCAGGCCCACCACGCCGAGCTGGCGTGGGCGGTCGGTGGGCAGGCTTTGCAGCGCGCGACCGATGCCGGTGCGTTCGCAGTAGTAGGCGGTGGCGCGTTTCGGGTGGTTGAGGTATTGCTCGCCGTGCGTGATGCTGCCGTGCACCATGCTGCGCACAGGGCCCAGGCCGTCTTCGTCCACGCTGTCTTCAATGCGGGTCTGGCTGTAGAAGTTGCGCACCACCTCGGTGTAGCCCTGCACGTAGTCCAGCGAAATGCTGGACAGGCGCGCGCCATAAAGCAGCAGCGCCAGCAGCAAGGCACCGCGCAGCCAGCGCGGCCGCTTGGCCCGCAGCTCGGGCCAGAGCACCAGCACCACCAGCAGCGCGCAGAGAAACAGGCCCAGCGGCAGCTCGAAGTAGGCGTTGAAGATCACCGGCGCCACCAGGCCCACGAACAGGCCACCCAGCGCACCGCCCACCGAGAGCATGAGATAGAACAACGTGAGGTGGCGCAACGGTGGGCGCCGGCGCACGAGCTCGCCGTGGCAGACCATGCAGAACACAAACACCGCTGCGCACAGCAGGCCCACGAGCACGGGCACGTCCAGGCCTTCGTTCATGGCGAAGTCCAGCGCCACGAAGGCCAGTGGCAGGGCGATGAACAAAAAGAACGGGCGCACGTAGTAGCGCGGTGCGTCAAAACACAAGATGAAGCTCAGCAAATACAGCGCCAGCGGCAGCACCCAGAGAAAAGGCACGGGAGCCACGTCTTGCGTGAGGTGGCGCGTGATGGCCAGCAGCAGCATGGAGGCGGTGGCGGCCAGGCCCACCCACATCAGGCATTCGCGCCAGCCGGGGCGGGGCGCGTCTTCCAGCGGCGGGGTCTGGGTGGCCGAGGCACCGCTGTGCCGCCGCACCGTGTAGGCCGCCGTGGCCACGCACACCAGCACGAACAGCGCATAGCCGGTCGACCACACCCAGGCTTGCGGCTTCACCGCCAGCAGCGGCTCGACCAGCACCGGGTACGAGAGCAAGGCCAGCATGGACGCCAGGTTGGACAGCGCATACAGCCGGTAAGGCTGAACGCCCTGGCTCACGAAGCTGCGCGCATACCAGGCTTGCATGAGCGGGCCGGTGGTGGAGAGCAGCAGGTAGGGCACGCCCACGGTGGTGGCCAGCACACCGAGCACGCTCCAGGTCGGGTAGGCCTGCGCGTCGAGCTTCCACGACGGGTCGGCCACCACCGGCAGGGTGGCCAGGCTGATCAGCAGCAGCACACCGTGCACCCAGGGCTGGCGCCGGGCGCTGACCTTTTCGTGCAGCAGGTGCACATAGGCGTAGCCCAGCAGCAGCTCCACCTGGAAGAACACCATGCACAACGTCCACACCGAGGACGAGCCACCGAACCACGGCAGGATCATCTTGGCCACGACGGGCTGGATCTGGAACAGCAGGAAGGCGGAGAGGAAAACCGTGGTGGCGAAGAGGGGCATGAGAAAGCGTGGCTGGCCTGGGATGCTGGAGTATGGCCGCGCGCTCAGGCGTGGCGTTGCAGAAACGCTTCAATCGCTTCGTTCACCGGCTCCGGGTGCGTGATCGGCCCCATGTGGCCGAGCTTCTCGAACACCTGGTGTTCGACCCGCGGCAACACGCCCAGCAGACGGCGGGCCACGCCCTGCGCCGACGCTGGCGAGCGACCGCCCGTCATGAGCAGCACCGGAACGTCAAGGCTGGCAAAGGCCGCCAGTGGCGTGGGCTCGGTCATCAGGGCGTGACCCCAGCGGCGCACGTTGACAGTGGAGTTCGCGATCGCCGGCTGCCGCTCTGGCGGCGTGGCATCCCAACTGCCGGGACCCATCCAGTAGTCGATGAAGCACTTCGCGGCCAGGTTCTTGTCGCCCGCGTCCAGCGCGGCTGCAGCGGCCGCCACGGTGTTGCGGATGCCGTCGGCTTCGTTGGGCGCCGGGCCGTCCGCTTCGATCAACGAGAACATCGTGGGCTCGTACAGCACCAGGGCGCGCACGCGCTGCGGCTGCTGCAGCGCGGCGCGCAGCGCCACAGCCGCACCATAAGAGTGGCCGACCATGCCGAACGGCTCGCCAGCACTGGCCAACACCGGCGCCAGAAACGCCACCTCGTCGGCCAGGCTGATGGTGCGGTCCGACGACCACTCGGGGCTGGAGCCCGAGCCGTACGAATCGGGTGCCAGCACGCGGTGGCTGGGTGCCAGCCGGGCCATGAGGGCGCGCCACTGACCACCGTGACTGGCGTTCGAATGCAGACAGACGACGGCCGGGCCGGTGCCGGCTTCGCGGGTGTGGGGCTGGGCCATGGGTGTTCCAGGTCGTTGGGACTGCCCGATGGTACCGAGCCGACGCGGGTTTGCGTGAAGCACGACACACCTGCCTGTGTTGCGTGGAGGGGCCGGCTCAACAAGGCTCAAGCCTGACCGTGGATGGTCGAAAGACACGACAACAAGCGAACCGCCAGAGCCGGTTTGCGCGAGTCGACTGCTTCAGCCCATGGCCACCTTCCGCTACCGATCCGAGAAGCCCGCGTCGCGACCCGTCGCCGCAGGGGTCTGTGCCTGGCTGCTCGCCGGCGTGTGCGGTTCGACCCAGGCCGCCGGCTGGAACGAGCCCGGCTGGGCCGGTGCCGCGCTGGCCGCACCCGGCACCACCAGCCTGATCGAGGTCCAGCAAGGCACGGACCTGTCCCGCCGCGTCCGGGGACTGCGCGGCCAGGGCTTCGAATCGGCGGGCGGTGAACAGGTGGCGTTTTCGGCCTGGTACGAATCGAACTGGACCGACATGCGCGTGACCTGGATGACCCCGCTCTCGGCCAGCACCGGATTCATCTGGGGCCTGGGCACGGGCGAGCATGGCCGCAAGTACAGCATTGCGCCGAGCCTCAAGATCGGCTTCATCCACCAGGCGCGCATCGACCGCCGCACCCTGCTCACGCTGCGCGCCACCACCACGCTGGGTGGGCGCCTGCGCGAAAAAACCTGCACCGCCGACTACGGCGACATCGGTGGCGTCCAGACCGTGAACTGCCGCCTGGCGGCCTCCACGCTGGAGCCCGCCGAGACGCTGCGCTACCTCTTCAACGCCAAGTCCAGTGAACGCCACCAGCTGTCGGTGTCGTTGAACCACGCGTTCTAGCTTCCTCCTGTCCACCACCGAAAGACGCCCATGAAACAACACGCCCCCCTCGCACTCGCCATCTGTGGCGCGCTGAACGCTGTCCCGTCCCTGGCCCAGGAAAGCGAGGCCACTGTCGACTCCTCACTGGCCGCCTCGGCCGTCACACCCGGCTGGATGAGCAAGGAGGTGGGCGATGCCTGGGCCAAAGGTTACAAAGGCAAGGGCGTGACCATCACCGTGGTCGATGATTTCAAGAGCAGTTCACTGCTCGGCGGCAATCTGGGCTCGGGCAGCCAGAAGTTGCGCCACGGGCAATGGACCACCCTGGAGGCCGGCATGATCGCGCCGCTGGCCGGCGTGGCCACGCAGGACTTCAACAGCGGCACCACCGTCAAGCTCTACAAGGGCCTCAACGTGCTCAACCTGAGCTACGGGATGATGGCCGCTGCTGGCTACACCGCCAGCCAGATTCGCTGGAGCGCGCAGGAAAGCTCGATCATCAGCTACGCCAAAAGTGGCAGCGCGGTGATTGCCAAGGCCGCGGGCAACGACGGCATTGCCGTGCTGGGCAAGAACGCCCGTGGCCAGACCGACTACCTCAACCTGGCCCTCAAGGGCACCGGCACCGCCATTTACGTGGGTGCGCTCAACACCAACGGCACCACCGCCGCGCCCGCGACCCTGGCCTCGTACTCCAACACCGCCGGACTGGATGCGGCGGTGCAGAAACAGTTTCTGGTGGTCGGCGTGGAAGGCAGCAAGACCGGTCTGTACGGCACCTCTTTCGCCGCGCCCGTGATCACGGGCTATGCCGCCATCCTGGGCAGCAAGTTCACCAGCGCCACGCCGCTGCAGGTGACCAACCAGTTGCTCAACACCGCGCGACAGGACACGGTCAAGGGTTACCAGGCCCAGTTGCATGGCCGCGGTGAGGCCAGCATCACGCGCGCGCTGGCACCGGTGGCCATCCGGTAGCCCCCGGCGGATCAGGCCGGCAGGGAAGTTCGTCCTTCCGAGAACCGCTGCAGGAACTGCCGGCCGCGCTCGGTGCTGGGCGCATCAAAGAACGCATCGGGCGAGCCGGTCTCCACCACCACGCCGTGGTCCATGAAGACCACGCGGTGAGCGGCCTCGCGGGCAAAGGCCATCTCGTGCGTCACCACCACCATGGTCATGCCCTCGGCGGCCAGGTCGCGCATCACGGCCAGCACCTCGCCCACCAGCTCGGGGTCGAGCGCGCTGGTGGGCTCGTCGAACAGCATCAGCGCGGGCTTCATGGCCAGCGCTCGCGCAATGCCCACGCGCTGCTTCTGCCCGCCCGAGAGGCGCGCGGGAAACACGTCGCGCTTGTCGAACAGGCCCACGCGCTGGAGCAGCGCTTCGGCCTCGGCGCGCACGGCGTCTTTCGGGCGGCGCTGCACGTGCACCGGTGCCTCCATCACGTTCTGCAACACGGTCAGGTGGGGCCACAGTGCGAACTGCTGGAACACCATGCCGATGCGCGTGCGAACCTGCGCGAGCTGTTTGTCGTTCATGACCACACCGCCCGAGGTGATGCCGATGGGCTGGCTGTCGATCAGGATGCGACCGCTGTCGGGGCGCTCCAGCCAGTTGATGCAGCGCAAGAGCGTTGACTTGCCCGAGCCCGAAGGGCCGAGCAGGCAGACCGTTTCGCCCGGTGCCACCGAGAACGAAATGTTGTCGAGCACGCGCAGCTTGCCGAAACTCTTGCTGAGTGACTGGACACTGAGGAGGGGGATGCGTGTGGGCATGGTGTGGGCAGGTGGTGAATCAGCGCCGCGCCTCGGCCAGGCGGCCCACGCTGGCCACGCCGGCTTCCACCACCAGGCACAGGGCCCAGTACAGCAGCACGGCACTCAGGAAGGCGGCGAATGGAATGAAGTGGCGCGACTGGATCGAGCTCACCGCGTGGGTGAGTTCGGGCAGCGTGATGATGGTGAGGAAGGCGCTGTCCTTGATGATCTGGATCAGCTGGTTGCCCAGCACCGGCGCGCTGGACAGTGCCAGCGGCGGCAGCACGATGCGCCGGAACAGGCCAAAACCGCTGTAGCCAAACGCCACGCCGGCCTCGATCGGCGCACGCGGTTGCGCAGCCCAGGCCGCGCGCCATATTTCGGCCATGTAGGCCGCGTGGTACAGGCTGAGTGCAAAGAGGCCTGCGCTCCAGGCATCGAACTGCAGGCCCAGCGACGGCAGGCCGTAGTAGACGATGTAGGCGAACAGCAGAAAGGGTGTGCAGCGCGCCAGATCGACCAGCGCCTTGGCCGGCAGCGACAGCGCGCGTTTCGGCGACATCAGCAGCATGGACAGCAGGGCACCCAGAAAGAGCGCCACCAGACCCGCCAGCACCGAGAGCAGCACGGTGTTGCCCAGGCCCGAGAGCAGCAAACCGCGCTCGGACCACACGGTGGCGAAGTCGCGCATCATGCGGCGGCTCCCGCCAGCAGCGTGCGCCGCTCCACCCAGCGCTGCACGCTCACCAGCGCATAGACGATGGGAATGTAGATCGCCAGCGCCACCAGGAACGGCGGCAGTGGTTCGTAGGTCTGTGCGCCGATGCGCACGGCCGCGCGCGTGATGTCGACCACGCCCACCACCGCCAGCACCGGCGTGAGCTTGACCAGTTGCGACATCTCGTTGATGAGGCCGGGCAGGGCGGTGCGCCAGACCTGCGGCAGCACGATGCGCCGAAAGCGCAGCGTCTGGCCCATGCCGACCGATTGCGCGGCCTCGATCTGGTCTTTGGGCAGATCGAGCAGCGCCGCGCGCCACACCTCGGCGTTGAAGGCGGCGGTGTTGAGCACCAGCGCGATCAGGCCCGCCTGCACCGGGCCAACCGACAGGCCTGCGGTGGGCAGCGCAAAGAAGATCAGCAGCACCAGCGTGACCAGCGGTGTGGCGCGCAGCAGGCTCACGTAGATGGCCACCACCGTGCCCAGCAGCGGTACCCGGGCCCAGCGCACCAGCGCCAGACCCAGCCCCAGCGGCAGGCCCAGTGCGATGCCGGCGATGGACAGCAGCAGCGTGGTCAGTGCGCCGCTGAAGATCGACAGGACATCGGCATGAGTCATGTGCTGAACGGTGTCACTGCTCGGGCGTGTAGCTCACCGGCAGCGTGAACGCTTCGCCGAACCACTTCTTCTGCAGGCCGGGCATCACGCCGTTGGCCTTTTGCGCGGCGATGAAGTCGTTCATGAACTTCTGCAGGTCGGTGTTGCCCTTTTTCACTGCCCAGGCCGGGTACGAGTTGCCCGAGACTGGCTGACCCAGTTCGAACACGTTGGGGCGCTCGGCCACCAGCGCCTTGAGGTTGATGACGGTGTTGACCACGAAGTCGGTGCGCTTGAGCGCGAGGTCCTGGTAGGCCTCGGGGTACGAGGCGTATTCCACGACCTTGCCGAGCTTGCCGCCTTCTTTGGCCAGCATGGCCTGCAGCTCGGGCAGGCGGCTCAAAAACGCGCTGCCGGTCTGCACGCCCACGGTCTTGCCATTGAGGTCCTTGATGCTTTTGATGCTGCTGTCGTCCTTGCGTTTGACGTAGTAGTGCGTGGCGTCGGCAATGGGGCTGGTGAAGTCGAGCGATTGCGTGCGCTCCTTGGTCATGAGCACGGCCGTGATGGCGATGTCGTACTTGCCGGTGGCCACGCCGGCCAGGATGCCGGGCCAGGGCAGGATCTCCTGGCGGATCTCGAACGGCGCGTATTTGCGCAGCGCGTCGACCATCTCGTTGTTGAAGCCGGTGGGCTTTCCGTCTTTCACGAACTCAAACGGGCGGAAGTCGTCTTCGGTGACCACGGTCATGTAGCCGCGCTTCTTGATCTCGTCGAGGTTGGCGGCGTGTGCGGTGCCCGCGGCACCCCAGAGGGCCGGGGCCAGCAGGAGCGCGGCGAGCACGCCACGGCGGGTGGAGGAAGCAAGGTGTCTGGACATGGTGAGATTCCTGAAGGAGGTGGGAGGAAGAACATGAACGCTGCCTGGAAAGCGCAAGGAGCGTGCCCGGTCGAGCCCCTGAAAATCCGCAGAACGAGAGACACGGCGGCGCCACCGGCCGCAAGCCCGGTGCATGGGAGTTCGAGCGCACTTCAGCGGTGCGGCGCGAGTGCCTCAGTCCGGTGCGGGCGCGGCGTGCCACTCCAGCACCTGCCAGCGCCGCGGCAGGTGTGTGCTCTCGACCACAGCCAGGTGTTCGCTCTCGCGTTCCACATGCAAGCCTGGCGCCTGCCCTTCGAGGGACGGCAAGGTGGCGCGCTCGACGGTCCACACGCCATGCTCCAGCACACCGAAGCTGATCTCGAAGTCGAGCAGGGCTTCGGCCTGCCGGGGATGGCGGGCCACCGTGTCGGCCAGGGTGTCATCGGGTGCGATCTCAAGGGGCCATGCGGTGCTGCGTGGCCGCAGGTGCATGAGGTAGCGCCCGGCCACCAGCAAGCGATCGTTGGTGGGCGCACCGTTGGCGTCGAGCGCTGCCAGTGCGATGCGCCTGCCCGTGGAGCCGGGCAAGCGTTCCCAGACCTCGAAATACCGACCGTGGATGCCCGTCTCGTGCACACAGTCGGGTGACTCGAACACCATGTGGCCAGCGTCCGGCGTGCTGCGTGGCGGCTGCAGGTCGATCTGGCGTTGCCAGGTGCAGACCTCGGCGTGGTCGGCGCTGGGGCGGGTGATGAGCGTGATGCCGCCAAAGCCCTGCTGCTCGGCGCGGCCAGCGGGTGTGCTGCGGTCGGCCTCAAGCGGCACGCGCAGGTCGCCGTGGCACAGACCGGTCTGCAGCCAGCGCACCCAGGTGGTGGTGTCGCGCAGCGTGGGGGTCTGCAAAAGGGTGCGTTGCCACACACCGTGGTAGCGGTCGGGAACTGGATCGGAAAGGTTCATGTGATGGCGTTCGGGAAGACGGGCAACTGCCGGTAGAAGGCCATGTCGTGGTTGGGCCAGAGCTGGGCGCCGGTATCAATGGCCAGCGCCTTGAGCTTTCGGATGCTCTCCACAGCCTGCTGTTCGCGGCCCTGCCACAGCGTGCCGGGCGCCACTTCGTCGTCGATGTTCTCCTGCAGGTCGGCCGCATCACCCGCCAGCAGCACCGGCGCGCCGGTGGGCAGTTCGATCAGCATCGACATGTGACCGGCGGTGTGGCCCGGTGTGGCCACGGCCTGCACGCCGGGCAGCACGCTGTACTCGCCGTGCTTCAGGCAGAACTGGAAGGCACGGCCTTCGTCGTCGAGCAGGTCGTCCTCGAACACCGCGCCGTCCAGGCCGCTGCAGGCGGCGTTCCATTCGTCGCGCTGCAGATGGATCTCGGCGCCGCAGCCGCAGCGTTTCAACTCCTTCAGTCCACCGGCGTGGTCGAAGTGCAGGTGGCCGATGAAGATCACGTCCACATCGCTCGCGCTCAGCCCCAGGCGCGCGAGGTGGTTCGGTATGCGGTGCTCCTCGCGCATGTCGGGCGCACCCATCTCGAAGGTCGCGGGGTTGTAGTGGCGCTCGCGCAGCGAAGGCGTGTGGATCTTGGCGTGGTCGCAGCCCACGTCGTAGAGGATGCGGCCGTGTTTCGTTTCGATGAGGTAAGCGAGGATCGGCGCCTCGATGGTCTGACCACGGCCTCGGTTGAAGGTGGAGATGGCCTTGTCGTAGCGGTGGGTGGCGGTGAGCAGCGGCCAGATGCGAAGTGCCTGGGTCATGGTGGTTCCCGAGATTCAGGCGCCGGTGAAGGCTTTGACCCAGGTGTCGACCCTCGCGTCCAGGCGCGTGGGCCCGGCGGTGGCCAGGTCTTGGAGCGAAACCACCACCTCGTCGGTACCGCACACACGCCCGAAGATGCCGCCTTCCACCGAGATCATGGCCAGCGCGCTGGCCTGCAGCGCGGGGTTGCTCGCGGCGGTGGCGTCACCCACGGTGGTGCAGAGGAAACCCCGGTCCACCGCTTCGCGCAGCGTGGAGTGCACGCAGACCTCGGTGGTCACGCCACAGACGATGAGGCGCTCGATGTCGTGCGCGGCCAGCACCTGCGCCAGCCGCGTGCGGTGGAAGGCGCCGTAGCCGGGCTTGTCGATCACTTCTTCGCCCGCCACCGGGCGCACGGCGTCCACGAAGTCGTGGCCTTGTTCGCCACGCACCAGCAAGCGACCCAGCGGCCCGAGGCTGCCGATGGGGGCACCCGCATCCACGCTGCGTTGCAGTTTGGCGGCGGTGCAGTCGCTCAGGTCGCTCAGGTGGCCTTCGCGGGTGTGCACCACCAGCAGGCCGGCGGCGCGCGCGGCCCGCAGCAGCCGCACGGTGTTGGCCACCACCGCCTGCATGGGTCCGATGTCGATGCCAGCTTTGTCGGCGTAGCCGCCGGGGCTGCAGAAATCGCGCTGCAGGTCGATCACGACCAGCGCGGTGTGGGTGGGGTCGAACGCGGCGTCCATGCTCAGGCTCAGGCGGGTCGCGTGAAGCCGGTGGTGATGGCCTCGGCCATGCGGCGCGCCACCTCATCGGCAAGCAGCCGGCCCTTGATGGCGTCAGACCCCTTGGCCGACGAGAGCACGCCCGAGGCCGGCACCCAGTCGGTGCGCGGCGGGTACATGTCGTAGGGTGGAAAGTCGGCCGGGCCGTCGTCGGGCAGCAGGTCCATGCGCACGAGATTCGGGTGGAAGTGCAACATCATCGAGGTCTCCAGCACGGCCGCGTGTTCCAGCGCGAAGCCGGGAAACCCGTCGGGGAAGACATCGCCCAGGGTGTCAGGCGTCATGAAGTCCCAGTACTCCAGGCGCATCACCTGCAACTGGTTCGTCGGGTCGGCGGCCTTGGCGTCGCGCAGGCCGAGGTCGATGCCTTCGATCAGGAACCACTGGTTCTCATAGTGGCCGTTCACGATCACCAGCTTCGTCAGACCGTGCCGCGCGAATTCGCGCACCGCGTCGCGCACCTGGCCCACCAGCGTGGCCGCGTCCACGCTGGTGGTGCCGCAGAAATGCTGGCCGCCGCCGCATTTGGGCTGCGACTTGTAGCCATACGACAGCGTGGGTGCCACCAGCCCGCCCACGAGCGCGGCGGTGTCGGCGGCCACGGCACTCGACAGCAGGCCGTCGGTGCCCAGCGGCAGGTGCGGGCCGTGTTGTTCGAGCGCGCCCACTGGCAGCAGCACGGGCGGCTGGTCTTGCAGGACGCGCGACTGGTAGTCCACCCACGAGAGTTCGTTCATCCACACGGTGGGGTTCATTCAGGCTCCTTGGGGTTTGGGTTGAGGCGAGGTGTCCAGCGCTTCGGCGAACGCGGCCATGGCGATCAGCGCGCCGCCAGCCCACTCCAGGCCGGTCATGGATTCGTCGCCGAACCACAGCGCGCTCATCACCGCCACCACCAGCTCGGCCAGCAGGATCACACCGGCCTTGCTGCTCTCGATGTGGGTGACGCCGAACTGCCAGGTGGCGGTGGCCAGCAGCAGCCAGACGAAGCCATAGGCCAGCACGGCCAGCCACACGCCGATGCCCATGTTCGCGGGCACGGCGTGGCCCAGCGCGCTGGTGGCCGCAAGCGAGATGACACCGCAACCCACAAACACCGCGAAGGTCTTGCTCACCATGGGCACCTGCTGCGAGGCGCGCGCGATCACGTTGTTGGCCGGGAAGCAGAAGCCCGCCGAGAGCGCGAGAAAGTCAACGAAGGTGAAGGACAGATCGAGCCCACCCGGGCCGCCGAGAAAGAGCCACAGGCCCAGCAGCGCCACCACCACAGCAGCCCAGCGCAGAGGCGGGATGCGCTCTTTCAAAAACAGCCAGCCCCCCAGCACCGACCACACGGGCGAGAGGTAAAACAAAAACATCACCCGCACCACGTCGCCCAGCATCAGCGCATTGACAAACGAGGTGTTCGCCCAGCCACCCACCACGGCCAGCGCCAGCAGCAGGCCCCACTGGGGGCGCCACGCGGCGCGCTGGCGCCAGATGAAGACGCTGGTGAACAAGCCCACCACGCCGTAGGACAAAAGCGACACCATGGGACCGGTGAGCCCCTGCGCGATGAACCACTTCAGCGGCATCCACGACAAGCCCCAGAGCGAGGCGGAAAACAGCAGCACGCCGGTGGCGACACGGTTGGACGGTTGGGTGAGCAGGGACATGGCGGGTGATCAGGGCATGACGGAGCCGCCATTGGGCCCCAGGATCTGGCCGCAGTAGAAGCGCGACAAGTCGCTGGCGAGGAAGAGCGCGGTGGCGGCGATTTCCTCGGGCTCGGCCACGCGGTGTTGCGGGATCGCCAGCTCCTTCTCCATCCACTCGGGGCTCATGCTCTCCAGCGAGACCATGGCGGTGTTGACCGGGCCGGGCGCGATGGCATTGACGCGGATACCGTGCGGCGCGAACTCCCGCGCCAGCGACTTGGTCAGGCCGATCACGCCGGCCTTGGCCGCGCAGTAGGGTGCGTAGTTCTCGCGGCCCAGGATGCCGAGGTCGGACGCGAGGTTGACGATGACACCACTGCCGCGCGCCACCATGCCCGGCAGCACGGCGCGCGATACCAGAAAAACCGACTTGAGGTCGGTGGCCAGCATGCGGTCCCAATCGGTTTCGGTGGTGTCCAGGAAGGGCTTCTCCTGGATGATGCCGGCGTTGTTGACGAGGATGTGGAGGTCGCCCACGGCGTGCAGGGCTTCGTCCACCAGGCGCTGCACCGCCGCGCCGTCGCTCACGTCGGCGCTGATCGCCACGGCATGCCCGCCTGCGCTCCTGATGGTCTGCACCAGGGTGGCGGCCTGTTGCGGCTGGTTCAGGTGGTTGACGACCACGCGGGCGCCGGCTTGCGCGAGCGTCAGCGCGATGGCGCGGCCGATGCCGGTGGCCGCGCCCGTGACGAGGGCGGTCTGGCCTTCCAGAGAGATCGCTGCGTTCATGCCATCACCTCGCCGTGGCTGGCCACGAGGCACTGGCCGGTGAGCGAGCGGGCATCGGTGCTGGCGAGAAACAGGAACACGCCGGCGATGTCGGCCGGTGTAAGCATCTCGGGCACGGCCTGGCGCGAGAGGATCTCGCGCTCCACCTCGGCCTCGCTGAGGCCTTGCTCAAGGGCCAAGGCGGTGAGCGAGCGCAGCGCGGCCTCGGTGCGGATCCAGCCCGGGCAGACCGCGTTCACGCGGATGCCGCGCGGCCCGAGCTCCAGCGCCAGCGAGCGCGTGAGGCCCACCACGGCGTGTTTGCTCGCCGCGTAGGCCGAGAAGCCGGCCACGCCGATGCGGCCCCAGATGGACGACTGGTTGATGACACTGGCGCCACGCGGCAGCAGGGGCAGCAGCGCCTGCGTGAGCCGCACCATGGAGGTGACGTTGTTGTCGAGCAGGCTGGCCCAGCGGTCCATGGCATCGGGCGCGTTGTCGTCCAGTGGCGTGGGGTATTCGGTGCCGGCGTTGTTCACCAGCACGTCGAGTGCTCCCCAGTGTTGGCGCACTTGCTCGGCGATGGCGGCCACTTGCGAGGCGTCACCGAGGTCGCAGATCGCACTGAGGGCTTCGGCAGGCTCAGCCCGAACGGTGGTGGGCGCAGTCCGAACGGCGTTGGTCTGGTTTTGCCGGATCAGATCCAGGGTGTTGGTTGCATCCACGCGGTCCAGCAGCATCAAGCGCACCCCCTGCGCCGCAAAGGCCCGCGCCAGCGCCTGGCCGATGCCACCGGCCGCGCCGGTGATGAGCACGGTCTTGCCCCGCAGGCCGTGGTCGGTGGCCATGTCAAACGGCCGTCAGGAAGGAAACGCCGACGGCGCCGAGGAAACCATCCGCGCGCCCCGGCGTGCCCGGTGGTTGCACCGCGCCGTAGTTGCTGGCCAGTACGCGCTTGACGCGGTTGACGTGGAAACTCTTCAGCAGCTCGCTCACGGTGATCACCTGCGCGTAGTTGTCGGGGTAGAGCTCGCGGTGGAACGCGGGCAGTCGGTACCAGGGCGCGGTGGGGCGTTCGTGGTGCGCGTTGTGGAAACCGAAGTTGAGCCAGACCAGGTTGAACCACTTGGCGTCCAGGCTCACCACGTCGCTGTAGGTGTTGGCCTGTTCGTAGGCCCGGTCGCGCAGTTTGTCCTTCGGAATCGGTGTGTCGTCCAGGATGGGGTAGGCGTCGTAGGTGTGCTGGAAGCAGTCGGCAAAGCGCAGCACCGTGATGAAGGTCAGGAACGCCACGAAGTACAAGGCGAGCGCCTTGAGTGACCACCAGCCCAGCAGCGCGAGCGCGGCCACGCGCACCAGCGCCACGCCGATCACGCGGGCGCGCGCTTCCTTCTTTTTCTCGCCCATGAAAGGCATGGCCATGACGAAGCCGCGCATCACGAACTCCACCGCCGGGACGTAGGCCCACTCCAGCGCCAGCACCACGCGGCGCACGGCGGGGTGGGCGCGCAGGAAGGCCTGCGCGTCGAAGGTGATCACGTCGGCGCGCTCGACGTGGTGGCGCATGTGTTTGCGGCGCATGTCGGCGAAGCTGGCGTAACAGCTGCCGTTGATCCAGCTCATGAGCGTGCCCCAGCGGTCGTTGGCCTGCGCGGTGCGAAAGATGGCGTTGTGCGCGAACTCGTGGATGAAGTAGGCCGACCACACCAGCGTCTGCGCCACCAGCAGCACGCCCAGCGCATTCAGCAGCCAGCTCGCTTGCCCGAGCAGGGCGATGCCAGCTGGCCAGCCGAGCAGGGTGAAGCCGAGGGCGGCCACGTTCGGCCACACGCCGTCCTCATATCGGAAAACCGGTTTCATGGAGTTGCCTTCAATGGAGTGCGGTTGCCACCGCACCGGTGCCCGCGCGGGCACCGGTGCGGCCACCCGGGGGATTACTTCAGGCCCTTGACCAGGCTGGCGTCGAAAGTGGCTTCAATCGCCGGGACCGTGGTGATCTGACCCTTGGCCTTGAGCAACTGGCCGATGATGTCGCCGCTGGCGTAGTACGAGGTGGTTTCCTTCGCGGGCGCGAAGGCCTTGGGCATCTCGGCCAGCGGGATGTTGTAGACGCCGGTGAGTTGTTCCTTCACCTCGGCGGCGGACACACCCATGAACTTGCCGATGATCTTGTGCGCCTCGGCCGGCTTGGCCTTCATGTAGGCCATGCCGTCCAGGTACGCCTTCATGATGTTGGTGATCTCGGCCGGCTTGGCCTTGATGACCTTGTCGTCGAACACCAGCACGTCGGCGATCAGGCCGGGCGCGTTCTTCGAGGAGAACACCACCTTGAATTTTTTGCCGCCGCCCTGGCCAAGGATCTGCGACAGGCTGGGCTCATAGGTCACGCCGATGGGCAACTGACCCGAGGCCATGGCCGCGGGCACCGCCTCGGGCGTCATGCTCACGGGCGTGATGTCCTTCTCGCTCAGGTTCACCGTCTTGAGCGCGTAAGACAGCAGGAAGTCCGAAGGGGAGAGCGGGTTGTAGCCGATCTTCTTGCCCTTGAAATCCGCGACCTTGGTGATGCTGCTGTCGGCCACGATGGCGTCGCCACCGTTGGAGTAGTCGATGGGCATGACCACCTTCATGTTGCGGCCGGCCGCGACTTGCCCGACCACCTGGTCGTAGGTCAGCATGCCGCCATCCACCGCGCCCGAGGCGATGGCCGCGGGGATCAGCGCCGGGTCGTTGAAGACCTGCAGCGAGACCTTGAGGTTGTATTTTTTGTAGAGGTCCAGCGCCTCGGCCACATAGAACGGGCCATAGCCGATCCACACCACAGTGGCGATCTTCATGGACGGGGCGCTCTGGGCGAACGAGGTGAGTGTTGCCAGCGACAGCGCCAGGCCCAGGGCCGGCTTGAGGAAGTGGTTGCGCCGGCTCGTCGGGGTGGGGGCAGAGGTTTTCATCATTGAGGCTCCATGGGTTGAAAGGACGCGCAGGAAGAACCGATCTGTGATCGTTCTCCCGGGCTTTTGTCCCTCCGTGGAGCCTGCGATGAGGCCGGCACACTCTCGGACCAGACACCGCGAACGCGGTCGGAACCCTAGTGCACCTGAGTGCTGAGCCGTCTCGGGGGCGGACCCCAGATCGCTCTTCTTGCAAGTGGGGTATCAGCAGAAAGCGTGCCAGCCTGTTTGCCGGTGACACGCCCTCTTTCGCGCCGCCCGGGCGCGGGTTCTGCACCAAAAGCAGATGGCGGCGGGACGCTCAGCCGCGCTTGGCCGGCGCGCTGCGCCCTGTGTTGGTGCGGGGTTTGCGCGGCGCTCGCGCCTGGGGTGCGGCAGCCGATTCGACCGGTTTGTCGGTGGCCGGCGGGGGCAGCAGTGGCACAAACGGTGCGCGCGCGTCGTCGGCCAGGCCCTGGGTGAGGGTTTCAAGGATCTCGATCAGCTGTTGCCGCTGTGGGAGCGTCAACGGAGAGAGCAGGCGCTGGTAGGCCTGTTCCGCCGGGCCCCGTGCCTGCAGCAGCAGCTTCTTGCCGGCCGGCGTGAGCACCACGGCCATTTGCCGGCGGCTGTGCTCGGAGACCCGCCGTTCGATCATGCCGCGCTCCTCCAGCCCCTTGCACACCCGCATCACGGTGACCTTGTCGAAGGCCAGCGCGCGTGCCAGTCGGGTCTGGTCCAGGCCGGGCTCGTTGGCCAGTACCGTGAGCACGCCGTACTGCGCCGGGGTCAGTCCCACGCTGGCACAGGCGTTCTCGAACACCGCCGCCGAAATCTGGTGGGTGCGGCGCAGCAAAAAGCCCGGGCGCTGGTACAGGTCGTTCAGGGTCATGAATGGTCGGCAAACTCGGGATTCTACGAATGGCGGCCAACCAAGTGTGACTTCCATAATGGTTCGCATGCTAACGATAGGAGACAACGGATGACACGCTCGAAAACCCTCGCCTGCCGCGCGCGTCGCGGATTGCTGGCCCTGGTGGTGTTCGCCGGCACCGGCCTGAGCCATGCACAGCCGACGGACACGCCGTTGCGCCTGATCGTGCCCTTCACCCCGGGCACCGGCATCGACCTCATCGCACGCACCATCGGACCCAAGCTGTCCGAGCGCCTGAAGCGCCCGGTGGTGGTGGACAACCGGGCCGGCGCCTCGGGCAACATCGGCACCGAGGCGGTGGTGCGCGCCGCGCCCGACGGCAACACCCTGCTGGTGAGCGTGAACACCCTGGTGATGAACCGCAGCCTCTATCCCGCCGTGCCGTTCGATCCGCTGCGCGACCTCACGCCGGTGAGCCTCACCAGCTGGGGCCAGCTTCTCCTGGTGACGCATCCCAGGACAGGCTTCAAGACCGCTGCCGACCTGGTGGACGCCGCCCGCAAGGCCCCCGGCAAGTTCAACTACGCATCCCCCGGCGTGGGCACGCCGCACCACCTGTCGATGGAGCTGTTCAAGAACACCAGCAAGACCTTCATCACCCACATTCCTTACCGCGGCACCGGCCCGGCGCTCACCGACATGCTGGGTGGCCAGGTGGATGCGATGTTCCTGCCGATCCATGTGGCGCTGCCGCAGATCCGCAGCGGGCGCCTGGTGGCCCTGGCCATCGGCAGCGACAAGCGCCATGCCCTGCTGCCCGATGTGCCCACGCTCACCGAGTCGCGCACCGCCGACGTGAACGTGGACATGTGGTACGGCGTGTTTGCCCCCAAGGGGATGGCGCCGGCCATGGTGGCCACGCTCAACCGCGAGATCAACAGCATCCTGGACAGCGACGACGTGAAGAAAGCGTTCTCCACCCAGGGCATGGACCCGAGCACCGGCACGCCCGAGGCGTTTGGCCAGCTGGTGCAGAAAGACGCCGAGCGTTGGGCCACGCTGATCAAGGCGCAGAACATCAAAGCGGAATGACCATGGCAGATCAGACCGCGATCGCGGTGGTGGGTGGCGGCATCGCCGGGCTGGCCTTCGCACTGGCGCTGCACCAGCGTGGCATCGCCTGCGACGTGTATGAGGGCGTGCCCGAGGTCAAGGAGCTGGGTGTGGGCATCACGCTGCTGCCGCACGGCATGCGGGAGTTGACCGCGCTGGGCTTGCTGCCTCAGCTGGAGGCGGTGGGCATCGAGAACCGCGAGAGCGTGTTCTTCAACCGTTTCGGACAGCGCGTGTACAGCGAGGCGCGTGGGCGCCACGCGGGCTACGAGCTGCCCGAGCTCGGCATCCACCGCGGCAAGCTGCACCGGATTCTGTTTGAAGCGGCGCTCCAGCGCCTGGGCCCGGAGCATGTGCACACCGGCCACCGCTGCAACGGTCTGGCGCAAGACGCCGGCGGCGTCACGCTCTCGTTTGCCGACAACGCCCAAGGCCCTGTAGCGCCGGTGCGCGCGCCCTGGGTCGTGGCCTGCGACGGCGTGAACTCGGGCGTTCGCAAGCACTTCTATCCGCAGGACCGCGTCTGCTACGGCGGCATCAACACCTGGCGCGGCACCTCGGTGCACAAACCGATCCTGGGCGGCCAGAGCTACATCCGCATTGGCTCCATCGACACCGGCAAGATGGTGATCTATCCCATCGTGGACAACGTGGACGCCCAGGGCAACCAGCTCATCAATTGGGTGGCCGAGATCCGCGACAGCGAAGCCCGCATGAACGACTGGAACCGGCCCGGCCGCACCGAGGACTTCCTCCCCACCTTTGCCGACTGGCGGTTCGACTGGCTCGACGTGCCCGCGCTCATCAGCTCGGCCGAGCACGTGTTCGAGTACCCCATGGTCGACAAGGACCCCCTGCCGCGCTGGAGCTTCGAGCGTGTGACCTTGATGGGCGACGCCGCCCACCCGATGTACCCGCGCGGCTCCAATGGTTCAGCCCAGGCGCTGATCGATGCCCGCACGCTGGCCGACGAGATCGCCACCGAGCGCGCTGCGGGTGGCGACTTGCGCGCCGCCCTGCAGCGCTACCAGGCCGCGCGCCTGCCCGCTACCTCCCGCGTGGTGGAAACCAACCGCACCCTGCCGCCGGATTTCATCATCATGAAGGCCGACGAACTCAGCGGTGGACAGCCATTCGACAACATCGATGACCTGATCAGCCAGGACGAACTGCGCGCCATTTCGGACAACTACAAGCAGATCGCGGGCTTTGCGTTGAAGGGTTGATCGTCAGAGTTCAGGCCTGACTTTCAGGCGCTATCGTTTCAACGCTCGCGCGCAGCCTCGTGCCAAGCCCGCTGCACGGGCGACAGCAGGTACTGCAAGACGGTGCGTTGTCCCAGCAGGATTTCGGCTTGGGCCTGCATGCCTGCGGTGAGTTCGTGGCGTCGATCGTCGCGCACCAGCGCCGCGTCGCGCAGGCTCACCGTGGCCTTGTAGCGCGGGGGTGGCAGGGCGCCGTCGGGTGCGGTCGATCGACCCGGCTCTTCGGTTTGTGCATCGGCGTTCACCCACTGCAACTCGCCGTGCGCCATGCCGTACTTCTGGAACGGATATGCGGCGAACTTGAGCTTGACCGGCTGACCCGGCCGCACAAAACCAACGTCTTCGTTGGACACCCACACCTCCACTTTCAGCGGTGCCTGCTGCGGCACCAGCGTGGCCAGCACGGTGCCGGGTTGCACCACTGTGCCCACGGTGTGCGTGGCCAACTCCTTCACGATTCCCTCGTGTGGCGCGCGCAGCTCCATCAGGGCGCGGCGGTGCTGCTGTTTCTGCCAGTCCGCCTCCAGCCGTTCCAGCTGCGAACGGGTCTCCGCGCGCTCGGTGTGCAGGCGCTGGCGGTGCTCGGCCTTGATTTGCTCCAGCTTTTTCAGCGACTGGTCGATGCTCGCCCGCGCTGAGGCGATCACGTGCTGCTGGGTGGCGAGTTCCTGTTCTTTTTCGATGCGCTCGCGGCGCTTGTCGCTGACCATGAGTTGGCCGGTGAACCCCTGGTCGGCGAGCTGTGCGTAGGCGGTTTCCTGGGCCTGGAAGTGGGGCAGCACCGCCTGCAGCCGCTGGCTTTGCTGCTGAGCGGCAGCCAGCTCTTGCTGCGCCTTGAGCATGCGGCTGCGTTCTTCGGCCAGTGCGCTGGCCAGTGCCGCTTCGTTCGCCAGTTGTTGGGCTACGGCCTCTTGCGCCAGGGGTTGCGGTTCATCTGCGTCGATGGTCAGCCGTTGCTCGGCCAGTTCAGCGTCCAGGCGGCGCAGCGCAAGCCGCTTGCGCCCACGCTCGGTGGTCAGCGCGTTGAGATCGGTTTCGGTGGTGAGCGCGTCCATGCGCATGAGCACTTGATCTTTGTGTACCGTTTGCCCTTCACGCACGAGGATGGCGCTGACGATGCCCGCCTCTGAGGGCTGCACGATCTTGAGGTAGTCCTCGGGCACCAGTTTGCCTTCGGCCACGGCCACGATGTCGAGCCGACCTACCGAAGCCCAGACGATGAGGAACACCAGCAGAGCCAGCAGGCAACACAGCACGCGCCGGCCGATGGGGGAGGGGGCTTGTTGCTGCAGGCGGATCAGGGGTGGGTGGAAGGCGAGGTGGGCGGGGTCGGGGTGGCGGGTGTCGGTCATCGTGTTGTTGCTTCAAGGTGGGGGCACGGCCACGATGACCCGGGCATTGCCTCCGGGTCACCGTTGTCATGGGCATCAGGCGGCCAGACTGGCCAGCCCCTCCTTGAGTCCATGGAAGCTGGCCAGGTGCGTGCCCGAGCCCACCGCGAGTCCGATGACACTGGCGCCCGCCAGATCGACCTGTTGGCCTCCCGCCGTCAGACCCGCCAGAGCGTGACCCGTGCCCAGGCTCGAATCGCTCCACAGGTCGTTGGCACTTCGCTCAGCGTCCATCTGCTGCAAGGTGGCGAACAGTTGTTGCCAGTGCCGTTCGATCTGGGCGCCCGCGTGGATCGACGCCATTTCGGGGGCGGAGGGCGGCGTTGCCTGGCGGGCGTTCCATGCGGACCAGTCCACCGGCGCAAACGGGACTGGTTGCGGCGAAGCCAGGTCGCTGAGGATCTGCGTGGTTCGCAGGTCACCTCCGCTTTGCAGAGTTCCGGTCTGCGCACCGTCATTGAGGTTGGTGTCGTGCCCCGGTGGTGGTGGGTCCACCCCCTGCAGCCGCGCCACCAGCGTGCCGGTGGGGCGCGCTTCAAAGTAGGGCAGGGGCAGGCGCAGCAGGTGGCGCATCACCTGCTCGCCCAGCACCGCGTCCATGCGGCTGCCGGTGTGCAGCACCAGGTATTGGCGCAGCCAGCTCATGGTGCTGGTGAACAGCATGAACACCACCAGCGCCAAGCCCAGCACCCAGAGCGTGCTCACGCTGTGGTGAGCGATCACTTTGTCGATGATGACCTGCGTGAAAAGCGGCGTGGCCAGGCCCACCAGCTGAATGGCCAGGCTGGCCAGCAGTACATCGCGCCACAGGCGGCGGTGGCGCAGCAGTTCGGGGATGAACCAGGCGAAGCCGAAGGCCGGGCGTTTGCCTGGGCTGGCGGCACCGTCTTCGTCTGGCCCTGCTGGGGTGGCCGGGTCTTGCGCGGCGCAGAGCAAGAGCCAGGGCTGGACCTCAGGGCTCAGTGCGTGCAGGTCGTTTAGGTCGTCCAGTTCACTCGGTGCTTCGCCCGGGCGGAACAAGCCCAGTTGCCCGTCGCTTCGGCTTGCAATCAGCAGCGGCGTACCGGCGCTGTCTTGGCCGGCGGTGCGCGCAAAGGCAACCACTGGAAAAGGTGGGGGTGGATGCGCGGGGTCTGGCCAGGGAACGGTCTGCGCCTTGAGCCCGAGACCGGCCAGGGCTTCGATCAGCGTAGGCAGATCCCACGGCGGGGCAAAACGCTTGATCAGCAGTTCGACGTCAAAGGGCTTGCGGTGCAAGCCCGCCAGGCTGCCCAGCAGCCAGACGGCTTCTTCTGTGCTCAGCGCGTGCATGAGCCCCACATCGTGGTGTGATGACAATTCCGGTCCTCCCTCGTGGCGCGCTCCTGGCGCAAGACCGAACGAGGCTAGGGAGGGCGAGGGGATGCCGGAAATACCACCGATGCAGTAATTTGGGGGGGAGAAGTTGTGGGGGGTATCTGACAAGTGGGTGGCTTGCCGCGCCGCTGACACCTGCCAGGAGCGGATTTGTGGCACTGTCTGGCAGGGTGTGGTCCATGGTGGACCGCTCACCCACCCTGCGCAACCCAGCATGCCGCGATCCACACACGCGAAATCAGACCAGAGGGGAGATGGCTCATGGCTCGGCGGGCGTGCCGGGCGCTGGCTGTGCGCGCTGGTCCTGGCCTGGGTTGCGGCCTGCCCGGTGGCCGGGGCACAGACCACGCTGCGCTACGGCGGTGACGCCGCGTTCGCACCTTTCGAGTCGCTCAACGCCAGCGGTCAACCCGAGGGCTTCCAGATCGAGCTGATGCAGGCTGTCGGGCGCGAGCTGGGTGTGGAGGTCTCCATCAGCCTGCAAGCCTGGCCTGCCACGGTAGAGGCCTTCAAGGCTGGACGGGTGGACGTGATCGCGATGGTGGAAACCACCGAGCGGCGTGCCTATGCCCAATTTCTCGAAGGCCACGCCGCGCCGGCCTTTGCGGTGTACCTGCCTGTGGGCAAACCTGCGCCGCGCGCCCTGCAGGATCTGCAGGGTTCGCGCATTGCCGTGCTGGACCACGAACCCATGCGCGAGAGCTTGCGCAAGTGGCTCTCCGGCATCGACGCCATTTACGTGCGCACGCCCGACGCGCTGTCGGCCTTGAAGGCGGTGCAACTCGGGTTTGCCGACATGGCCTTGCTGCCACGCGCCTATGCCGATCCGGTGGTGGCCTCAGGTGCCGTGCCGGGCCTGGTCGCCGGCTTGACCAACCTGAGCCTGCAAACGTATTCGCTGGCGGTGGTGCGTGACAACGACGAACTGCGGCAGCACCTGCAGGGCGCACTGGATCGGCTGGAGACCAACGGCACCCTGCCTGCGCTGCGCGAGCGCTGGCTCAGCGACAAGCCCGCGAACGCCGAACGGCAGGCGATGGAGCGCGACCTCGCGCAGCAGCTGCAGTGGACCTGGTGGATCGCCGTGGGTGGGTCGCTGCTGTTGCTCGCGGCTGTGTACCTGCTGCGCCAGCGCGGGCGTGCAGTGGCCACCGAGCGCGCGCGTCGCCAGGCGGCCGAGCAGTCGTTGCGCCGCTCCGAGGAGCTGTTGGACCACACCTTCCAGCGCAACCCCGAACCGATGCTGGTGATCGACCATGCGAGTGGCGTCGTGCAGGACGCCAATCCGGCGGTCGCGGCCCTGCTGGGTTTGCCCGAGCATGAGGTGGTGGGTCAGCCGTTGCGAGCCCTGGCCCACCACATCGGCATGGACAACCTCAAGCGCATGGCGCGTGCGATCGACCTGGACGGGCTGCTGGACGCGATGCCGGTGGCCGTGACCCGCGCCGATGGCCAGCAGCGCGCCTGCCTGATCAGCGCCGACAAGCTGCGCGTGGGCGAGCTCACCATCGTGCTGTGCATCGTGCGCGACGTGACCGAGCGCCTGGCGCAGGACCCTGTGTTCCGCCAGGGCTACCAGGCCTTGAACGATGAGCTGGCGCAAGACCGCCGTGACGCGCCCGAGTCGGTGCCGCCCAGCGACACGGGCGAGGACCGCCTGCGTGAGTTCACCCGCGCCGTGGCGCACGATCTGCGCGCGCCGTTGCTGGCCATCCAGGGGTTCATGGGGCTGATGCGCGAGCGTCTGAAGCTGGGTCACACCGAAGAGGCGCTGGAGTACAGCGAGCAGGTGGACAAGGCCACGCGGCGCATGAACGCCATGATCGAGGCGCTGTGCAACCTGGCACAGATCGATCAGCACGCCCTCCGGCGCAGCACCATCGACATGAGCGCCCTTGCCCAGGACACCTGGACGCTGGTGTGCAGCGGTGACATGGCGCGGTCCATCGAGATTCGGTTCGATCCCCTGCCACCCGCGCAGGGCGACGCCGATCTGGTGGCGCAGGTCTGGCAGAACCTGCTGCACAACGCCTGGAAGTACACCGCGCGCGTGCCACTGGCGCGCGTGCGGGTGGACAGCTTTCAGGAGGGACGGCGCACCTGGTACCGCGTCGCCGACAACGGCGCGGGCTTCGACATGGCACACGCCCGAGCCCTGTTCCAGCCGTTTCGACGCATGCACTCGGCGTCGCAGTTTGAAGGCAGCGGCATCGGGTTGAGCATGGTGCAGCGCATCGTGCGCCACCATGGTGGCAAGGTGCGTGTGCGCAGCCAGAGCGGCGTGGGCACGGTGGCCGAATTCACGCTCGATCCGTCAGCCTGAGCGCGGTGGCACTGCGCTCAAAGCGGGGGCTGCAAAGCCCCTGCGCACAGGTTCAGCCCCGGCCCACGAACGGCATCTGGCTGGCCATCACGGTCATGTTGAGCACGTTTGTGGAGAGCGGCAGGCTGGCCATGTAGCGCACGGCCTGCGCCACGTGCTGCACGTCCATCATGGGTTCGGTGGCCACGGTGCCGTTGGCCTGGCGCACACCCTGCGTCATGCGCGCGGAGAGCTCAGTCAGCGCGTTGCCGATGTCGATCTGGCTGCACACGATGTTGAAGTCGCGCCCGTCCAGGGCAATGGTCTTGGTCAGGCCCAGCACCGCGTGCTTGCTCGCTGTGTAGGGGCTGCTGAAGGGGCGGGGCGTATGGGCCGAGATCGAGCCGTTGTTGATGATGCGCCCGCCCTGCGGGGTCTGCCGGCGCATCAGGCCGAAGGCGGCACGCGCGCACAGGAACACGCCCGTGATGTTGGTGTCGATCACGTCTTTCCAGCGCTCGATGGGAAGCTCGTCGATCGGCACGGCCGGGGCATTGACGCCCGCGTTGTTGAACAGCAGGTCCAGGCGACCGTAGCGCTTCTCAATTTCGTCGAAGAGGGTTTGCACGCTCTGCGGATCGCGCACGTCAGCAGGTATCGCCAGCGCGTGCTGGCCGGCCGCTGTTGCCGTCTCGACCACCGCAGTCAGAGGTTCCGGGCGGCGTCCGGTGAGCACGACGTGAAAGCCGTCTTGCAGCAAGCCCAGTGCCACCGCGCGGCCAATGCCGCTGCCCGCGCCCGTGACCAGGGCAATCCGTTGCGAGGGTTCAGAAGCCATGAAGACGCCTTGTGCTGGGAGTGAATGAAGTTGCTCAGACCATGCCGTTGCGCTTGGCCAGTTCGACGAACAGCGCCGAGTGGTCCAGGTCGGCCAGGCCGTGATCGACCGACTGGGCGTAGAGCTGCTCGAACAAACCGGTGATGGGCGCATCGAAGCCGATTTCGCTGGCCGTGGTCAGTGCGTTGCGCATGTCCTTGAGTTGCACCGCCACCGCAGCGCGCTTGGTGAAGTCGCGTTCAACCATGCGCTGACCATGCACCTGCAGGATGCGGCTGTCGGCAAAACCACCGGTGATGGCCTGCTTGACCTTGCCCATGTCGGCGCCGCCTTTTTCGCACAGCAGCAGCGCTTCGGCCACCGCGCCGATGGTGATGCCCACGATCATCTGGTTGGCGAGTTTGGCCAACTGCCCCGCGCCGTGCGGGCCCACGTGCACCGGGCGTCCCAGCAGCTCGAACACAGGGCGCAGGCGCTCGAAATCGGCCACCTCACCGCCCACCATGATGGCCAGCGTGCCGGCCTCGGCGCCCACCGTGCCGCCCGAGACGGGCGCGTCCAGGTGGTGCAGGCCGGCGGCCGCCAGGCGCGCGGCGTGGTCACGCGCCTGGCGCGGCAGGATGGACGACATGTCGACCACCACGCTGCCAGGGCGCAGACTGGCCACGGTGCCCTGGGTGAACAACACGTCTTCCACGATGTCGCCGTTTTCAAGCAGGGTGATGACGATGTCGGCCTGGGCCACGGCGTCGGCGGGCGTGTCGGCCACGCGCGCACCGAAAGGCTGCAAGCGCTCGGCCTTGCTGCGCGAGCGGTTCCATGCGCTGACGGCGCAGCCGGCTTCACACAGGCGGCGGGCCATGGGGAAACCCATCAGGCCGATGCCGAGCACGGCGACTTGCAAGGCGGGGGTGGGTGGGGTGGAGGAGGCGGAGGTGTTCACTGGGTGGGTTGCAGAGGCGTTGAAGAAGCTTGTGTGGAGGCGGTGTCCGCCATCGCGACGCACATTTGTATACAGAATAACGGCGTTTGATGAGCCCGTCAGGACACGCTGAAAACGACCCCCATGACACAATGCGCGACCATGGAAAAAACACCTTCGACCGACCCTGTCTGGCTGGACCAGGAGTACAACAACCGGGCGCGGGTGCCCGAACATGCGGTGCATTTCGAGCGCTGGGCGCAGACCTCCGCGCAGGCCCGCCGGAGCAGCCGTCCGCTGCTCGATGTGAGCTATGGCCACGGCCCCGGTGAGACGCTGGACATCTTTCCCGCGCCGCGCAAGGCGGGTGCGCCGCTGGCGCCGGTGATGGTGTTCATCCACGGTGGCTGGTGGCGCAGCCTGGACAAGTCCGACCACTCCTTCATCGCACCCGCGTTCACGAAGCACGGCGCCTGTGTGGTGATGCCCAACTACGCGCTGTGTCCGGCGGTGACCATTCCCGAGATCGTGATGCAGATGGTGCAGGCCCTGGCCTGGACGTTTCGCCACATCGCCGCGCACGGTGGCGACCCGCACCGCATTTCGGTGGTGGGCCACTCGGCGGGTGGGCACCTGGCCACCATGATGCTGGCCTGTGAATGGCAGCGCGTGGGTGACGATCTGCCCGAAGCGCTGGTGAAGAACGCGCTGTCCATTTCGGGCCTGTACGACCTGGAGCCGGTGCGGCTCACGCCGTTCGTGCAGTCGTCGTTGAATTTGACGCCGGCCCAGGTGAAGAAGGCGAGCCCGGCGCGCTTGCCTGCGCCGCTGGTGCGTGAGGGCCGGGGTCAGTTGTATGCGGCCGCGGGTGCCGATGAGAGCAGCGAGTTCCTGCGTCACAACCGCCTCATCCAGCAGGCCTGGGGGTCGGAAGTGGTGCCGGTGTGCGAGGCTTTGCCGGGTCTCAACCACTTCAGCATCGTCGAGGCTCTGGCGCAGCCCAAGCATCGGTTGCATCGCTTGGCGCTTGGGCTGCTCTCGGGTTGATGTTTTTCTCCGGTGGCCCCCAAAGCCCCTCACATCAACAAATGCTCCCCCGCATTGTCCCCACCCAGGATCACATAGTTCACCTTGCGCACGTCCATCAGCTTCGTGCCGCCCGAGTAGCTGATGGAGCTCTGCACGTCCTGCTCCATCTCCACCAGCGTGTCGGCCAGCTTGCCCTTGATCGGCTCCAGGATGCGCTTGCCCTCCACGTGCTTGTACTCACCCTTGTTGAAGTCGCTCGCCGAGCCGTAATACTCCTTGTAGAGCACGCCATCCACCTCCACCGTCTGGCCCGGTGACTCCTCGTGGCCCGCGAACAGCGAGCCGATCATCACCATCGACGCACCGAAGCGAATGCTCTTGGCAATGTCGCCATGGCTGCGGATGCCGCCGTCGGCAATGATGGGTTTGGTCGCCACGCGCGCGCACCACTTCAGCGCACTCAACTGCCAGCCACCGGTGCCAAAGCCCGTCTTGAGCTTGGTGATGCACACCTTGCCCGGACCCACGCCCACCTTGGTCGCGTCCGCGCCCCAGGTCTCCAGATCGATCACGGCTTCCGGCGTGGCCACGTTGCCCGCGATCACGAACGATGAAGGCAGCTTCTCCTTCAAATAACCGATCATGTTCTTCACGCTGTCCGCATGACCGTGCGCGATGTCGATGGTGATGTACTCGGGCGCCAGGCCCTCGGCCACCAGCTGGTCCACCGTGGCGTAGTCGGGGGCCTTCACGCCCAGCGAGATCGAGGCAAACACACCCTGCGCGTGCATGTCGCGCACGAACTTCAGGTTGTCCAGATCGAAGCGGTGCATCACATAGAAATAGCCGTTCTTCGCCAGCCAGACGCAGATGGACTCGTCCACCACCGTCTTCATGTTGGCCGGCACCACCGGCAGCCTGAACTTGCGACCGCCGAGCTCCACACCAGCGTCGCATTCAGAACGGCTCTCCACGCGGCACTTGCGCGGCAGCAGCAGAACGTTGTCGTAGTCGAATATCTCCATAAGAACCAGGCTCCAGAAAACTGTTGTTGAACAGGGAGAGCGCTTGGCTTGGCCGGCTTTGTGCGTCAGGCACAAAAAACCGGGCGCAAGAATCTTGGGCCCGGTGACTGATTCTAGGCGCCTTGGGCCTCTTGGGGGCGGCTTTGCGCGCTGGCCACACCGTATGGCTGCCATACGCATGACCGTATACGGCGCGCGGCGCAGGGCGCTTCCTACAATCGAGCCATGCTGTTTGAAGAACCCGTTGTTCCGTCCCCGCTGCTCGCGGGTCTCAATGCCGAACAAGGCGCTGCCGTGATGCTGCCGGCCGAGCACGCGCTCATCCTGGCCGGGGCGGGCTCGGGCAAGACCCGTGTGCTCACCACCCGCATTGCCTGGCTGCTGCAGACCGGGCAGGTCACGCCCGGCGGTGTGCTGGCGGTGACCTTCACCAACAAGGCCGCCAAGGAAATGATGACGCGGCTCTCCAGCATGCTGCCGGTGAACGTCCGTGGCATGTGGATCGGCACCTTCCACGGCCTGTGCAACCGCTTCCTGCGTGCGCACCACAAGCTCGCGGGTCTGCCCGCCACGTTCCAGATTCTCGACACGCAAGACCAGCTCTCGGCCGTCAAACGGCTGTGCAAGCAGTTCAACGTGGACGACGAGCGTTATCCGCCGAAGCAGATCCAGTATTTCATCAGCGGTTGCAAGGAAGACGGCCAGCGCCCGCGCGATGTGGTGGCGCGCGACGAAGAGACGCGCAAGAAGGTCGAGCTGTACGCGCTGTACGAAGAGCAGTGCCAGCGCGAAGGCGTGGTGGACTTCGGCGAACTCATGCTGCGCTCCTACGAAGTGTTGCGCGACAACGATCCGGTGCGCGAGCACTACCAACGCCGCTTTCACCACATCCTGATCGACGAGTTCCAGGACACCAACCGCTTGCAGTACGCCTGGATCAAGATGTTCAGCGCGCCGCCGCTCGAAGGCTTGCCGGGCTCGGGCAACGCCGTGTTTGCAGTGGGCGACGACGACCAGAGCATCTATGCGTTTCGCGGTGCGCGCGTGGGCAACATGGCCGACTTCGTGCGCGAGTTCAACGTGCGCCACCAGATCAAGCTGGAGCAGAACTACCGCAGCTGCAGCAACATCCTCGACTCGGCCAACGAACTCATCAGCCACAACACGAACCGCCTGGGCAAGAACCTGCGCACCGACGCCGGCGCGGGCGAGCCGGTGCGGGTGCATGAAGCCACGAGCGATTTTGCCGAAGCGCAGTGGATGGTCGACGAGATGAAGCAGCTGGCGCGCGAGGGTGTGCCCAAGGTGGAGATGGCTGTCCTCTACCGCAGCAATGCGCAAAGCCGCGTGGTGGAAACCGCGCTGTTCAACGCGGCCATGCCCTACCGCGTGTACGGCGGCTTGCGCTTCTTCGAGCGCGCCGAGATCAAGCACGCGCTGGCGTATTTGCGCCTGCTGGAGAACGCCAACGACGACACCAGCTTCCTGCGCGTGGTGAACTTCCCGCCGCGCGGCATCGGCGCGCGCAGCATCGAGCAGCTGCAGGACGTCGCGCGCACCTCGGGCTGCTCGTTGCACGACGCCGTGAGCGCGGTGACCGGGCGCGCCGGGGTGGCCATCGGCGCGTTTGTGGCCAAGCTTGATGTGCTGCGTGAACGCTCCGAGGGCATGACGCTGGCCGAGATCATCGAGCTGGTGCTCGACCACAGCGGCCTGGTGGAGCATTACCGCGCCGAGCGCGAAGGGCAGGACCGGGTGGAGAACCTGGAGGAACTGGTGAGCGCGGCCAAGAGCTTCGTGGGCATTGAGGGCTTTGGGCGTGATGCAGTGGCTCGCACGGGGGATGGTGCGGCCTTGACGCAGAGCCCGGCGAGCCAGGGGCTGGATCCCGAGATGTCCGTTCGCCCTGAGCCTGTCCTTCGACAAGCTCAGGATGATCGGGAATCAGGGTCTTCGACAAGCTCAGACCGAACGGATGTTGTCGAACCCGACACCGGCGAGACCATGAGCCCACTCGCCGCCTTCCTCACGCACGCCGCGCTCGAGTCCGGCGACAACCAGGCGCAGGCCGGGCAGGACGCGGTGCAGCTCATGACGGTGCACGCCGCCAAGGGGCTCGAATTCGATGTGGTCTTCATCACCGGCATGGAAGAGGGCCTGTTCCCGCACGAGAACTCGATGAGCGACCGCGACGGGCTGGAAGAAGAACGCCGACTGATGTACGTGGCGATCACGCGTGCGCGCAAGCGCCTGTACCTCAGCCACTCACAGACGCGCATGCTGCACGGCCAGACGCGCTACAACATGAAGAGCCGCTTCTTCGACGAACTGCCCGAAGCCTGCCTGAAGTGGCTGACGCCGCAACAGCCGGCCTGGGGTGCGCCGGGTGGTGCGGGCGGAGGCGGCGGCCAGTGGCAGAACGGACGGCGCAACTTCGGCGCGCCGCCGGCGCTGCAGCCCTCGTGGTCACCCGGCTTCAACGACAAGGGCGACCCCAAAGGCCTGGGCCAGCAGGCGCCCGAGCCCGACCGCGGCACCGACATCAAGGCCGGCATGGCGGTGTTTCACAACAAGTTCGGCGAGGGCAAGGTGCTGTCCATCGAGGGCGCGGGCGATGACGCCCGCGCGCAGGTGAACTTCAGCCGCCATGGTACGAAGTGGCTCGCGCTCAGCGTCGCGAAACTCACGCAAATCGTCTGAAGATGCTCAAGCCAGTCGGAGCGTGACCGGGATCGCTTGAAGCGGTCCAGCCCAGGGACACCGCGGGTCCGGCTCCGCCGGCCCCAGGTGTCGCCCCCCTTTCAAGGGGGGAGGCGCCGAAGGCGACGCGGGGGGTCAACTTCCAATGATTCCGCCATCGTTCTTGGTGATGACGATGGTGGCCGAGCGTGGGCGCTGGCCCGCACCGTAACCCGCGTTCGCCGGCCAGCGGCTCTCGAATTTCGACGGGTCGTTCACATCGGCCATCTTCGTGTTTTCACCCGCGTGCTGGATGTTCACGAAGATCGCGCGGCCATCCGGCGTTTCGGTGATGCCGGTGATTTCGGCACCCTTGGGGCCGACCAGGAAACGCTTGAGCGTGGCGGGCGTCTGCGGCTTGCCCACGTGGGTGGTCACCTGCTTGTCGCCGTGGGTCAGCGTCTTGGCGCCGCCGTCACCGCGTTGGCCCGGCAGGGCAGCCAGCAACATGCAATTGGTCTTGTCGGTGTAGGCGCCGTCGTCGGTCTGGATCCAGCAGAGACCAGTTGCTTTGCTGAACACCAGGCCATCGGGCGATGACAGATCGTTGTCGTCGGTCAGGCTGGAGAGGTTGACCTGCGACTTGTCGGAGTCGGCTTCCGAGGCAAAAAGGTAGATGTCCCACTGGAAGGCGTCATCGGCCGGGTTCTTTTGCGACATGCGCACGATGTGGCCGTGCACGTTGCCCTTCTGCTCCTTGCCGGCCTTCAGGTCGGTGTACACGCGGGGGTTGGCGCTGTCCACGGTGGCCACGGTACGCGCGCTGTTGTTGGTCAGCGTGATGTAGACCTCGCCGTTTTTCGGGTTCACGCCACCCCATTCGGGTCGGTCCATGCGCGTGGCACCCACCGCGTCGGCTGCCAGGCGGGTGAACACGGCCACGTCGGCCTCGCTCTTGAACTCGAAGTACGAACTGCCGGCGATCACCGGGTTGTCCATCGAGAGTTCCAGCCACTCGCCGGTGCCGTCGCCCTTGAAGCGGGCGGTGAACAGGGTGCCCTTGTCCAGGTACTTGTCGCCCGCGGCCAGGCGGTTGGCGGGGTTGGCGTCTGCCGGGTCCCACTTGGCTGCGGAGACGAACTTGTAGATGTACTCGCCGCGCGCGTCGTCGCCCATGTAGGCCACCACCGGCTGGCCGGCCACGGCGCGGGCGAAGGTGGCGTTTTCGTGACCCATGCGGCCCAGGGCGGTGCGCTTGCGCAGCGTGGTGGTCTTGTCGTAGGGGTCAAGCTCGACGATGTAGCCGAACGTGTTCATCTCGTTGCGGAAGTCGTCCTTCGCGCTGGCGGCCACAGCGCCGTTGTTCCAGCGCGTGTAGGTGTCGGCGCTGCCGCCCGATTCCCAGCCGTGACGGCTGGCCGTGCCCGCCTTGCGGCCGTAGCGGTTGAGGGCTTGCACCTGTTTGTCCTTCTTGCGCGCGTCGTCGTCCTTGGCGTCGCGGAAGAAGTAGCCGAACCAGTTCTCTTCGCCCGAGATGAAGGTGCCCCAGGGTGTGCGGCCGGTGCCGCAGTTGTTGAGCGTGCCGCGCGCCTGCGTGCCGTCGGGGCTGTACTTGGTGACCAGGTGTTCGCTGCCGCGCGCCGGACCGTGGATGGTCACCGGCGTCATCGTGGTCACACGGCGGTTGAAGGCCGAGGCTGGCTTCGTGGCCCAGGCCTTGCCGTCGGTCTGCACTTCCACGACCGACAGGCCGTGGATCATGAGTTCCTTGTCCACTTCGGCCGCCGGGCGGGGCAGGGTGGCCGTGCCGCCGTTGGCGTGGATGAAGAAGGAGCTGAGTTTTTCGTCGGTGGTGGCTTCGTGGTTCATGGCCAGCAGGCCACGCGAGTTGAAGCTGTCCGAGGGCTTGCCCGATGCGTCCAGGCCGAACCACTCGATACCGTCGTGGTGGTCGCCCGCGCGGTTGCCGAACTCGGCGTCGGTGCCGTCGTTCTTGAAGGCCGGCGTCGCGGCATTGAGCGGATCACCCAGGGCGTAAATGACGCGCGCGGTGTAGCCCTCGGGCACGGTCACCTGGTCGGCCGTGGACTTGGCCACGGGCTTGAAGCCCAGGCTGCTCACCGGCGCTGCGGGGCCACTGGTGGCGCACCCGGTCAGCGCCGTGCCGCCCAGCGTGGCAACGCCGGCGGCGCCCAGCAGGCTGCGGCGGCTCAGGCGCGTGGACAGCACGCTGTCGAAACTGGGGTTGTTGCTGGTGTTGGAGTCTTCGTCGTGAAAGATGTCGCTGGGGCGCTGGGAGTTTGTGGTCATGGGCTCGTGCTCGGGTTGTTGGTCGCAGCCGATGATGTGCAAGTCGCGTGACCGTTGCGTGACAACCCCGCAGGCGCGCGGAAAGAATTTGCGTGAAGCGTTGATGACAGAGGGACATCCAAACGGACCATGCCGTGTGGCTCGTTCGTCAAGGAACGGTCACGCAGCCTTTGGACACTGGGTGGCTCATATAACCCACCCACAGGACGCCCCATGGCCCACCACCCCATTGACGATTGCAACCATTCCGACGCCGAGCATTTCCAGGAGGTGCTGGCACGCGGCCGCCTGTCGCGCCGGCACCTGATCCAGGGTGGCCTGGGGCTGGTTGCTGTCTCCAGCATCCCTCTCATGGGCATGTCCGAAGCCCGGGCCGAGCAAAAACCAGCCGAGCTGGACTTCGACGCCGTTGCCAAAAGCATCGCCGACCAGATCGTGCTGCCTGCCGGCTTCACCTTCACGGTGTTGCACGCCACTGGCGACCGCATCTCCAGCGACGTTCCGGACTACAGCAACCAGGGCACGGAAGCCGATGACTGGAGCCTGCGCATCGGCGACCACCACGATGGCATGGACATCTTCCATGTCGGCCCACGTGGCCGTTACACCGAGCGCGACACCCGCCGCGCCGTGCTGGTGGTCAACCACGAGAGCTCGGCCGATGCCCACTTTTTCCACGAAAAAGGTCAGACCACCAACGGTGTGTCGGGCAAGAAGTTCTCCCAGTTCTCGGCGTCGTCGGGTGGCTGGGATCTGGGCACGCGCCTGGAATCCGAAGTGTTCAAGGAAATCAACCACCACGGGGTGTCGATCGTTGAAGTGCGCCGCGGTCGTGATGGTCGCTGGGAATATGTGGTGGACTCCGAACTCAACCGCCGCGTGAACGGACAGACGCCGGTGCGCATGGCCGGCCCGGACGCCCACCTGGCCGACATTCACCGCTTCATGGTCACCCGGTACGACACCACCGGCAAGACTTCGCGCGGCACCTTGAACAACTGCGGCCACGGCAAGACGCCCTGGGGCACCTACCTGGCCTGCGAGGAAAACTGGGCCACCTACTTCTACATGCCCAATGGTTCGGTCGACGTGGATGCGAAAACCAAGGCCTCGCGCCAGCGCTACGGCGTGATCCGTGCCCCGTTCACCGGCACCACCGGCGCACCTGGCCAGGGCTGGTCGGCGGTGGCCACCAAGGCCACGGACGACCGCTTTGCCCGCTGGGATGTGTCAGCACCGGGAGCCAGCGCGGCGCAAGACTTCCGCAACGAACCCAACACCTTCGGCTTCAACGTCGAGATCGATCCGCTGAACCCGGATGCCGTGCCCGCCAAGCGCGTGGCCATGGGCCGTTTCGCGCACGAAGCAGCCGTCTGCAGCATCCCCGTCAAGGGCAAGCCGCTGGCTTTCTACATGGGCTGCGATTCGCAGAACGAGTACATCTACAAGTTCGTCACCACGGCCGTGTGGGACCCACGCGACGAGGGCCGCGGCATGGCCGCTGGCGACAAGTACCTGAACGAAGGCACGCTGTATGTGGCCAAGTTCAACGATGACGGCAGTGGCGTCTGGATCGAGCTCAACACCGCCAACGTCTCCGCATTGAACCCGGGTTATGCCGCCACCTACACGTTTGCCAACCAGGCCGACGTGCTGGTCAACACCCGCCACGCGGCCACCGCCGTGGGCGCCACCCGCATGGACCGCCCGGAGTGGGGCGCGATCAATCCCAAGAACGGTGAGGTTTACTTCACCATGACGAACAACAGCAGCCGCACCGTGGCCAATACCGACGGAGCCAACCCACGCGCCTACGCCGACAACGACGGTCTGACCCGCTCGGGCAACCCCAATGGCCACATCATCCGGTTCCGCGAACTCGGCAGCGTTGCCACCGCCGTCCAGTTCACCTGGGACATCTTCCTCTTCGGCGCCGAAGAAGACGCGGGCGCCGGCATCAACCTTTCCGAGCTGACCGACAAGAACGACTTCTCGTCACCCGATGGTCTGTGGTTCAGCCAGGCCACCGGCATCTGCTGGATCCAGACCGACGACGGTGCCTACACCGACGAGACCAATTGCATGTTGCTGGCGGCGCTCCCCGGTCAGGTGGGCGATGGCGGAGCGATCACGGTGAACAACAGCCTGGGCGGTGCCTCTGGCAGCAAGAACACCTTCATCGGCGCCACGCTGGGCGAAGCGCGCCTGCGCCGGTTCCTGGTGGGCCCCAAAGGCGCCGAGATCACCGGCTTGACCGAAACGGACGACGGTCGGACCTTGTTCGTGAACATCCAGCACCCGGGTGAAAACACCCCGGCACTGGGTGCGGGCCCGTTCAAGTTCCAGAGCCAGTGGCCAGGCAACGAAGGCCATGGCCCAGCCGGCCGTCCGCGCTCGGCAACCATCGTGATCACCCGGGAAGACGGCGGCGTGATCGGCCTCTGATCCACTGAGCATCCAGGGCCTCTGCCGGCGCAAGTCGGCAGAGGCCTTTGTGTTTGGTTGACGCAAACCCTCGGGAGATGGCGCTCCTTGCGCTGTCGCCGTGCTCCAATCCGACACCCGAACCTTGGAGACGCCATGAAAAACACCGCCATGACCGGACTGCTGGCCCTCGTGTGTGCCCTGCCGGTGGCCTGGGCCGCAGACACACCCAGCAACATGGGGCCCAACGCGCAAGAGCACATGGTCGCGGCGCGCGCTGCCATGGCAGCGAAGAACTGGACCAAGGCGATTGCCGAACTCAACGCTGCGGTGAAGACCGAGCCGCGCAACGCCGACGCGCACAACCTGTTGGGCTACAGCCACCGCAAACAGGCCAGGCCCGATCTGGCCAAGGCGTTCGAGCACTACAAGCTGGCGCTTCAGATCGACCCCGGGCACAAGGGCGCACACGAGTACATCGGCGAGGCCTATCTCATGGACAAGCGACCCGCCGATGCCGAGAAACACCTGGCCGAACTGGCCCGGATCTGTGGCAACCAGACTTGCGAGGAATACGCGGACCTGGCCAAGGCAATCGCGGCCTACAAGGCCAGGGCACCGGGCTGAATCCGATCAGCTTCGCGGCACGGCTGGGTGCGCTTCGGGTGGGCGCTGCTCCATGTAGCCGCGTCCGTCCTTCACGCCGGTGCGCCCGGCGATCTGCCAGGCGGTGCGCTGGTTGATCAGGCGGGCCAGGAACTCCAGCTCTTCGTCGGTGTGGTTCAGGGCCGGTGCCGGCGTGAGGAAGCGCCCGGCCTTGGGTTCGGCTTCGCCCCAGAACGACTGGTGGTAGCTCGACACCGACAGCGCCTTGTTGCCGCCAGCCTGCATGTCCACCGTGCCGTAGCAGTTGCAGAAATAGCTGCGGTTGGCCTGTTCGGCAAACACCTCGGTGTAGACGCCGGTGCCGCGGATGCCGGCGGTCAGCGTGGGGGTGACGATGGCGCGGTTGCTGCCACGGCCAAACGCGCTGACCACCGCGCCCGTGAGCAGTCGCAGCAGGCTCACGGTGTGCAGGGTGGCGCCACGCTCCACCGTCATGCGCGAGTTTTGGCGCACGTTGAACGAGGCATTGCCCAACACGAAGATCAGTCGCGACGCCGGGCCGGTGAAGATCTCGTCACCGGTCTGGATGGTCTGCTCCGGCAGCATGCGCCGGCCGTTGAGCAGCACGTCGCCGACCAGCTCCACCACGTTGCTGCGTTGCTGCGCCATGGCAGCCGGCAGACCGCCCATGGCCACCCACGCCGCAGCGGCCTTGAGGGTGTCGCGGCGCTGAAACCAGGTCACTTCGCTCTCGACGCGGCCTTGCAGGGTGTGTTGGCTCATGCATCTTCTCCGGTGGTGGTGGGGGCGAGTCGCTCGGCGGGGTCAAAACTGTCAACAAAGGTGAAATAAATCGAGGTGTGAAACATGGAGGCCATGAAAAGCACGGCCGGGTACAGCACGATATTGAGTGCGCCCGCGCCGCCGAACAGGGCGCCGAGCAAGCTCATGAACAGTCCCACCAGCATGAACACGCCGACCCAGCCCAGTGTGTAGAACAGCATGGCGCCTTTGTTGCCCCAGCAAGCCATGAAGCTGAAAAACAGGCTCTTGCCCGGACTCACGCCGTGCCAGTGCACCAGGGCAGGCGCATGCCAGAAGGCCATGAGCACCGGCAGGTAGATCACCAGGCCGGCCAGCAGGCCCTGGTTGGCCAGCGAGGCGCGCACCATCTCGGCCGTGACGTCGGCGGCGTTCGGGTCCACCGGCGGTGGTGCCTCGCCGCCAAACAGTGTGGCCACGCC